>JAWOIF010000195.1:0-4926 GCA_046484805.1 Bacteroidales bacterium
TGATGCAAACGACCAGCTGATTGGCAGTATCAAGGCCGTTTTCAAGAGCTGGAATGGCAAGAAAGCCGTTTCATACCGCCGCATTGAGGGTATTCCCGATGAGTGGGGTACCGCTGTTAACGTACAGGCGATGGTATTCGGTAACATGGGCGATTCATCAGCCACCGGCGTTGCCTTTACCCGTAACCCCGCCACAGGTGAGAACCTCTTCTATGGCGAATGGCTTGTAAACGCTCAGGGCGAGGATGTTGTTGCGGGTACCCGCACACCCAGTCCGCTTAACGACGCTACCAAAAACGAGCAGAACACGCACCTCGACAGTATGGAAGAGGCCATGCCCGGTACATACAAGGAACTCTCTGATATACGTGAAACACTTGAGAAGTCGTTCCACGACATGCTCGATATCGAGTTCACGATACAGGAGGGTGTTCTTTACATGCTGCAGTGCCGCGCCGGAAAGAGAACCGGTACCGCCGCGCTCAACATGGCAATGGATATGCTGCATGAAAAACTGATTGATGAGAAGACCGCCGTGCTGAGGTTGAACCCGGCACAGCTTGACGAACTGCTGCACCCGATATGCGATCCTGCTGAGGAGGAAAAGCACAACCCGATAGTGAAGGGTCTGCCCGCCGGTCCGGGTGCCGCTGTGGGTCGTGTGGTATTCACCGCTGAAGATGCAGTTATATGGGCAAGGAAGGGTGAAAAAGTCATTCTGCTTCGCGAAGAGACCAATCCTGAAGATGTTGAAGGTATGAGGGCTGCCGAGGGTATCCTTACCGCCCGTGGAGGTATGACATCGCATGCTGCGCTTGTTGCCCGCGGATGGGGTAAGTGCTGCGTTGTTGGGGCAGGAGGCCTCAGTGTCAATGCCGACAAGAAGATTGCTAAGATCACCGGAACCGATAAGGCGATTGTTGAAGGTGACCTTCTGACGCTGAACGGAACCAGGGGTAATGTATATGTGGGTGCTGTTCCTCTTATGGATGCCACCGAGAACCCGCGCTTCCAGGAGTTTATGAAGCTGGCTGACAAATACCGCACGATGGGTGTGCGCACCAACGCCGAAACACCTGAGGATGCTACTCTTGCCCTCAGCTTTGGCGCCGAAGGTATCGGCCTCTTCCGTACCGAGCATATGTTCTACGGAAAGGGTTCGGAAGAGCCTCTCTTCCTGCTCAGGAAAATGATCCTCAGCAACAGTGAGAAAGAGCGCCGCACCGCACTTGATGAGCTGTTCGGATTTGTGAAGAAGGATATTAAGGCTACGATGGTGGCGATGGACGGACTTCCTGTTACGTTCAGGCTGCTCGACCCGCCGCTGCATGAGTTTGTACCGCAGAGCCGCGAAAAGCAGGAAGAAATTGCGAAGGCCCTGGGTATTAATCTTGAGGAGGTTGTTAAGCGCGGAGAGGTCCTCCATGAGTCAAATCCGATGATGGGACACAGGGGTGTTCGCCTTGGTGTCACCTATCCCGAGATCAGCGAGATGCAGATACGTGCCATCTTCGAGGCTACTGCAGAGCTGATGAAGGAAGGCAAGACGCCGAAGCCTGAGATTATGGTTCCTGTAACGTGTGAGGTTGCCGAGCTCGATTTCACGAAGAAGATCGTCGACAAGGCCTATGCTGAGGTATGTAAAAAGTTTGAGATCAAGGAGATAAGCTATCTGTACGGTACCATGATTGAGATACCGCGAGCTACCCTCCTCTCCGACCGTATGGCTAAGTCAGCCGAGTTCTTCTCGTTCGGTACCAACGACCTGACACAGATGACCTACGGTTTCAGCCGCGACGATACAGGCGGATTCCTGAACGATTATCTCGACCATAACATACTTGCTGCCGACCCGTTCCAGACTATTGATCAGGATGGTGTTGGACAGCTTATCACCATGTCGGTTGAGAAAGGCCGTGCCACCAGACCCGATCTTAAGGTAGGTATCTGTGGCGAGCAGGGCGGCGATCCCGCTTCTGTGGAGTTCTGCTTCCGCAACGGACTGAACTACGTGAGCTGCTCACCCTTCAGGGTACCCATCGCACGACTGGCCGCCGCCCAGGCAGCCATCAAGGCAGGGAAATAATATTGATCCGCCGGCAGGTAGTTATCCGGCTGGCTTACAAAAACAATAATACTGACCGCTTCGGACCACCAGTCCGGAGCGGTTTTTTTTTGCCCACTACGCCACTACGCCACTGCGCCACTACGCCCTTTACGCCCTTTTTTTTTTACGCCCTCTATGCCTTTTACGCCCTCTATGCCTTTTACGCCATTTTTTTACCTGACACCTTCTCCCATATATCCCCAAACCCCTCTTACCTATTATATATATACTTTAGAATAATTATTATATCTTTATCAACTCTTATCTAACCTAAAGAACTCTGACCATGATTACCGCCAATCATCTGGCCGCCTATGGCATTTCCCGCATTGAAGAGATTATCTATAATCCCTCCTACAAACTACTCTTCGAGGAAGAGACCAGTCCCGATCTTAAAGGCTTCGAAGCCGGAACCCTTACCGACACCGGAGCCATTGCAGTAGATACCGGTGTATTTACCGGCCGCTCTCCGAAGGATAAGTACATCGTCATGGACGAAGTATCGGAAAAAACCGTTTGGTGGAAATCTGATGTATCCCCCGCCTCAGACAACAAGCCTATTAACCCTGAGGTATGGGAACACTGTAAAAACCTTGCTTCGCAGCAGCTCTCGGGGAAAAAGCTTTTTGTCGTCGACTGCTTTGCCGGTGCCAATGTTAATACCCGTCTCAGCGTCAGGTTCATCCTCGAGGTAGCCTGGCAGGCTCACTTTGTCAGGAACATGTTTATCAGGCCAACAGAAGATGAAGTCAGGGACTTCAAACCCAACTTCGTGGTTCTGACAGCCTCAAAAACTATTAATCCTGACTGGCAAAAGCAGGGCCTGCACTCAGAGAATTTCGTCTTCTTCAACCTTAAGGAGAGGATGGCTGTAATCGGAGGCTCATGGTACGGCGGCGAGATGAAGAAGGGTATCTTCTCAATTATGAACTACTACCTTCCCCTTCAGGGCATAGCTGCAATGCACTGCTCTGCCAATGTCGGTAAAAAGGGCGATGTGGCCATTTTCTTCGGACTCTCGGGGACGGGTAAGACAACCCTCTCGACCGATCCCGACAGGGCTCTTATCGGTGACGATGAGCATGGCTGGGATGATGACGGGATCTTCAACTTCGAAGGCGGATGCTACGCCAAGTGTATTAACCTGAGCAAGGAGAATGAACCCGACATTTATAACGCCATTAAGCGTGACGCCCTGCTTGAGAATGTGGTTGTACGGCCCGATGGTTCGATCGATTTCGATGACGGCAGCAAAACGGAGAATACAAGGGTCTCATACCCGATTTACCATATAAATAATATTATAAAGCCGGTTTCGAAGGCGGGGCATGCCACCAGGGTGATCTTCCTGACGGCTGATGCCTTTGGGGTGCTGCCGCCTGTAAGCCGCCTGACAAAGGAACAGACCATGTACTATTTCCTGAGCGGATACACTGCCAAGGTGGCCGGTACCGAGAGGGGTATAAAGGAGCCGGTTCCTTCATTCTCATCATGCTTTGGCGCGGCCTTCCTGCTGCTCGACCCTATCATATATGCGAAAGAACTGACCCGCAAGATGGAGATGCATAACGCCGATGCATGGCTGGTAAATACCGGATGGATGGGCGGACCCTATGGCGTGGGTAAAAGGATTGACCTTCCCTCTACACGTAAGATCATAAACGCAATCCTTAACGGTACCCTGGCTGATGTTAAGTTCGTGCAGTTGCCGGTCTTCAACCTCGAAATACCTGTCGAAATCGAAGGAGTCAACCCCTCATTGCCAGATCCGCGCTCAGCATGGTCATCAGCCGATGAATGGCATAAGGCAGCGTTGTCACTCGGACAGAAATTCATTAATAACTTCAACAAATTCACATCAAACGAAGAGACCAGGCTTCTTGTAACCGCCGGTCCCCGGGTATAGCAAATTATGAGTATTTCACATATAATTATTGTATCTCTCGGAGCCTACATCCTGGGCTCAATACCGACCTCAGTATGGGCCGGCAGGCTGTTTCACGGAACAGATGTGCGTGAGCATGGCAGCGGCAATGCAGGGGCCGCAAATACCTTCAGGGTCCTTGGCTGGAAGACCGGTGTGCCGGTTCTGCTTGTCGATGTGCTTAAGGGATGGGTGGCAGCGATGCTTCCTGTATGGCTTTTGACAGGACAGGTTTCACCGGAGGCACTGATCAATTTGCAGATATTGGCGGGGATGATAGCTATTGTGGGACATATCTTTCCGATTTTCGCCGGATTCCGGGGTGGCAAGGGAGTGGCGACTACATTCGGATTTTTGCTTGCCCTGCACCTGCCGGTTACGCTGGCATGTCTGGGGGTATTTCTGGTGGTTCTGCTGCTCTTTGGCTACATAAGCCTGGGTTCAATAAGCGCCGGCATCGCCTTCCCGGTATTCGTCTTCACCCTCTTCGACTCCCCCTCACAACTCTTCAGCTACTTCTCAATCATCGTCGCCATCGCCCTCATCATCACCCACCAGAAAAACATCCTTCGCCTCCTTAAAGGCGAAGAGAAGAAATTCCTTTACAAAGGTAAACGGGGAACCGAGAACGGGGAACGGGCACAAATATAATGTGACGTTTTTGCCGATAAAAACGTCACATTTCATATCTTTGTATTATATCTATTTCTCCATGAAAATAGCTGATATAGTTGTAAATAAGATAAACAGATTTAAGACAGGTTATATATTCACCTATGATGATTTTGGAATTCCGGTGAAAAATATGAGTGCATTAAAAATGGCTTTGAACAGGCTTGTCAGCACAGGTAAAATAATACGTCTTTCAAAAGGTCGATATTATAAGCCTGAAGCG
>JAWOIF010000204.1:0-4345 GCA_046484805.1 Bacteroidales bacterium
AGTGGCTCGAAAACTACCTCGGCAGAGCCAACCTCACCATCCTCATCGTAACCCACGACAGGTATTTCCTCGACAGGGTATGCAACCAGATAATCGAACTCAACAACAACACCATATATAAATACGCCGGCAACTACTCATACTACATCGAAAAACGCGCCGAACGACTCGAAAACATGCAGTCGGCCACCGACCGCGCACGCAACCTCCTGAAAAAGGAGATGGAGTGGATGAGAAGGATGCCCCGCGCCAGAACCACCAAATCAAAATCGCGAATCGCCTCATTCTATGAGCTTAAAGATAAGGCTGAAGGAACCAGGGGTTCCGAAAATATAAAAATCAGGTCGGGAACCAGGAGGCTGGGGAACAAAATACTCGAGCTGGAGAATATCAGTAAAAGCTTCGGCTCCGAAAGAGTCATCGGCGACTTCTCATATATATTCACCCGCTTCGAGAAGGTCGGCATTATCGGGAAGAACGGTTCCGGCAAATCAACTTTCCTTAACCTTGTAACAGGAGTACTCAGTCCAGACACTGGATCAGTCGATCCGGGCGAAACAGTGCGTTTCGGATACTTCCGCCAGGAGGGTATCAGCTTTGACGATGGACAGAGGGTTATTGATGCAGTGCGTGATATAGCCGAGGTGGTGACCATGACCGACGGATCAACTATCGGTCCGACACAACTGCTCACACAGTTTCTCTTCCCCCCTGCCCGACAGTATGACTACATCGGGAAGCTCAGCGGAGGCGAGCGGCGAAGGCTCTACCTGGTTACCACACTCATGCGCAATCCGAATTTCCTGATACTCGACGAACCCACCAACGATCTCGATATCGAAACCCTGAATGTGCTCGAGGAGTATCTTGCTGAAGCCGGGATATGCCTGCTGGCAGTCTCCCATGACAGGTTCTTTATCGATAAGATTTCCGATCATATCTTCGTTTTCGAGGGGAACGGAGCTATCCGCGATTTCCCCGGAAACTATACCCAGTACCGCTCCTGGCTTAACGATAAGGCAAAACAGAAGCCTGATGGGCCAACTGCTGCCGGCAAAAGCAATAAAAGAGCTGAGCCAACAGCGTTGACATCGGCCGGCAATGACAGCCCCAATCAGAAGCCGGCAGCAAAACCAAAACTCACTTTTAATGAAAGACGTGAACTTGAGAGCCTGGAGAAATCCATTGAGGCCCTTGAGGCAGAAAAGGCAGCAATTGAAAATGCCCTGTCAGAGGGAGAACTTGCTGCCGAAGAGCTGATGGAATACTCGCGGAAGCACGGCGAAGTTACTGCCGTCCTGGAAGAGAAGACCGACCGCTGGATGGAATTAAGTGAAAAGAGCTGAATCTGCAGCAAATAAACGCGGCTGGAATAGCCGCAAAGTAAAATACCGGCAAGAATAATAATGAAATGAGAAACAAACTACAACATAAGGAAGATACCCACCTGACGGTTACGGAAGAGGCATTGCTAATGCAGTTCCTCACTGATAACCTCAGACATAAGAGCCGCGACAACATTAAATCACTGCTGCGCAATAAACAGGTGTGGGTGAACGGACAGTTCATTACCCAATTCAATCACCAGCTGCACCCCGGCGACATCGTTGTAATAAAATGGAGTCCCTCCTCCTACGGAAGCCTCAGCCGCAGCCTGCGCATTGTTTATCAGGACGATCACCTGATAGTTGTTGATAAGTTTCACGGCCTGCTCTCCATAGCTACGGAGGGAGAAAAGCAGGCTACAGCATACAGTATCCTCAGTTCATTCGTCAAGCAGCAGAACAGTGCCGCAAAGATATTTGTGGTGCACAGGCTTGACCGCGACACATCCGGACTGATGATGTTTGCTAAGAGCGAGGAGGTACAAACCCTACTGCAGTCAAGTTGGAAGGAGAGCATCGTAGAACGGACATACATGGCAGTGGTTGAAGGTCAGGTTGAAGAGCCCGAAGGAACCGTCCAGTCATACATTTATGAAAGCAAGGCATTGATGATGCATACCACAAAAGACAAGGAAAAAGGCGACCTGGCAATCACTCACTACCGCGTCATAAAGAGCAAACCTCACTACTCACTCCTTGAGATAAAGCTTGATACCGGAAGGAAGAACCAGATAAGGCTTCACATGCAGGAGATAGGCCACAGCATAGTCGGCGACAAAAAATACGGAGCCACCGGCAATCCCATAGCCCGCCTGGCCCTGCACGCCAGCGTACTGGCCTTCATCCACCCCGTTACCCACAAGAAGATGCGATTCGAATCACCCCTGCCCACCAAATTCCGGCGGCTAATCTGAGATTGCAGTCATTATCCTTGAATTTCTATAGTGCAGGTATAATATTTCAATGTCCATAGAATATATTTATTTCCTTACAGAAATTCAAAATTGTTCAAAACTGCCGTAAGTATTGTTGATAACGATTGCCTGGACATCAAAACCATATAATACAAATATTACTTATTTTGACCTATTATATATATAGTGGCCTTTTGGATACTATGAGAGAGATATTGGGGAAATCTCCACATTATTTACATTATTGGTATTAACTCTTAATCAGATCTGTGATGAAAAACTCATTCATTATTGCCCTTTCCCTTATAATGGGATATTCTGCCTTATATGGCCAGTCAGCAGATACTTCCTCATCTGCTTCGGGTGAAGTGACAGGAAAAAAGAAAACCTTCTTCATGGCAACAGGCGGACTGCAGACTCCCTCATGGATGTCCCTGCCCTGTAATCCTGTATCATCAACTGTTGAATCCAGCGGCGAGGCCGTGATGGCAGGAGGATATTTCTACGGTTTTGGGCTTCTCTATCCGGTATCGAAGAATTTCGAAATCGGTCTGCTGGGAGAGGTTGGCAGAAAGAGTGCTGATGTCGCATTTAATGGAGAAGTGTCAAGCAGTGGCTGGGTGTATGTTGAAACCGGATCGCATGAGACAGGAGTATTTCCCGCCGATGTAAAATACTTTCACGATGTTGTCTCCATAAGAGCAGCCCTCAGATATGTCTATCCGACCGAGAAATTACGCCTCTGGGCTGGAATCGCTCCGGGAGCTTTTACCGTAAACGCAAACTTCCTCACTGCAGAACGCGATGGCTCCTATGGTGAGTTCTCAAAGGGCATGTTTGGCATGACGTACCAGTTGGGCGTCGATCTGCTTCTGGGCGATATTGCGAGAATCACTCTCTTCGGAGACCTTACATCACCGGTAGTTGAGGCCAGCTATACCAATCTGTTCGGTATCGCCGACTGGAGCGTGGGCAATCATATAATGAGTCCGTACAGATTCGGAATAGCGTTAACGGTGCAGTAGACTTTGTTGCTTTTTGCATGATACCGGCAGCATAAACCGCAGTTACAATTTCTCCTGTTGATACTCTTCAAATCCGATAAAATCCAGGTCTGACGCCACCACATTCTCACGTACCTGTTCCGGGGTCTTGCCACCGGGGATAACGACATGACAGGCAGGATGGGAAATGCAAAACCTCAGACTCAGCTGGGCCATGGTGTAATCAGGATACTTATCAAACAGAGGCTGATATGAATCCAACCGGGCCAGATAACCGTCCAGCTTCTCCTCCGACAGATTGAACCTCCTATGGTCATTATCCCCGAACTTACTGGCCCTGTTAAACTTACCCGACAAAAATCCGAACAATAAAGGTATTCGAATAATAACCCCTGTACCAAACTTCTCTGCCATGGGAAGCAGCACCTCCTCAGCCTGCCTCTCCAGCAGGTTGTACCTCACCTGTATCACATCTATCAGCTCATTATGCCGCTCAAGGATATGAGCCTGTGAATTCTCTTCAAACGACTGCACGCTCCATCCGGCATGCTTTATCTTGCCGTCTCTCTTCAGCCTGTCAAGTGCCATCCATGGTTCATCTTTCTCCAGAATATCGAGGTCCGGACTGTGAAGCTGCAGAATGTCAAGAGCTTCAATATTAAGTCGTTTCAGGCTCTGCTCGGCGGCAAAGACAAGGTGTTTCACCGAATAATCGTTGTTGCCAGGAGTCACCTTGTGCTCCTGTCCCATAAATGGATAGAAGTTATTACCGGCCTTGGAGGCGATCACAACCCCTCCCCTGTCGGCTCTTTCATCCAGGACCTCCCTAATCAGCTCCTCGGAGTGGCCAAAGCCGTAAACGTCAGCCGTGTCGATAAAGGTCACCCCTTCGTCCAGCGCTGCATGTATAGCTTTTTTCGATTTCCCGTCATCAGTCACACCCCAGTCGCGCCCGCTGATACCCCATGCACCAAATCCCACTGTCGATATCTCCGGTCCGTTCTTACCCAGTTTTGTGTATTTCATTTCAGAATTTCTTTTG
>JAWOIF010000225.1:0-7054 GCA_046484805.1 Bacteroidales bacterium
TCAGGTCACCCCATGGAAGTCCGCCGCAATGGCGAAGCCATTTGCGGCAATCGATCACCCTACGAAAGAAAGAAAGCCCTTCCGCTAAAGCGGAAAGGTTTTTTTCTTTATGGTGTTGCAGGTAGTTCCTGCAAAAGCCATTTAATGAAAAAAGCCTCAATCCAGACGAAGCCATTGGCGGCAATCTTCTCACTCCGACGATAACATCAGATAATCAATGGGATACATAGTTTAATATAGAAAGTAATATATTTTTTTATTACAGGAAAAAAGGATTTCAAAGAAAAATCACTATCGAAAGTGCTCGGGAAGGTAGCAAAATGGCTGGGAACCCGAGGTGTAATATTTCAGAATTAGAAAAATCTTCCCTTAGAAAGGGTGTATGTAGCCGAAGACTTACTCTTATATAGGTCCTATTGAATTTTTTCCATTATATTCTGCAGGGCATTTTTATTGTCAATAAACTTCTCTATAATTTTTTCAACGGTATCTTCTGAAATTCCTGCCGCCATTAAAGTTGATTTAAAGAAATCAAAATCGGTAAGTTGTCCGTTGGAGCCTATAACTTCCCTTGCCCATGCCCACATTGTCTCTTCTCCCACTTCTTTTTCTATTGCTGTGAGCAATAAGGGAGCATATCTGTACCGGTAAAACTCATCAATTTCACCTGGCATGGTTATTTTATTCAGAGGAATAGGTTCAAATTTTGCGACTTGTTTTGCGTAATCTGAAATGATCTCCCGGTAAAAGGCCTCACCTTCGATCTGTTTTATTGCCAGAATAGCAAGATAGTCTGTAAGCCCTTCACTGAAAAACCAGGTAAGTGTACTGTTGGGAATAAATATGTTTCCTATATAATAGTGGCACAACTCGTGCGCAATAAGTTTTTTTACTGGATTCCTGCTGAATTTATGTGTTTCAGGGTCAAAATATGACTGCCAGTTGTGTTGCGGCGGTGCAACAACTGCGATGGTGGGGTAGGTTACAAACAACCAGCTGTTTCTTATTGATATCGGGGTGGAACCAAGGCAAACAACAGGTTGCCCATAAGGAATCTGAAGTTTCATTTCATAAAAGCCTATGGTGTTTTGTATCAGGTTTTTCAGGGTTTCCTTTTTATCCTGGTCAAGATCTGCATTTATAAAATATATATCTTCATACTTTGAAAAGTCAAAGTTGCCTGTAAACAGCAGCAGAGGCACAGCTTCATCGGAACTGAAAGTGGCCCGGCTGCCTTTTACGGGTAGGTCGCCGTTTGAGTACAATGCACTGCAGTCATCACAGTTTACTGTTATTTCATAAGTGTATTTGTTGATTACAATGTCATTTTCCCTGTCGTAAATGATCGGGTACCAGGCACTCTGCTCCGAAGCACGAAATGACTGGCCGTTAAAGGCCATGTTTCCTTTCCAGTCCCTCCATTGATATGCCCTCAGAGTATCAGCGATAACAGGAAACTTACCGGTATAACTTACCATGAATGAATTGGGCAAATACCGGCTTTTCTTATCACTTGAAGGAAAATAATACTTAATCGTTTCCTCGCTGCTGATTCTGGAATTCTCAGGAGCATATTCATAATTGTAGTAGTAATTGAATTTATCTTCGGCATCCCTGAAGTATTCTATATTCAGTCCCCTGTTGATCCAAATGGAATAATTATCCATGTCGGGTAAGTTGCTTAGCATTAATTCAGCATCAAAAGTGCCCGACTGGATTGAAATTTCTATCTTTCCCGTAAGATGGGGAACTTGTGCGTACACATTCAGGAAAAAAGCAAATGTTACTATGAGTATCAGATATTTTTTCATAATTGACATATAATTAGTGATTCAAAGACGTTAATTCTCTATTGATGATGCATTTGCTCAAATGTTTTTATCCTATAGATTTACTAGTGTTCAATTATGATTTGCTTAATGGCATATAATATATTAAAATACGGTAGAAGGAAATTGTCTGGATGATAATCCGGATCAATTTTTTTCTCAATATTGATGATATGAATTAAAAAGCGTTAAATTTACACTTGTTATCCCCCGGGTTATGTTCTTATTTTTATCTTATAAGGCGAATGAGAGACAACACTGACCGAAAAGGCTTCTGGAAGGAGCATGGGAAAGGCATTATACGATGGCCATCAACTGTATTGAAGCTTGTAATGGGCTTTCTGACAGCTTACCTTTCAACCGCAATGGCATTCGGCTCTGCCGATACCGTTAACCTGGCGTTGTCAGCTGTTGTAACCACATCACACGTCTCATCATGGGAGACTCTCGGGGCTGTCAATGATGGCTATAACCCGACAAGTTCATCGGATAAATCGCAAGGCGCCTATGGAAACTGGAGAGGGGAGGACTATTTTAACACTTTCGAGTGGGTGCAGTATGAATGGCCTCTCGCAAAGAACCTCACTTCAACTTCAGTATACTGGTGGGATGACGGTCTCGGTATACTGCAACCTGATGAGGCCCGCATTGAGTACTGGAATGGTGTGGCATGGATAAATGCAGGTCCCATCGGCACAATGTTGAATACCTATAACTCACTGAAGCTTGCAATTCAGACATCCCGTATCAGAATCTATATGAAAAGTCCCAGGGCCACAGGCATACTGGAATGGAGGGTTTTCGGCGTTGAAAGCGGTCCGTGTGACCCTACTGAGATTACACCTTTTGTAAAGGATGTGGAGGGCAGCCTGGTTGCCGGTAATACAGTTAATGTCATTGAAGGTGACGGCGCAACCTTCAGTCCCCAGGATAATGAGGGCGGAACCTGGTACTGGGGCGGACCCGGAGGCTTTACAGCAACAGGAAGAGAGTTAACTGTTGAAAACCTTACCGCTGAGAAGTCAGGTACCTATACAGTGTTTTATACCAACAGCTGTGGTGCACAGTCGCAATCTTATTTCCATCTTACGGTAAGAACCGACCCCGATCCGTCGGCTCCCTATGACTGGCCGGATTACGATCCGGTGATAAACTATGATTTCAGGGATGAGTTTCCAGGTCTTACCGAACCGACACAGGACCTCGATGATTGTGCAGGGGTTGTTGGAACCCAGTCATCAGGCTGGTGGACATTTAAGTGGGGTGCCAACGCCAATAGCCTTGTTACTTCTGCTGCCATAACGCCGATGCTCAACTATATGAATCAGGAGTTTGCCTACTTCAGGGATGTGATGGGCTGGCCGCCAGACAAAAGGGCAAAAAACGGATACAGAAGCGCGATATATCTATACGGATCAGGCCTTTGTACCGATAACGCCTCAAATACAGCACTTGGAGGCTGGCAGAGCAGCATTTTCTACCAGGGTCAGCACTGGCCGATGGTGCTTATTTCATATTATCCGGTTTACTCCTTCGATCCGGCCTGCACCTATGGTGACAGGCAATTCCAGAGGGACGCCGTGGTTCATGAAGGTATTCATTCAATACTTGCCGACATGCCTGGGGTGAAGCAGGCCGCCTGGTTCCACGAAGGAGGTAATACCTGGCTTCAGCAGGAGGCTACCGCAAGGCGTACCGGCAATTACAGCAGCATGGGCTTCCTCAACGGAGCCTCCTACATAGCACCTTTCATGCCCATAGAGTGCTACAGCGGCTGGCTCCAGGACGGCTCTTTCGGCGGACCGTCGGCAGAGGGAGTAAACATGTTTGAAGACGGCCAGCAGATATGCACCTGGCGCAACCTGCTCGGCGGGGTCCAGTACAGCAACGCATTTCCGACTTTTCTCGGTATTACGCTCGGTCCGGGCAGCATACCATGGATATGGAGGAATGCTCCGGGCAGGGTACTTGAAGGTATTGCAAATGGAATGGGGGAACACCAGACAAGAAGGCTGATTACAGAGTATCGCGCAAAACAGGCCCTGGTGGATATGGGACCCTGGACGCAGGCAGTGATGAACCTGCTGAACTCACAGACAGGAACTGCAATCAGGGCTGACTGGCAGCCTTCTTGGCTCAATCCGGACACATGGTATGCCACCCCCTACGTGGTTACGACCAAAAGCAGTACAGGACTGCTGACTCCTGAGCAGAGGACAACGCCCGGCTGGTCGGGCAGTAACCAGATACCGCTCAGGGTAAACGGTAATAAAGTAACTATCAACTTCATACCCCTCGGGCCTAACATGACATGTCAGCTTGCCTACAGGACAAAAGAGGGTCTTACCGTTTACAGCCAGCCTGTTTACGGAGGAGACTGCAGCCTGAGACTTGACCACCAGCCTGCCAATTCAGTCGTATTCGCAATAGTTAGCAGTACGGAATATATCTACCACGGCGATGTCACCAGGAAAACGCATCATGATTACAGGATACAACTGGTTGAAGGTGTTACCGGAACGGCTGATGTAAATAAGAAATGGTTCGACTGGACAAAGACAATTGAACATACAGGCATTAACGACAGATACACGCTCATTGATGATATTTTGCTTTACCCCAATCCGGTTCAGAAAGGAACACCAGTCTCATTCAGTTCACCGTGGTTTGCAGCCATGGAGGCTGAAGTGAGCATCATGAACATGACGGGAAACAGAGTATGGTCAGGAAGGGTTGCTGACGGCTCCCCGCTTCCGGAGCAGTACATTGACAAACCCGGGATCTATTTTGTTGAATTCAAAGGACAGGGAGGCCGCGGAGTCAAAAAACTTATTGTAAAATGATTACTGGCTGTACCAGAATTCTATTTTCTTCCATCAGTTCCTATGAGTCGGAACGCACCTATGCGGGTAGAGTAAGCCGGGGCCCCCTTTTTGAAGTAATCTCCCACATACCATATCGTCATGTCATCAGAAGGGTCTACTGCTGTCTGACTATAGTCTTCCCATCTAAGCGTATTTGTCTGTGAATCTTCACCATCAACCAGAACTGCCTCCCGGAGGTTAAGTACCCCTTTCGGATCACTGTTGAGCCTTCCCGCAAACCTCTGTCCGGGATAAACAGCCTCACCACCAACCGTATATCCGATGCCTATGTTTCCGTATTTGTCCATCGCCGGGCTTGGCAGGAACCGGTAAAGTGTATCAGGAGCGAATGTTCCCTGCTGAAAGAGGTTCACTCTTCTGTCTTCACCTACTCTGAATTCATACCATCTTATACCGCCGGTACCTGTTGATACAGGAGTTACAGAGTGCACTGCAACAATCGATTCCCTGTCTCCGATCTTTCGATATACCACTCTTGACATCAGCTTATCACCCTGGGTGTCAAGTTTTCGGGTGGTTCCGGGCTGTGGAACATAACCAATCAGCTGCCCTCCACCCTGGTAGTGGTATTCTGCCACCTCAACCTTCTGAGGTCCTTCCAGCAGGCTATTTTCAGGTTCATTCCAGTCGGGTTTTATTTTCCAGATATAAATGCCATTGTCTGAGGTGATGCCATTCAGCTGTGAACCTCCCGTTGCCAGCATAATATTGGGTTCTCCGTCAGGTGGTAGCTGGAAGCCGTCGATGTCGGCATTATTGAGAAAATTCACCCCGTCAATGATAAAGCAAAGCTCCCGGGCCGGATTACCCTTCAGCATTTCATTTCTTTCGGCGATGCAGGCATGCTTCTGAATAATATGATCACCGGTACTTGTGGGAACGTAGTAACCGTCGGTCCAGACAGCAGGTCTCGGATAGTCGGGGAAGAGAGGTCTTCGGAATTCATACCTGTAATACGGGCCAAAGGGATCGGGCCCGGCGCTAACCGCGTAGCACATGCAATAGGATCCTTCTGCCGGAGCCGGTGTTCTTCCGGCCCGTCTTATTGAATCTGCTATGGCTTTCTCCTCAGGAGTGAGCCGTCTGGGAATGTGAAGAGGTTCAGCCTTACCGGGCTGGCCGGGAATTCCAGGCATACTGAGTTTTGCCGGGTCGCCGCTTTGACCGGCGGGAGGTTCATTCTCTTTAAACGGCACACGTCTGAATATAGGCATCACTATCAGCCACCTGTCGGCCAACTGGTCGTATCTTACGACAGCGTCGCCATTGTTTATCTCCTCGCACGGCCCGCCGAAACCCCTGAAGACATTCCTGGTCTCAACGGGGCCATACAGAGGTATTCCACTCTCCCGGAAGAGGCTGCCCTCTTTTGTGAAGATAGCCATATGGGTGTTTACGATCTGAACTATATAGTCGTGGCTTACTGCCAGCGAATTATCGGATGGATTTCTGTTGAGCACGCTGCCATGAGTGCCATCGAATCCGTATCCCAGACCCTCGAAACTAGTAACCATATTGACCTGACCGCCGGTGCCGTGCCATGTCTGTTCTTTGTGAGATCCTTCGCCGGCAGTGCTGTAGGCAAACGAAGATAATCCCGGTGTTACTGCCTTTGTAATTTGTGTCACACCTGTTCTGCCAAACGGATCAGCCGCAAAATCGCTCCTTCCCTGATAATTGCTTATAATCCTTCCTTGCTGTCCGTTTGCTGACACAGAAAGAGTAAGCATAAGAGCTATTGATAAGTACCTCATGCCATCAAAATTTAGTTAATAGCATAAATGTAGTAAAATCGATTAATCTCCAGAATGTTTTTTTATCATTTATGATTCCCCGACTCCTGATTACACCGTTTATCGGGAATTCCGGCCATGGACACAACAGAATTGCAGCAACAGTAGTAATGTCCGATAGAAGGATTTCATTACAGAGATTACTGCGGAGTGTCAAGACTGCAACCAAACTCATTGACATTCCTTAGTGCTTATCAGTAAATTACTGATTACTATCTGATAATGAATTGGTGGTTTTAGGATTATATTGTTTAAATTTGGTATATGTTACTGTTCTTACCTGGATTAAATGTTAGCAATATGACTATAAAGAGCCTTCTAACCACTCTGATTCTGACAGTCATGATTTCCGGCATATCATCTGCGCAGAGTTTTTCCATCAGTGAACCCAGGCTGAGTTTCGACGGCAACCGCCTGTCAATAGTATATGATATCATAACCAATAACAAATCTGACCTTTATCACGTATGGGTTGAGTTGAAAAAAATTGATGGTATTGCGATCAGGGCAAAATCCTTTGCAGGCGATATAGGTGATAATGTTACCC
>JAWOIF010000227.1:0-25478 GCA_046484805.1 Bacteroidales bacterium
CTACATCATCAGCCGTAACAAAGTAAGTAGTATCGGTTTCATCCGGTATGAGAACATTATCCCTGTACCATCTGAAAATACCTGACCCTCGTTCATCACCGTCTGCATCATTATAGACATAGGTGCCGGTGAGTGTATTACCGAATGCCGGCATACCGCTTATTGCAACCGAAGTAGCATAAGGAGCAGAATTGACAGGGCCGTAGGCAAACGATTTGACCTTTGTACCTTCCGGGGTGCCGGTCATGGCTACAGGTGTTACCTTAAATATCAGATACTTACCCTGATCTGACAATCTCAGTTTATATATTTTATTGCTTTCACCCGCTATTATTGTCTCGGGTAATCCGGTTGAAGAGGAGGATATCCACCATTCGAAAATGGAACTCCCTTCGGCATCCCCCTCAGCATCACTATAGCTGTAACTGCCCAGCAGGTACTCATTTACATTTTTACTGCCGGTTATAGTCGCTGATGATGCTATCGGGGCCTTATTAGATGTTACCAACTGTGATAATGAACTATAAGCCGAGTCAACAACCGAGCCTGCCACCTCAAGGCTGACTAAAAGCAAAAGCCTTTTGTTCAGCGAGGATGCAGGAATAACAAGCTTGTCTTCTCCGGTTCCCACCAGAACGGTATCGGTCACGGTCACCTCGTACCAGAAAAAAAGGGTATCAGTAGCTGAGCCCTGAATCATATAGTTTGCACTGACCTCAGAGCCGACTGTAAAGCTTCCCGCTATTGAGACATTTGTAACAGTCTGGGAATTAACAATAACAGAAACAAGAAGCAGTATGGGCAAGATCAGTAATGCTTTTGTTTTCATTTTAGTCTTTTTTCAGTAATGATAATTTTAGCCCTAATACTTAATTCTAAGAAGGCACATCATAGTATTGTTCTCATATCCTGTTTTGCCCGCAGCCAGGATGAATCCCCGGCTACCGGATATCAGATCAAATATCTCCTGTGACCCTGCCCCGCCTGAAATAAAAGGAGCAGCTATTAATTCTGCGTCACTATCCACTTTGGCAATAAGCATATCAGAAGAGGTTGCAGTCCCCACTCTGCCGCCGAGGTAATAGATTCCGCCTGCGCCCTTGCATATAGAATTGACTTTAGAGGAAAGGCCGTTTATATTAAACTCCTTTTTTACTGCCGGCGGTTCCTGAATGTTTGCAGACAACCTGATCAATCCAATCTGATTGTTCTCAGTATCCTCCCCTATATTATAGGCAATGAGATAACCATTCGGCAATATTTCAATATCGGCTGCATATTCATCATTCTGACTTCCAATGATTGCAGCCCCTCTGTTGCTTCCGTCCTCGTTCAACCTGATCAGGAGTATACTGTTCTTATCAAGACCTGGCTCCGATGAGTTATCGGTGGTTCCATACATGATATAGCCTCCGCCAATGTCTCTTTTAATTGCCTTACAGATATCATTGCCACCGTAACCAAAGGCATATGATGACAGGCTGTCTCCCGATTCATTCATTTCAAGAAAGAAAAAATCCTGCATGCCTGCGATGTTTTCAGGAAAAGATCCACTTTCCGCTCTGTATGCATCCGTTACACCGGCGATAATAAATCCACCGCCAGGTTTTACAACTACATCATATGCGACCTGATTACCAATCCCTCCAATCACAGACTCCCAAAGCACGGTTCCACCAGCATTGGTCCTGACTGTATAAATATCTGTATGCGGCTCAGCAATCTGGCCACGTGTAGTATATCCTACGGTAAGAACATCTCCTGAAGAGAGTACAATTGACTTCTTTGCCATATCAGGGCGATCACTACCGGGTGTTATCTCCCACTTTTGCATACCATCTTCACCTGCTCTGACAATGCCCATATTCTTTACAGATGACTCAATATAGTTACCATCACGGCGGATTATTACTGTGCGCAATCCTGAGATGATGATGTCACTCTCTGCTGCAGCAATGCTGAAGGCAACATCCTCAAAAGCATCACCATACAGCCTTAACAGAGCCAGGTTGTTGTCTTCCCTTTCACAACTGCCAAAGAGAGCCAGCAATATGGTAACAATAGATGTAATTAACCGTTTCATGAACCCGAAATCCTGATTGGTTTATAGAAAACATATGTGTAGCTGATGGTAAAACCTGCGGTATTTACCCTGAAACTGTCATCTGTGTAGAAGTAGAAATACTCGAGATTGCCTGGTTCAGACCTTACCACCTGATTCCGAAGCCCACAAAGGGTTCTGATCTCAGCGGTAATATATCCACGGGGTATTTTTATCATTCCACCCACTCCTGCATGAAGGAATAAGTCGTTTTTAATTCTCGAAGAACTCCTGTTCAGATTTTCACCTGTCCGGTTAAAACCGTTATTTATATCAGTAGTAATAAAAGAAGCTTTGGAATCTGTATGAAGATTCATTGCATATCCTGCACCTCCTCTGGCATAGAGTTTTACACTCCTGTAATCTGCAATATTCCAGATAGCTGATAATGGTATTTCAAGTCTTGCCTGGTTTTCGCGATAGGTAACGGTGCCGAAATTCATCATATTCTCACTATACCTGAATGCTACCGAAGAGTAACCTATTCCGGCCGATAAGGAGAGTATGGAATTTAGTGGCATGGCTATTTCTGCGCCGGCAAATATGCTGAGCGGCTCCCTGGAATAGCTTATGTCAGGCGTTAATGAAGATATTGAACGTTCGTTATGTCCTGTCAGATAAGTAAAATTTGTACCGAAACGCACTGAGATCAGGCATGACTGTCTGACCTCATATTTATTCCTTAAATAAACAAAGCCGGTGTAATCGGCTGCCGTAACAGAATATTCAGGGTGTCTTGACAGGAACTCGAGCATATATTCTTCAGCAAGGGTATTGTTATCATCGAGTAAAAGTGACTGTATCAGTAATTTGTAGGCTGACAATGACTCCTCCCGTGAGAATCCGCCTGATTTGATGCATGGGGTAATCAGCCCTGCTACCAGTTCAACTTTTCCCCTGTCGAACTGTGTCTGGGCATCCTGAAGCTTCAGGGCACAATCCTGAGAATAACCGTTTCCCGTTATTGCAATCAGCACAATAATCGTTGCCATTACTTTGAACAGCAAACCAGTTCCGTTCATATGATAAAGATTATCTCTTCTTTATTTGAATTCTCATCTCCTTATCCAGACATGTCTTTTCCCACTCTATGTCGCGGCCCACATATACAGACCATTCCTCTTTTGTAAGATTACGGTTTACAAGAAGACAGATGTTCTCTGCCAGAATATCTGCATGAGGCGCCCTTGATATTATTGATCCTGTACGTGTTGCAGAAACAAGCGCATCACCAGTGGGGCTAAACTCTATTGTCAGCACATAATCGTCATTATCACTTAAGGTTATCGGAGGCTCAGTGAAATCATCACGTCTCCATATCCTGATACTCTTGTCATAGCTTGATGTTGCCATCTGGTTATATTCCGGATTGAAACTGATTGCAGAGACTCTGGCGCTATGCCCCCTCACTTCAGAGATTTTAACTCTTTTCTCAACATCCCAGAGTTCAATCATCCCTTCACGGTCGCCAATAGCCAGTATGTTGGTTGCAGGCTCGAATCGTATGGAGCTGATAACCCTGTCACCCAGATCGGGCCTGAAAATATTTTCTTTTGTATCAGGGTCCCATACAATTACAGCTCCTTTATCACTTACACCGGCAATAAAATCGTTTCGGCTTGAGATATCAATTGAGGTTATCCTTAACGAACCATCACTGATATCGCGCCCCGTTCTGGCAGCAATATCCCATTTCAGTACCCTGCCGTCAAGAGCGGCAGAGTAAAGGAAGTTGCCATCATATGAAAACAGAAGAGATCTGATTTGATTTGTATGTCCCTTCAGATCGAAAGATTCCCCGCCATTTCCCAGGGGAATCATCCTGATAACTGAATCATCATCCCCACAGGCAACCCATGATGCATCCGGACTCACAGCAATGACATCAATAGCAGCATCTCCAGAGTAGATAATCTGAAAACTCTCACTTTCCCCGTCAGGTATCCACTTAAGAACCTTTCCATCCTGGCCCGAAGTCAAAAACTCATCTTTTCCCGGTACAAAAGCTATACCTGTCACTTCTCCCTGATGACCTTTGAACTCCTTATAATGCTCACCACCATAGTTTTTCACAGCATTATAGAGGCCTGAATAGATATCTGCATCATTGGGCACACCATTGTATTTATTATTGAACAGATATGCCTGATATGCCAGCAGTGTTTGAAGGTCCTGTTGTCCTGCCACCTGCAGTGATTTGACGGACATCTGTTTTCCAACGGCAAGCATCCTCAGTCCGTATGCCTTTTCACGTTCAGCAATCGCTTCCTGCTCTTTCTCTTCAGCCAGGTTTCTCTGGGCAATGGCCTCTTCCTCACTCATTTCGGCCCTTAATTGTTCCTGGCGTGCCAATTCAGCATTAACCTCGGCCCTGATTCTTTGTCTTTCAGCATTGTCACGCTCTATTCTTGCCTCTTCTTCCTTCTCCCTTGCAATTCTGGCTTCCTCATCTGCTCTTTGCTTTTCAACAGTTGCCATTTGCAGGTTACCAATTGCTTCGGCTTCCTTTTCAACAGCAATAACCTTTTGCTCCTCTGCTATTATTGTTTGGTTATCTGCTTCAAGCTTCTTGGTAAAGGCATAAAGCATAAAACCAAGAGAGATTATCGCGGCTACACCAAGTATCATTGCGGTAATGCGGCTTCTTTTAAGCTGCCGCTTCTGCATCCTGATTTTATTCTCCTCATCTGAAAGGTATTCTTTCTCACTGGTGGCAAGGTAAACCATAGCCCTTTCAAAGGCAGGGTTATACCTTTCTGCCCATTTGACCGTTGGCTGATTCTTGTCCCTCCAGTTTATTGCCAGTTGAAGATCGGGAGGTCTCCATAATCCGGCCTTGCCACGCTGATACAAAGCTGAAGCTTCTGATAAGCGTAGATACATTTGAACAGAAGCAGATTCCTCATCGACCCATTGCTTTAGTCTGTCCCATAGTCTCATCAGACTTTCGTGAGACAAGTCGATAACCGATTCTTCAGTCAAAGGCTTATCAATTCCCGGAGTAATAAACGATCGTGCCTGGGTTCTGAACTTGTCAACCACCTCTAGAAGATCATCGAAAGAACATCCTGCAATTGCCGCGATTGTCCTGACATTCGTTGGTCTTCTTACTCCCTTGTTGTCACTTCCCTTCTCAGTTACAGTTTTGAAAACAACTTCGCATACTGTCCTGGCATGTGGTGAAAGCTCTTCATAGGCCTCATCAGCATGACGTGACATTGCACCTGACATTCTGCCTACTGAATCATAATCACCAATACCCAGGGGGCGTTCAAATTGCCCCGTTCGTTGCCAGTAAGCCCATGTTCTCATTAAAACATGCTGAAGTACAGGGAGTTGGTCTTTTCGTTCTCCCACCTCTTCCAGAAGTACACCTACCAGTTCTTCTTCAATTTCAACACCCATATATTTTACCGGACCGGTAATAACCTCACGGTAATCCTCTGGTGTCATATGGGGAATAAGAAAATTGCTGTCATTAATAAGCCGGGTCAAACCCTGATAGTGAGCGCACTCACCAATGAAGTCTGATCGCATTGTCAATATAAAGAAGATATTGTTCTTGCGGTCATTTGTAGTCTCCACGATAAGCTCAATAAACGACGCGATATCTTCTTTACGCTTCTCGCCGGCACCCAGCTGTGAATACCTGAAAATTTCCTCAAACTGGTCAACAATGATCAACAGGTTTCTGTTTTCGCTATTCTTCAAATCTCCGGCAATTGAACAGAGTCCGGCTCTGCCACTTCTCAGCGTTTCCTTAACAGACTCACTATCCTTCTGATCATCAGGATAGATGTCGATATTACCTGCCAGTGCCTCAGCAAGGTTGCCAAGAGGGTCAGTACCCGGTCGGAAAGAGACAGTACTCCACAATGGCTCTCCCTTTTTACCAGGGATATTAAGATGTGGTACGACCCCACAGAAAATCAGAGAAGATTTTCCGCTTCCTGATGCCCCGATAACTGTAACAAACTTGTTTTCAAGAAGTCGTTTTACAACCTCTTTGCTTTGTCCCTCTCTGCCAAAAAAAAGGTCACTCTCCTCAGGCGAGAAGGGCCTCAGGCCAGGGAAGGGATTAAATTCAGTTATATTCATTGGCTGTCTTATATCAATTTTCCCGACTATATTCTAATGCCAATAATAAGGATGTCATCAACCTGGCTATTTTCACCCATCCATTCCAGAAGTATTTTGTGCAGTTCTTCTTTTTGTCTGGACAATGGCAGGGTATGAATCTTTAGCAGCAGATCCTGAAATCTTCTAATAAGGAACTTCCTATTGTCTTTACCTCCAAACTGATCGGCAAAGCCGTCTGAATAAAGGTAAATGGTATCTCCGGGGAAGATATCCAGTTCATGATTTGTAAATTCCTGTGGTTTGGATCCTTCAAAAACACCTATCGGCAACTTGTCTCCCTTTATCCTGATAAGTTGCCCGTCCCTTATTATTATCACCGGATTATTTGCTCCTGCGAAGGACATAAGTCGCCCCCCCGGATGGAATACACACAGGGCAATATCCATCCCGTCTCTTATTGAGCAGGTTGATGAACCTTCATTAAGCGTCTCTATTACACCCCTGTTCAATTCATTAAGGATATCGGAAGCTTTGATTGCCCCTGCTACATTAACGGCATGATTAAGCTGATTGAACCCTACAATGGACATGAAGGCACCGGGTACTCCGTGGCCCGTGCAATCAACGGCTGCAATCATAGCATGGTCGTTGCACTCATGTGCCCAGTAAAAATCTCCGCTAACAATATCCTTAGGCAGATAGAAGATAAAACTCGAGGGTAAGATTGTGTCAATTACTGACTGAGAAGGCAGAATTGCATTCTGTATGCGTCTGGCATAATAGATTGAATCCATAATATGCTTCTGCTGTTCCTCTATTTTCTTTGTACGCTCCCTTACCATCTCTTCCAGCTCATTATAGTAACCCTCCAATTGAGCTATCATCGTGTTGAATCTTTGCGACAACCGTGTTATCTCATTGTTGCCTGCAACGTCAACTCTCTCAGTAAGGTGGCCGTTGGTAATTCTGTCGACGCTGTCAACCAGTCTCTTTATGGGAGTTGTAATTACTCTTGTTTTACGGTAGATGAGGATCGTTACAATAACCAGAGTAATTAATACAATAATGGCAAATCTCGATAATTCAGTCCTGAAAAGTAGTTTCTCCCCTGTCCTGTCCGATATTATTCTGATTACCGAAGAATCATATAAGTTTGTGTTCGACCTGGGCATGTATATATATTGATAGTGCAGCCATGATCTCCTTGTCTTATCATAAAATGCAGTGTCATTACGCATAAATGTCTGTTGCAGTATCAGGTCATGATCGGGAACAATCAGAGCATTGCTGTTCAGGCTGAAAGGTTTGTCAGCCATCATGAAGAGTTCCACATCAACTATTCCTTTCTCCCTGTCTATCAGCTTATTCTTTACGTTCTCTATGCTCTCAATAATATCGTCTGCCTTGGAAGAGTATAGTCCCAGTTCCACTATATATTTGCGGTCAAGTGTTGTCTGATAGCTGTATTTACGTGGCCGGAGGGTTCTGTCCTCCATGGTAAAAAGCTCGGGAACGAATAATCCGGTATCAAAAACATAAAGGAGGTGCTCACGGTGTTTCTCCCCGAAACTGAAAAGATTCAGGCCAAGATCTTCTGCAAACGTTGTGTTGACCACCTCCCCGTTCCTGTTCACAATATAGATATCCTCGTTCCTTAGGTCCAGACCCATCTCCTTAGCCAACCTTAAAAGGTCAATATTCTCTATCTCATCGGTATTCAGCAGATACTTATTGACCAGCAGATCGCTGTATTCCTCCATTTGCCGTGTAAGCTCCTGATCGATAAGTTCAAAGGCAATATCCTGGAATTCCAGAACATTGGTAACCTGTTCGGAGATAAGCCTGTTTCTTTCTTCACTCCTCGAGATAAGGTTTGAACGTGTATGCTGAAAGTTTATCAGGGCAAATACAAGGAGTGCAATAAGTGTCGGAATTGCAACATTTAAAATAAGCTGATGGAAGATTGTGGTAGGTCGCAATTTCATTGCCTGTGTCTGCTATTATGGTATAGTTACGTTTGCTCCTTCTACAAAGGTTGAAACCTCATTTAGATGTTCAGGGTTAAATGAGATGTATTCAATCAGATCCTTTTCATACAGCCGGTAATAAAACTGACTATCCCGGCCTTCGGTCTCAACCAAACTAAAATAGTATTCCCCTCCCATGCTCTCTCTTGTTTCGGGGATTTCAGAACGATAATTGAGTTTTTCAGCAAGGGGAATCAGATCATCGACAGGAACCAGGCTCAATCTCTCCTTCAGAAATCTTATCTTATTGGTCAGGAATTCACCACCAGCCACCATTTTGTTGACGATGTCTTCAATGATCTTTCTGTTTTCAGAAGGTACCCTGCCGGATATTTCTTCCACACCCGGGTCGTCAATCAGCAGCAGCAGACGAACAGCCTCTTCAACCAGCAAGCGGCTTGGGCTGAAAAGAAGTGCTGAGAGAGAAAGGGTAACGTCTGCCGGATCGGATATACTTCCGAGTGCCCTTATTGCTGTCGATTTTGTCCAGAGGTCTGACAAGTTATAGTCACGGTTGATAATTTCCGTTAGCAAATTCTCATATGAAGGAATAAAACCAGGGTAAAAATTATACAGCGATTTAAGCTTCTCCTCGTTATCAGATATGTCTATGCAGAATGCAACTCTGGCTTTAATTGATTCATCGAGAACTATATCAATCATTTCAAGTGCGAAGTTTACACTTTCAACGGTACCTGTTTCGAGGTTTTCCCTGATTTTTTGAATAGACTGACTGTCATATGTTATTGAAAGAAGACTGAAAAGGAAGTCATTCCACCAGTTCATTTCTGAATTTACTGCTTCTGTCAACTCTGCATCTCCTTCTTTGGCAAGTACAACCAATGCCTGAATGTACCAGGTAATTGTCCCAACTGTTTCTGAGATAAGCTGATGCATTTTATCCCTGTCATCCTCTGCAATTCTGAATCCGTTTATCACCAGTATTGTAGCAGCCCGACCTCTAATATCCCTCGAATTTGTGCGAAGCATCTGGTAAATCAGTTGTTCAGATTCCTGGTAACAGTTCTTCCCGAGCAGGGTAAGAAGATTCTTCATCAGGGTGATATTCCCTGAACTCTTCATAAAATACCTGTTGAGCTCGCCATAGCTCTTCACCCCAAAATGATCAAGCACTGCGATGGCATCGGGAAATGTTTTCTTAACTGGTAAAAGTTCGCAAACTTCAGGTATCATATCTGTTATATCATGCCGGGCAATCAGCATCAGGGCAATTCTTCTGGTGGCAGCTGAACTGTCTCGCAGAATTCTAAGCAGCAATGCAGGATGAGGTGCCCTTGTTCCTGTAGCAAGTTCAAGTGCTTCAGGCCTTACAACTCCGTCAAGAAAAGGATCCCTGTAGTCTGAACGCCCCTCCTGCAGAGACCTCAGTGATTCCTTAGCCCTGTCTGTCAGCTCTTTACTGAGCTTGTCATTTTCTGAAACCCATTTGACAGCTTCAAGAAGAAGTGGGTCGCAAGATTCCATCATAACTGACACCAGCTCACCTGACAGATTTTCCCCAGGATCGTTTTCGAGTACCGCATATCTCTGATTTATCAGCTCCGGGTACTTTGTTCGAAGTATTATCTTCGAATACAATCTGCCCCCTGACTTATGTCCTTCACCCTCAGGCTCTGTATCTTCACTTTTTGAGCCCGCTTCATCAAGTGACCGTATAATTGATTTCCTGTATTCAACATATAACCTGAAACCTAAGAATGCCCATAAAGCAGTTATAGCCAACAGCACCCAGGAAAAGCTGATCAATTTGCCAAGGACAATTATGCCAAGGACAGAAAGCAACAAACCTGATGTCAGAGCAGCAATTTCATTTACCGTTCCATCAACAATTGACTGTACATCATAACGAATCTTATCTGACAAAGTCTGATAAATCACCTTGAAAGAAGGCGTCTCAACCGAATCTCTGATGGCCTTGGAGAAAAGCCTTGACAAAGCCAATAGAAGGAAGAAGAGTATAAACCCACCTGATGCCGGAGTATATCCCAATATTGAGCCCAGTCCGGCTGCTGCTACAGTGAAGATCATCATCAGGATTGGCGGTAACAGAAGGATAATTTTTAAGCCATAGGTCTTTATAAGGTATGAAAAGAGGAAGGTTTTCAAAAAAAGCGTAAAGATCATCATGCTACCAATGAACAGGCCCAGGAACTTAGCCATATCAGCCTCAAGAGGAAATTGTTCCCTGGTAACTGCCATGAAAGAGTATTGAATGAAAAAGGCCGTCATCACCGACAAAGAGACATACCATCCCATGTTAAGAACATAAGAATCTTTCCTGAAAAGGGTCAGTGCTTTTTTCACTGATCCTTTTCTCACCCCGGAAGTGTCTCCAATAGCATGGGTTCTTCCAAGACTGAATTGCAAAATAGTGGCACAGAGAACAGCAACAGCACTCAGCAAAATGATATTATGGATATTGAATCCAAAGGTCAGCATTACAGGGATGGCATAACTGCTTATGATAATCCCGACTATCAGTCCGGCATCGACCAGGCCGAATAGTCTTTTCCCCTGGCGAAGGGTAAACAGGCGACCCGTGGTTCCCCAGAAACCCAGCAATGCCAGTATGTTAAGAGGACCCATCATTACGAAAAGTGCAAATATTACACCGCGTGATGGAGCGGAAATCAAAACCAGCCAGAGCAACAAGGTCAGAAAGGTAACTATCAGCAGG
The DNA here is from genome assembly GCA_046484805.1 of Bacteroidales bacterium. GTDB lineage: Bacteria > Bacteroidota > Bacteroidia > Bacteroidales > VadinHA17 > SLNP01. The sequence continues at coordinate 10,907 of JAWOIF010000227.1, forward strand.
TTAACGACCGCGAAATTTTTGAACTGCATCCTCGTCTGAAAAAAAGAGTAGGCAGTAGTCAGCACAATCCCTGCAAGCCCTGAAACAACATAAGCCCTGGCCATTATTGTTTCATCAAATACTGCCAAAAACAATGAATGGGCGCTGATGTCAAATGCCCCGTAAAACAACCCGAGAAAAACAGACTGGTAAAGCAGAAGCGAAACCATCGATTCCTCACCGGCCTCAACCCCCAGAAAGTGTAGTACTCTGTTCCTCATTTTAGGCTGCAGGTAAATTCATGTTAAAATTAGAAAAATAATGAAAACATGAGAGCCCGTGTCCCTATTTTATTGAAATAATATAGAAACTGTCAATGAAAGAATAAATATCTAACATTGATTAAGACATAATTTTTGATAATTGGAAATTAATTAATTATTCTTAATTTTAGTCGATGTTTGGTGATGGTAACATATCTGATAAGAAAATAATCAAACGCCGGGAAGTGGTATTCATTCTGCTCTCCGGCTTTTTTCTGGGAACCCTGGCCATTTTGAACATCCTCGGCATCTCGCGACAGATAGACCTTTCTTTTACTCTCTTCGGTCTCAGTGTTCCGTTTATTGTCTTCATAGGAGTGCTACCTTATCCGATAACCTTCCTCTGTACCGATTTCATTAGTGAACTGTACGGCCGGAAAAGGGCTAATCTGGTAGTCTGGACCGGATTGATTCTGAACATATGGGTTATTTTTATCATGTGGCTCGGAGGATCATTGCCTCCCCGTCCGGAATTCGGACCTGATGGCCTGCCAATGCTCGACGATCCGCAAAGGGTATTTTTTCAAATAAGGCAATGGACTTTCGGCGCAACGCTGGCTTCGATGATAGCATACCTCACAGCTCAGTTCATCGATGTGCAGCTATTTCATTTTTTCAAGAAGATCACAAAAGGGAAAGCTCTCTGGCTAAGAAATAACGGATCAACATTAACCAGCCAGATGGTTGATTCCCTGGCTGTTGTCACAATAACCTGGTATTTTAATAAATCGGCCATCTATCTCCAACCCGGAGAAACAATAGGGCACGCCTTAACGATACTGATCGCATCTAATTATGTATTCAAGCTGGTATCAGCCCTTGTCGATACCGTACCATTCTATATAGGGGTAAAAATCCTGAGCAAATATCTCCAGATAGACAATCTGGCTGAATACAGGCAGGAAGGAGAGAATGAGCAAATTACCAATTAACTGATTAACCTGATTTTTTCAAGCAGCAGTTTTGCGTCGGCGTTAAGGCCTTCAAATATTATCTGAGATCTGAGATAGTATGGTTCGCGCTCAGTGATCTTATCGCTAATATACCTGTTAAGTGATTCTCCGCTGAGACCTGCTATCAGTGGTCTTGAAACCATTGCGTATTCAAGCCTTGAGGCAAGGGCTGCAGGGGTCATCTTCAGGTAAACTGTTATACCGGTATTATTCATGTAATCCATATTATCGGCATAGCATGGAGTTCCGCCTCCGGTCGCTATAACGGCTCCGTCAGTGAGGTCAATCCTCCTTAATACATCATATTCGGTCTTCCTGAAATGCACCTCCCCTTCCTCACTGAAGATCCTGGAAATGCTTTTACCTGCCGCTTTCTCTATCTCAGTATCAATATCAACGAATCTTGCTCCTGCCAGCGCGGCAAGCTTTCTCCCGGTCGTGGTCTTGCCACTTCCCATGAAACCTGTCAGGTAAACTATCATGTCATAATTCCAGTTTCATCTGGGCAGGATCATCACCTTTGGTTGCCTTCACCTCTGTACCGGGTTCCTGTTCCTGTTCAGGCTCTTCAGATTCTTCCGGTATCTGAGGTACTGACTGGGATTCCTTCCTGACTACAGGCTCAAGCTCCATAATATTCTCTACAGTATAATTGCTAAGCCTTTTCCCTTTCGCCTTATAGCCTTTTACCGCAATAAATTCTGCTACCTCTATTATCTCACTCTCCCTTGCCTGATGCTTGCCTCCGAATCTTATCTCAAACCTGGGATACTCAACCTCGGTAAGACTGACAAGCTTCGAATCAGGATTCTCATGTATGAAGCACTGAAGTTTCTCCGTCTCCTCGAACGAAAATCTCTTTAAATAGTAAAACCCCTGATCCGGCTCCCAGTAGATGGCACTGAAAACGCGTCCCGGACAGAGTTTTTCAATAAGCAGAATGTTATCCTCAAAGTGCTGGGAAAGATCAAACCCGGTTGTCCTGAACCATCCGTTCCTGGTTACCACCAATATCCTGTCTGCAGGAGCGAATTCCCCAAGGAATTTCCCGCGGCCTTCGTCATTCAGCCTGCAAACAGTATCATCAAACCATATTTTCCTTCCTCCGAGGGTTGAAAGCCCCTTCTCTTTAAGGGTTATCCTCAATGCATGGTTCTTTGTTACAATGTTCCCGTGAGAAGACCGTCCCTTTATTGCAAGTTCACCGAAATCAAACTCAAAAAGCGTCTTTTTCAGTCGCGGCTTTGGCTTCAGGTGTACCTTCACAACCTCAGCCTCTCCGTTAGGATTGGCAGTGAACCACATGATCCTTGTCCCGGGCTTTTCTTTTGTGAGGTTGTACTCCTTGTCACGGGTAAGTCCCGTTATGGCACACCGCTTGGCAAGCAGGCCACCATCCCTGCCATCCTGATAAATCACATTGTAGATGGTCCTCTCATCATTCTTGAGGAAAACCTGCAGATACTCAATATCCTTGCCTACGAAGACCTTATCAGTAACCTTTGTAATCAGATAGGTTCCATCGCGCCTGAATACTATTATATCATCAATATCGGAGCACTCACAGACAAATTCATCCTTCTTTAACCCTGTGCCTATAAAGCCCTCCTTGCGGTTTACATAGAGCCGGGCATTACTGGCAACAACCTTAGTAGCCTGTATAGTATCGAAGTTCCTTATTTCAGTCTTCCTCTCCCTTCCGGCACCGTACTTCTTCTTTATCTGCCTGAAATAGTTTATGGTGTATGGCACTATATTGCCCAGATGGTTCTTTACCTCTTCAATTTCAACTTCAACATCCTTAATGTGTTCATTGGCCTTCTTCGAGTCATATTTCGATATTCGCTTGATCTTTATCTCTGTAAGCCTAATAATATCATCACGGGTAACTTCACGCTTCAGTTTCTTCCTGTAGGGTTCCAGTCCCTTATCAATTGCCGTTATCACCGCTTCCCATGTTTCGCACTCCTCAATATCACGGTAGATCCTTTTCTCAATAAAAATCTTCTCAAGAGATGAGTAATGCCACTCTTCCTCAAGTTCACCCAGCCTGATCTCAAGTTCCTGCGTAAGAAGCGAAAGGGTACGGTCTGCCGAGTAACGCAGGATGTCTGAAACACCCATGAATGCAGGCCGGTCATCTGCAATCACACAGGAATTGGGAGAAATGGATACCTCGCAATCTGTAAATGCATAAAGAGCATCTATTGTTTTGTCGGGGGAGGTACCGGGCACCAGGTACACAATTATCTCAACAGTTCCCGATGTATTGTCGTCAATTTTCCTGATTTTGATCTTACCCTTTTCGCTTGCCTTAATTATAGAGTCGATCAATGATCCTGTGGTCTTTCCGAAGGGCAGCTCGTTGATTACCAGCCCTTTCTTGTCGACTTTTTCGATCTTCGCCCTTGATTTAATTACTCCTCCCCGTAATCCGTCATTGTACCTGGCAACATCGATGGAGCCTCCGGTAGGAAAATCGGGATACAACACAAATTCTTTCCCCTGCAGATAGCTAATCGAAGCGTCAATAAGCTCATTAAAGTTATGAGGCATGATCTTAGAGGCGAGGCCTACAGCAATACCCTCCACACCCATGGCGAGAAGCAGGGGGAACTTGGCGGGCAGGGTTACCGGTTCACGGTTACGGCCGTCATACGATGCCTTCCATTCAGTTGTCTTTGGATTAAACAGCACATCGAGGGCAAACTTCGACAACCGTGCTTCTATATATCGTGCGGCAGCGGAACTGTCTCCCGTAAGAATGTTACCCCAGTTACCCTGAGTGTCAACAAGAAGATCTTTCTGACCCAATTGTACAAGGGCATCACCGATTGAAGCATCACCGTGAGGATGGAACTGCATTGTATGACCGATGATATTCGCAACCTTATTGTAGCGGCCATCATCCATACGCTTCATCGAATGAAGAATTCTTCGATGCACAGGCTTCAACCCGTCGCGAATGTCAGGTACTGCTCTTTCAAGAATAACATAGGAAGCATAGTCGAGAAACCAGTCCTGATACATGCCCGAGACCGAGCCTGCCAACTGCTGAGATTGCCTGCTGCCATCCTGGTCAGGGTTCAGGTTCTCACCTGTTCCCGACTCAGAAAAACCATAATCCATCTCTTCCATACCCTACACTGATTCCTCCATTATTACAGGAGTGATTCCCTTATCGCCGGCAAACTCCTCATCTATTCTGAGATTCTCAATAATAAAATCCTGACGTTCAGGCGTATTCTTGCCCATATAAAAATCAAGAAAATGATCGACCAGATCATTTCTCCTGACCCTCACCGGCTCTAACCTCATATCCTTTCCAATAAAATGTATAAACTCATCAGGAGAGATCTCTCCCAGCCCCTTGAACCGGGTTATTTCCGGATTGGGACCAAGTTTGCCCATTGCAGCCTCCTTCTCTTCAGGAGTGTAGCAATAAATAGTCTCCTTCTTATTCCTGACCCTGAAAAGCGGAGTCTGAAGTATGTACACATGGCCCTTCCTTACCAGATCAGGAAAAAACTGGAGGAAGAATGTCAGCATCAGCAGCCTGATATGCATTCCGTCAATATCGGCATCTGTAGCAAGCACCACATTGTTATACCTCAGGTTTTCAATCCCGTCCTCAATATTCAGGGCAGCCTGCAACAGATTGAACTCCTCGTTTTCATAGACTATCTTCTTGGTAAGACCATAGGTATTCAGCGGCTTACCCCTGAGGCTGAACACCGCCTGCGTCTCAACATTTCTCGACTTTGTGATGGAACCCGAGGCTGAATCGCCCTCGGTAATGAATATCGTCGATTCAAGCTTCCTGTCATCATTACCATTATAGTGAATGCGGCAGTCACGCAGCTTCTTGTTGTGAAGGTTAACCTTTTTTGCACGCTCGCGGGCAAGCTTCTGTATTGATGAAATTGCCTTGCGTTCCTTCTCAGACTCCTGTATCTTCTTAAGGATTATCCTGGCTGTCTCAGGATTCTTGTGCAGGTAGTCGTTGAGATGCTTACGTATAAAATCACTTATAAAATTACGTACAGTCACTCCTTCGGGGGACATATCCTTTGAACCGAGTTTAGTCTTTGTCTGTGACTCGAAAACAGGCTCCTCCACCTTGATACTGAGGGCTGCGATTATTGATGACCTGATATCTGACGGTTCATAGTCTTTCTTGTAGAAATCCCTGACTGTTTTCACAATAGCCTCCTTAAAGGCAGCCAGGTGGGTTCCTCCCTGGGTCGTATTCTGGCCGTTGACAAAGCTGTAGTAATCCTCTCCGTACTGGTATCCGTGTGTAATCGCAACTTCAATATCCTCACCCCTGAGGTGGATTATAGGATACAGACCCTCTCTGTTCATGTTTTCGTTAAGCAGGTCAACCAGTCCGTTTTTTGAAACAAACCTGTTGCCGTTAAAATTGATCACCAGTCCGGTATTCAGGTAGACGTAGTTCCTGATCATGTTTTCGATGTACTCGTCAAGGAACCTGAAGTTGCCGAACATATCAGCATCGGGAGTAAATATTATTTCCACGCCGTTTTCTTCGGAAACGGGCCTGAGCGGTTCATCAGCAACAACGAGTCCTTTCTCGAATTTAATCTCCTTAAGCTGTCCGTCACGTATTGATCTTACTACGAACGCTCCTGACAGGGCATTTACAGCCTTGATACCCACCCCATTAAGCCCTACCGACTTCTTAAAGGCCTTTGAATCATATTTGGCTCCGGTGTTCATCTTAGATGAAGCGTCGAGAACCTTTCCCAGAGGTATCCCGCGGCCATAATCCCGCACCGATATTTCCTTTTCATTAATGCTGACGTCGATTTTCTTTCCAAAACCCATCATATACTCGTCAACCGAGTTATCCAGCACCTCTTTTATAAGAACGTAAATTCCGTCGTCATGCGCCGAGCCGTCACCCAGCTTACCGATATACATACCGGGTCTGAGGCGTACATGTTCGCGCCAGTCAAGGGTTTTAATGTTCTCTTCCGTATAGATTACCGACATACGACAAAAAATATTTTGCGCAAATATAGTCAATATCCCGCCCTCCGGTGAACCAATTTTTCAACAATGGAGGTGCGATTTAAGAACAATTACGCCATTAAACGGTTGTTTCAGAGATGGAGGGCTGCCACTTTCATCACTGTTGTAAACCCTTGCCTGTATGATCCCTCAGTATCAAACTCCCAGGTCCATTCCTTCCGGCTGTGCCCGGCAGGCAGGCGGCAATATATTATCCGGTTGCTGTGTGGCATCCCTGCACGGTCGGTCTCTATCTCTTCAATATCTGTTATCAGCACAGCTTCATGTTTTTTCAGGAACCGAATATGTTTTTCCTGAATGAGGGCGGCAAAAGCGTCATGGAACTCCTGTTTTAAAACCTTCTTCTTAACCAGATATTCAAAAGGAAGTGTATGCAGCTGGCTAAGGAGGTTGATTGACAGTATCAGACCCTGTTCGGTATCAGGATGATACTCAAGTGAAGCAGCAGCCTCAAGAATATGACCGGATTCTGGTTTACGGCCCGACTCACAAAGATCCCAGACAAGGGCAGGAAGGCCTCCTGTCAAATCTTCTGTGACAAAAGTTACAGACTTTTCGTTGGCCAGAGATCTGACAATTCCCGGAGGGTGTACAATATCGACTAATCTTACTGTTGCTCCCGAACTTATAATATTCCTTAAAGGGATATCAAGCAGCCATCCGCTGCCCAAAACAGTAACCACCTTCGGTCTGACCTTTTTTATGACACTGACAATAAACTTTCTGGTATTGGAAAGATGCTCGTTCCAGTTCTCATCTTCACGGATGTACCTCATGGCTATTCCCTCCTGATTGGAATAGTAACCCAGGCGGTGAAGTATTTTTTTATCTGGTACGCCCGATGTCATGGTTCGCTATTCTTTTCGCATTCTTTCCAGCTCATCTGATATCAGCTTTCTGAAATTGCGGGCCAGCTCTTCAGCGTCACCCGTACCGAACGCACCCGGAAAAACCGGGTCCATTATCCTCACCCTGAGCTTATGGCCGCTGCTGAATGTATATCCGTGCTTGGGCAAAACAGCCCCGGTTCCATCAACTACGACAGGAAGGATTGGCTTGTCTGCCCTCAGTGCCAGCTGGAAGGCTCCGGTCTTGAAGGGTAGCAATGAATCAGTTTTCGACCTTGTACCCTCAGGAAACATCATTATTGAGATATTCCTTTCAAGTGATTTTCTGGCATCTTCAAGCATCTTCACCGCGCTGTCTTTATTACCGCGCTCAATGCTGATGTAATTCGCCATTCGCATGCTGAGACCCAAAATCGGAACCCTGAAATTCTCTGCCTTCGATATCCACCTGTAATCACCCCTGATGTTGTCGAGGAGTAAAATGTCGAGTATCGACTGATGGTTACTGATAATAACATAAGACTGATCGCGTCTTATCTTCTCTTTTCCTTCAACTTTGAAGCTCCAGAGGGGAATTGTATGAGTCAGGAACCAGCCCTGTAACCTCAGGAAACGGTGTACCAGTTTCCTGTCGCTGTCGAACGGATAGGCGCTGAACCAGATAAGGCATGTGAAAGGAAACATCAGTACTATGAAACCAATGCCCCATATCCATGTAAAAGCCGAACGAATTCTGTTCATTTACTCGTTTGAGTCACTGTATAACAAACTCTAAAATTAGCAAAAACATGAAAATGACAAAACTATTGAGGTTCGTATGGGAAAGGGTAAATGAGAAAACTATCAGAAAAAGTTCAGGGTCAGTTCACGCTCCTCTCCGGGGAACAGAGACCTGAAATATGCCTCAATATCGTCAAAATAATGCCTCAGGCCCCTCATCTCCCTGCCGGGATTCTCAAGCAGTGTGCTTCCGGTTATCTGCGAAGAGGCTATCCTGCCATCCTTTACGGTAAGGTCACAGCAGTGCATGCTCTCCCTGAAACTGAACCTGTTAATAAAGCGGTAAGGCGGACTATAGGCATAGTTCCACTCCCACGAATGGTATTTGGTTTCAGCGAGGCTTCTGATTGCATTTGTCTCGCTTTCTCCAGGATGATAAAGCTCCGAGCCTGGCGACTTCATCATAACATATCGGAACAACTCTGATTTCAGCTCTTCGGCAGTGCTAATTTCCGGAAGCAGATCACAAAGGTTAGTAACCGAAGTCCGGTTCGAAGCTACTGCCCGGCTGATATACTGTCCCTTCGTCAGCAAAAGAGAATCACGCAGATCGGTGAGCGATGCATTGAAAAGCAGTGTTCCGTGGTGAAGTGCACGGTTCTTGAATACGTGCCCGGCATTGCCCGATATCTTCAGTCCACCCGTACGAATGTCATTTTTACCCTCCAGCCGGGCCTCTACCTTTAACGTATTGAGAAAATCGGTAACAGGCCCGGTATGCCTGCTGAAATTGATCTGTGTTCCGGACTGTCCGGTTGTGATAAATGTAAAATTAACATTACCCCTGTCGTGATATACGGTGCCTCCGCCGCTAATCCTCCTTATCACCGGAATATCCCGCTCAATTATGAACTGATTGTTGATCTCCTCATTGGATATCTGATGCTTTCCGATTATAACCGATGGATCATTTATACCTACAATGAAAAAGTCCTCGGTCCATTTTCTGAAATAGTACTCCTCAAGCGCCAGGTTGAAGAAGGGGTCGGTGGTATGGAGGTTAATGCAGAGCATGGTTCAGGGTTACAGGGTTACAGGGTTCTGGTTACAGGGTTACTCCCTTCGGTCGTGAGCTCGCCCGGCTTTCGCCGGTCTCGGTTCAGGGTCCAGGTCATTGCTGGTTGCTGGTTGCTGGTTTTTGTGGACCACCTGAGCTCTGATCTCTCTGATTAAACCAGGGTTTTACCGTTAGCAGTTTACGGTCAGTGTAGTCATATGCTTTCCATACTGCATAGCCTATGATAACTCCCAGGGCTGCGCCTCCGATGATATCTCCGGGGTAATGAACGCCGGCATAAACCCTTGAATAGGAAACAGCAACTGCCCAGAGGATAATTGAGATCGTATACCAGCGGCGATTAATAAGTTTGAGAGAGAATACGGCTATTGTAAACGAATTGGCAGCATGTGACGAGACAAAACCGTACATCCCGCTCTTCCTGCCTCTCAGCAGATGGATAATATCTGCAAACTCCTCCTCCCGGCTAGGCCTGAGCCGCTGGAAAACCTCCTTGAATGCATGTACCGAAAGCTGGTCGCTGATGGTTACCGCGGCCACGGCAAACAGGAATATTATGAGTGCCTTGCGGCGATGGTCCCTGATAAACATATATAGCATAAAAATATACAGGGGTGCCCAGGTCATCTTCGAAGTTACCAGCCACATTACCTCATCCCAGAATGGGGAGTTCAATGAATTAAGAAAGAGGAAAAGCTCCTTGTCAAGATCCTGAATCATACTATATATATCATTTTGCTGTTAACGCACGCCACAGAGTATCCTTAAGCTTCTCCAGTCCCTTACCTGTCAGTGACGAGATAAAGACAGCCGGTAAAGGAGGCAGCAATGGAGCAGTCGCTTCCAGTATTTCCTCATCGGCTATGTCACATTTTGAAATGGCCAGGACCCGTTTTTTATCAAGGAGTTCCGGATTGTACATCTTTAATTCATTGACCAGTATGTCATACTCCTTTCTGATGTCAGACGCATCGACAGGTACCATAAAAAGCAATATCGAATTCCTTTCTATGTGCCTTAGAAACCTGTGGCCAAGGCCCCTTCCCTCATGAGCTCCCTCAATGATTCCGGGTATGTCTGCAACAACAAACGATTTGTCACCACGGTATCTGACTATTCCCAGATTGGGAACAAGTGTCGTAAAGGGATAATCAGCGATTTTTGGTTTTGCAGCCGATATTACAGACAGGAGTGTTGATTTTCCGGCATTGGGGAAACCAACCAGACCTACATCTGCCAGTATCTTCAGCTCAAGTATAAACCAGTCCTCAATACCCGGCTCACCAGGTTGTGCGTACCTCGGAGCCTGGTTTGTTGCTGACTTGAAATGGTCGTTTCCCAGGCCCCCCCTTCCACCGCGTGCAATTATCTTTTCTTCTCCGTGTGTGGTTATTTCGAACATCAATTCCCCCGTTTCGGCATTCTTCGCCACGGTTCCCGGCGGCACCTCAATAACTGCATCTTTCCCGTCTGCGCCTGTTTTCAGAGCGCCCGCTCCTGCAGTACCATGTTCCGCGAATATATGGCGCCGATATTTAAGATGTATAAGCGTCCATAGCTGATCGTTTCCCCTGACGATTACATGCCCTCCCCGGCCTCCGTCACCTCCGTCAGGCCCTCCCTTTGGTATGAACTTTTCACGACGGAAATGCGTTGATCCCCGTCCACCGTTTCCGGAACGGCAAAATATTTTTACATAATCTACAAAATTGGAGCCTGACATTGATTTTCTTTTTATTTCCGGCAGATTTTGGTGATTATCTCACCCTCTGACCGCAGTAATTCCGCTACACTCTCCATTACAGGCTTTTCTCAATGGCTGTGCAAAGCCTTTCAAATATGTCCTGAATGGTGCCCATACCGTCTACCTCCCTGTACAGGTTCTTCCTTCTGAAATAGTCAGCCAGAGGTTCTGTTTTGCTTCGGTATACCTCTATTCTGTTTTCTATAACCTTCATATCGAGATCATCTGACCTTCCTGACAATGCCCCACGCCCCAACAGCCTTTTGACCAGTTCGTCATGCTCTACATCAAGGGCGAGCATGGCGTTTACCTTCATGCCCTTTCCTTCAAGCATTTTTTCAAGTGCCACAGCCTGATCAACGGTACGGGGAAAGCCATCGTAGAGAAACCCTGCCCGTAGCTTTTCCGAGTCAATTTTTGCTGCGATCATATCGATCACCACCTCATCAGGAACCAGTTCCCCACTGTCCATCAATCCCTTCACCCTGTTGCCCAGTTCCGTACCGGAACAGATTTCAGCCCTGAGCATATCACCTGTCGAAAGATGAAGAAGGTTATATTTTTCAGCCAGATGCACCGACTGTGTGCCTTTGCCAGACCCTGGAGGACCAAAAATCAGATAATTAAGCATATCCTGAAATAGATTTGATTAGTTCACAATTGTATAAATGGCAGGTATGTTCCTTCCATATCCGTCATAGTCAAGGCCATACCCGACAACGAAATCATTGGGGATTTTAAAGCCCACATAATCGGGGGCAATACTCTTCCTGCATGCGTCGGGCTTGAACAGCAGGGTTGCTACCCTTATTTCCCTTGCCTTCCTTAACTGAAGACCACCTACAATAAGGTCAAGAGTATTCCCGGTGTCAACTATATCCTCGACTACCACTACTGTCTTGTCCTGTACATCCTCATTCCATCCTATCAGGTCCCTGATTAACCCCGAAGAACTCGTACCCTGATATGATGCCAGTTTGAGAAATGAGATTTTTGCATTAAGGTTGATGTTTCTGAAAAGGTCGGCTGCGAAAAGGAAGGCTCCGTTCAGAATTCCTATAAAAACAACATCCTCCCGGCCTGAAAGATCATTATTTATCGATTCTGCCATTTTCCTGACAGCGTCGCTAATCTGTTTCTCATCAATATATTTTCTGAATCTTTTTCCGTTGAGTATGATCTCGTCCATTGGCAAGGATGTTGGTTCTTAAAACGTTGCAAAAATATGAAATTAATGGCTATTTTTGCCGACTGTACAACAATTAAATCAATATATCAGTATGGAACCAAAGGTCAGTATAATAATGGGAAGCACCTCCGACTATAAGATTATGGAGGCAGCAGCGAAGACACTCAATGATTTTAAAATACCTTTCGAGATAAATGCACTCTCGGCACACCGTACCCCCGACAAGGCAGAGGAGTTTGCAAAGAATGCCGCCGGAAGGGGAATACAGGTAATCATTGCAGCAGCAGGGATGGCGGCCCACCTTCCCGGAGTAATAGCTGCCTTTACTACATTGCCGGTAATTGGCGTGCCTGTCAACGCATCACTTGACGGTCTTGATTCAATCCTCTCAATACTGCAGATGCCTCCCGGTATACCCGTTGCAACGGTAGCAATCAACGGAGCCCAGAATGCAGCTATCCTCGCCGCCCAGATTATGGCCACAGGAGACCCGGAAGTAGCCGCTAAAGTGAAGCAGTTCAAGGAGGACCTGAAAAATAAAATCATCAAGGCCAACGAAGAACTAAAACAGGTGAAATTCGAGTATAAAACGAATTAAAAACGGGGAACGGTAACCGGTAAACGGGGAACGGATGCAGGGTGCCAACCTTCACCAAAGGCTACGGCTGGCAGAGCAGGGTGCAGTTTAACGATTCAACAGTTCAACAGATATTTAAACCCCTAAACTATATTTGACTTGCATCCTTCAATTTCGTAACTTGCTGCTTATTAACCACAAAACCTACAGCAATGTGTCGAAAGAGAACGTATCTGTTTGTATTCCTTCTTTTTTCCTTCTTTATTGGTTCAGCACAAAACAAAGAGGAAAAAAAGATTAGTCCTAAACTCTCAATTGCAGAATTAAAGGCGCTTGCTTTACCTGATGTAACAATTAATAGTGTTGAATTGTCAGAGAATCAGAAATTTGTAATTGTACTGGGAACAATTTCAAAGGAAATAGAGTTTGAGTTGCTGCTTCCTGAAGAATGGAATGTTAGATTCTTTATGGGTGGTGGTGGTGGTTTTGTAAGCGGAATCCAGAACTCCATGAGATCTATAATTAATATGGGCTTTGCAACTGCGGGAACGAATACAGGGCATGAAGGAGCCACGCTTAAGGCTGACTGGGCAAAATACAATATGGAAAGACAACTTAACTTCGGGCATTTGGCAATTCACAGGACTGCTGAAGTATCCAAATCAATAATAAAAGAATACTACGACCGATACCCTGAGTTCAATTACTTTGCAGGATGCTCAAGAGGTGGAGGACAGGCTCTTATGGAAGCTCAAAGATACCCGGAAGATTTTGATGGTATAATTGCAGGAGCCCCTGTAATTGACTGGCCTGGAACTATGGGTAAGTTTATTAAGATGACTCAACTTATGTATCCTGATCCTACGAATTTCTCTGATGGTGTTTTATCGAAAGATCATTTAGAAGTGCTTCAGAAGTTCATGCTTTCGCAATGTGACAATATTGATATGGTCATGGATAATATTATTACATATCCGAACCTATGCAAGCCTGACTTTTCACAACTGATGGAATTTGCGCGGGACAATTATCAGGTAGAAATAACAGACAATCAAATAAATGTTATTAAAGAACTATACCTTGAGTTGAGACTTGAAAATAAAGAAGTTTATCCTGCTTTCCCGTGGGGTTCCGAGGCTAACTGGTGGGGTTGGATAGTCGGTCCAGATGCAGAGGCTGAAAAAGTGGGATATCCTACATATTCATCTGCCTATGGAATTGAAGGATCAAAATACCTGATTTTTAACGATCCTGATTTTGATTATTCTACCTATGATTTTAGAGACTTCTTTAAAGATACAAAATATGCAGATTCCTACCTGAGCTGTCATTCGTTTGATTATAATAAATTTCGTGAAAGAAATGGTAAATTGATTATTTATCATGGCTGGAATGATGCAGCTTTATCGGCAAACACCTCAATTCAACATTATGAAGCCATTAAGGAACATGACAATACAATTGATGATTATTTAAAATTGTATCTGCTCCCGGGAATGAACCACTGCTATGGAGGTCCAGGTCCTTCAAATGTAGACTGGGTTTCACTTATCATTGATTGGGTTGAAAATGGGAATCCACCTGATCGGATAATTGCTTCAAAGTACAACGACAAAGAACTTGTACTATCCAGACCAATATATCCTTATCCTTCACAGATAGAATATGATGGAAAAGGTGACCCAAATATTGAAAGTAGTTTCATAGAAAAAAAATAATATCTATGGCTGACCGGGAATGAGCCCGGAGCAGATAGCAGATTGGATTAACTAAATCAACTTACGCCTCCTTCCGCAAAGGAGGGGTAACCTTTGCCGGCCATGCAAGGCAAGCGAAAGTAAAACAGTACTTTTTTGTTTTTTCGGGCATAATCTCCTAACTTACGGGAAATATGTTTCGCAATGAAGTGTGCTTTCCGTTTAGTCATGGGACTCGTTGTTCCGTTGGTGCTATCTGGTTATCATCTCTCTGCACAGGAGGGTGTTATCAACGGTCTTAACCTGTCGGGCGCATACGGGAACCCGCATGTTTTCCGTCACCATGACCGTCGGCATCCCCGACAGCATCAGCATCGCCCGCCTGAGGGACGAGTTCCTGGAGTTTTGC
>JAWOIF010000004.1:0-2563 GCA_046484805.1 Bacteroidales bacterium
TGAAATATTTTCATACGGTCAGCAGGGCCGGTTTCGATACCCTCGTTCACTCGCTGAAGGCCACCTTTGATATCATCATTCGCAATACGGCTGATGTGGTACACATCCACAGCGGTGCAAACAGTATCTGGGCGGTTTTTCTAAGATGTGCCGGGAAACGGGTTTATGTGAGCCAGTTTGCAATGGACTGGAAACGTGATAAGTGGCCCTGGTATGGTAAACTGTTCTACAGGTTCTCAAACTATCTGACCGCCTTTTTTCCTAATGCTGTGGTCTTTGATAACATCTTCACAAAAGAGTATTTTGAAAAAAAATTCAGGCGGAGGTTTTATTTTATCCCTTACGGATCAGAAGTAAAAGAACCGCCTTCTGATGATACCATCCTGAGAAAACTGGGGGTCACTACCGGCAACTATTTCCTCTTTGTCGGCAGATTTATTCCCGACAAGGGAGTCCATCTCCTGGTGAAGGCCTTCGAGTCCGTCACCACAGGTATGAAGCTGGTGCTTGTCGGAGGATCTCCAAATCCCGGAAGCTACGAGCAGGAAATAAGCAAAACAAAGGATGAAAGGATAATCTTCGCGGGTTATGTCTACGGAGATGACACCAATATCCTGATGAAGAATGCGTACGGTTATGTACAGCCCTCCCTGATAGAGGGTCTTTCACCGGTAATTCTAACCGTGATGGGCTTAGGCACTCCTTTGATATGCTCTGATATTGTTGAAAATATTTATATTACAGGTGAAAATGCAGTCCATTTCACATCAGGAGATTCTGATTCACTTGCTGAGAAGATAGACTACAGTCTGAACCATCCTGATCATATGAAAGAAATGGCTGAGAATGGCAGAACTGACATCCTGAGCCGTTTTAACTGGGACGCGGTTGCGGAAAAATATTTGGAATTGTTTAAAAGTAAGAAATTGTAAAATGTTAAAAGCAGGAATCATTGGTCTTGGTAAGATGGGAATATCCCATGCAGCTATCGTAGCACCGCACAAGGAAGTCGACCTGGTGGCGGTTTGCGATACCTCTTCGCTCATGCTTGAAGGTTTTAAGAAATTCACCGGGGTTAAGGTCTATGACGACTACCGGAAGATGATAGATTCTGAAACTTTCGATTTTATCGTTGTTGCCACCCCGACGAAATTTCATTACCCAATGGTGAAATATGCACTTGAAAAGGGTATCCACACCTTCTGTGAAAAACCCTTCAGCCTTACCATAAGAGAAGGGGAGGAGCTTGTTGATATAGCTGCAAGGAAGAACCTGGTGAACCAGGTGGGGTATCACAATCACTTCATCGGTACCTTCAGAGAGCTTAAAAGACTGCTGCAAAAGGGTATCCTCGGCGACCTTGTCCATTTTACAGGTGAAGCCTATGGCCCGGTGGTTACGAAATCCAAGGGAGGCACCTGGCGGTCTGACCCCGGAGAAGGCGGTGGATGCCTCTTTGACTATGCTTCTCATGTTATTAACCTGATACAGGAGATTATCGGCAGGCCTGTAAAAGCTGAGGGAGCCCTGCTGAAAAAGATATATTCCAGGGAAGTTGAAGACGCTGTCTACTCCGTACTGACGCTCGAGAGCGGACTGAGCGGTATACTGTCGGTCAACTGGAGTGATGAGACCTATCGCAAGATGTCAACCTCGATAACTGTTATCGGTAAAAAGGGTAAGATAATATGTGATGCAACGGAACTCAAGATCTATTTGAAGGAGCCTGATGCCTCTGAGAAGCTTGAAAGGGGTTGGACTATGAAATACATTACCGACTTTGCCATACCGGTAGATTTTTATCTCCGTGGTGAAGAGTACAGTGCCCAGATCGACAACTTCGTGAAACATGTCCTTGACAGGAAGCCAACTGAGATCAACAACTTCAGGCAGGCTCTGGAAACTGACAGGGTAATGGAATTAATTATTGCAGAATCAAAACGATAGGGTATGAAAATGGATAAAGTTCTTTTTGGGGATAACCAGTTCTTTGCAGTGAACCACCTCTCGGATGAGAAATCGAGAGAGCAGGCTATCAGGTTCAAGGATGATTCTGCAATCATACGGGTACTTGACCAGGCGATAGAAACAGGCGTCAACACATTCATGTGCACAACTCATGACAGGATTGCCAACATATGTGATCACATGAGGGCCAATCCAGAGAAATATAAGGATTTCAAGATATTCCCCGGGATGCCATATGCTCATAAGTATGCAAATGCTGTAACAGAACTTGGGATCGTTGGGACAATTAAACAATACGTTCCGGGTAATATCTTCAGCACTTTTGCCAAAGGAGGCATGGCATATCTCAGCAAGGATTTCCTGAAGTTAATGGAGATCTTCATTGATGCCGAATTGAAGATGTTCAGGGGTATTAAAACCCCTGTGATTTTTCTTCAGAATGTCATTGTGGATATGATACTTGGTCTGAAGGCGTATGATGTATTTGCGGCATATGATCTGTATATCAGGAAAAAATACGATGCGGAACCGGGTTACATTACTATGAACATGCCAGCTCTTCTCGATGCTCTGAACTCTGTTGGTATTGTTAATC
>JAWOIF010000049.1:0-11747 GCA_046484805.1 Bacteroidales bacterium
CGTCCTGCTAGGCACTGCCACCCCTATTCAGACCCGCGCCGAGGATCTGTGGGACCTGATGGGCATTCTGCATCAGGGCAAAGGTCACTTCCTCCGCTTAATCCTGCAACAAGGCAGCCTGTGGGACCCGACGACCTTGCAGCGATATTCCCGATGGAGCTGATAAAGCAGGAAGTGTCTGCAGAGAGGTATATTGACATTCCTGATGAGGTACTTGACCTCTATAGAACTTACAGGCCTTCACCGGTATTCAGAGCTTATAATCTTGAAAAGCTCCTCGGCACCAGGAGTAAGATTTATTACAAGTATGAGGGAGGAAATTATTCCGGTTCACACAAGGCCAATACTGCTATTGCGCAAGCCTACTATAACAAGCAGGAGGGTATAAGGCGTATCACCACTGAGACTGGTGCCGGGCAGTGGGGTAGTGCCATGAGTTTTGCGTGTAATCACTTCGGGATAGAGCTTTTGGTCTTTATGGTAAGGGTCAGCTATGACAGCAAGCCCGGACGGAAGCTGATGATGAATACATATAATGCCAAAGTAGTACCGTCACCCAGTAATATGACCGGTGCCGGGCGGGCTATACTTGAGGCCGATCCTGACTCACCTGGCAGTCTTGGTATAGCAATCTCTGAGGCACTTGAAATTGCCATTCAGGATCCTTACACCAAATACTCGCTTGGCAGCGTTTTGAACCATGTTATTCTGCATCAGACAATAATAGGGCAGGAGGCACTTATTCAGATGGAAAAGGCTGGCGATTATCCCGATGTTGTAATAGGATGCTTCGGTGGCGGGTCCAATTTTTCAGGAATTGCTTTTCCTTTCCTGCGTGAGAAGTTGCTTAACAATAAGGATATAAGGCTACTCACAGTTGAGCCTGCCTCATGCCCTAAACTTACAAAGGGCCGCTTTATGTATGACTTCGGCGACACAGCCGGTATGACACCGCTATTGCCTATGTATTCACTTGGCCATAATTTTATTCCCGAGAAAATACATGCCGGTGGGTTGAGGTATCATGGTGCCGGTGTTCTTGTGAGCCAGTTGCTTAAAGATGGATTTGTTGAGGCCAGAGCTAAAATGCAGCGGGAGTGTTTTGAAGGGGGTGTGCTCTTTGCCCGTGCTGAAGGCATTCTGCCTGCTCCTGAGTCAACATATGCAATCGCCGGAGCCCTTGATGAAGCCAGAAAGGCCGATCTTGAGGGTGTTTCGAAGACAATACTCTTCAACCTGAGCGGACACGGTCATTTCGACATATCGGCGTACGAAAAGTACTTTGAGGGTAATCTGCCTGATCATGAACTGACCGAAGCTGAACTGAAGGCTTCAATGGATGGTCTTGACCTTCCGTTTTTAGACTGATTGGTGAAGTGACAAAGTAAAACTGGCGCAGGTATTCATCTGCGCCAGTTTACTTTCCTTCAGAAAGGAAGGGAGTCAAACTCTTCGTTTTCCGGTGGTGCATCCTCAAGGGTGTGGGGAGGAGCTATATTTTCAGCTCCTACGTCATCGGTCACTCTCTCCACCCTCCAGGCATCAAGGTTAGTAAAATAGTTCACCCTGCCCTCTTTCTCCCATCGGTTACCCTTGATATTGAAGAGCACCCTGACCTCATCCCTGATATAGCTCTCATCAATAATATCACATTTATCCTGTACAAGCTGGAATTTTATGTAATCGACAAATACCGTACCTCCTGAAGACTCCTTTTTTTCAATTACGAATTCCCTTTTCCTGAACTTGTCACTGACATTTACGACAGGATATATCTCAAACATTTTGCCTGTAATCTCAAAAGCCATATTACTCAATCGTTGTAATTACTATTTTTTCTATTTTGTCTCCGGCACTAATGGTATCTATCACTTCAAGTCCCTCCTCAACGATACCGAAACATGTATGCTGTCTGTCAAGATGTTTGGTATTTGTCCGGCTGTGGCAAATGAAGAACTGGGAACCACCTGTATTCCTGCCGGCATGTGCCATTGACAGAACGCCGCGGTCATGGAACTGACGCGGGCCGCTGAGTTCACAATTAATAGCATACCCCGGCCCCCCGGTTCCAACACGTGGATCGGACATATCTTTCGAGTAAGGGCATCCACCCTGAATCATAAAGTCAGGAATCACCCTGTGAAAGGCTAGGCCATCGTAATACCCATCTTCGGCAAGCTTAACAAAGTTGTTCACGGTGCCCGGTGCATCATCATCAAACATTGATGCTACCATTACACCTTTGGAAGTGTGTATGGCTGCCTTCTTCACTTCTCTAGAATCTCAAGAAGTTCTACTTCAAAGACCAGAGTCGCATAAGGAGGTATAACTCCCCCTGCTCCCTGTTCACCGTAGCCCAGGTTATAAGGAATAAAGAATTTATACTTGGAACCGACCGGCATCAGCTGAAGACCTTCCACCCATCCCGGAATAACGCTTCCAACTGCTATCTCGAGGGGTTGACCCGATTCAATTGAGGAATCAAATACTTCACCATTTGTGAGTTCACCCTTGTAATGTGTTCTGATGATGTCATCTGCTGTGGGTTTGGGACCAGTGCCCTTTGTGATGACTTCGTATTGTAGTCCGGATTCAGTTGTGATTACTCCATCCCTTTTTTTATTCTCTTCCAGAAAGGTCTCATTTTCCTTAATTACATCCTGGTACATTTCCATCATTTCTGACTGTTGCTTCTCCTGAATGTAAGTAACAATAAAACCTCTGGCATACATCTCATCCATTACGTTCTTACTCTCTTTGGAGTCTAACATACCCTTTGCCATAAGTGCAGGGTCTATCTCGAAATTATCCTGCTTCATTGCAAAATAGGTGTTTACGCCAAACGCATAAGCGAGAGAGTCTTCTTTTGTTTCTATTTTGGCGCTCTTGATTGAATTATTAGAACATGCCGAAAATATTACCGCAGCAGTTGCGATAAGCAATACCATCTTTTTCATTTTCATTTTATTGGTTATTTGTAAAAATTTGCGCTAAGATACTACAATTTCATAATCTCACCGCCCTTATCATCTCTCTTTTGCCTTTTGCCCCGGGTAAGAGCTCTACTCGAAATCCATTTGATTGGAGTATCCGCCTGACCTCACCTTTGGCAGAGTAGGTAACGAAGATACCGCCCCTGCCCAGCAACAGCGCCATTTTCTGAAAGACTTCAGGTCTCCACATTTCAGGTTGCTTTGAAGGGGCGAAGGCATCAAAATAGATAATATCGGCTTGAATTGTGGGTTCAAAGGTCTGCAGGTCGCCTTCCACCTTCATTATCTCAAACCATTCATTAATTGGAACCACCTCATTCCATCTGCAATTATGTATTAAACTGAAAAGGATGTCAGCACCACTCCCTGCCAAAGCAGGATAGTTCAATGCCGACACAACCGAATGGTCAAGCGGAAACTTTTCAATAGTGATATAAGTGGTTTTAATTCTCTTTTCTGCACTTCTCAGGGCTGTCATCAGGGCGTTGAGACCGGTTCCGAAACCTACTTCAAAAACAACAGGTTCGGGATTCTGACAGTAATCAAAACCTGACCTGATAAAGACATGCAATGATTCATCAACAGCCCCGTTAGTCGAATGGTAATGCTCATCAATCTCTGACAGATACAGGGTGTGTGAACCGTCAAGAGTGGTAACAATTTCAGGTTTCATGCCGGTGCGTTATTTTATTCTCAGACCTATTACAAGAACGTCGTCAATCTGCTCGTAACCTGATTTCCATTCTTCAAAGGTGGTATCAATGCCGTCCAGTTGCTCTTCCATTGGCATTTGGGATAGGGATAGCAGAAGATTCTGGAATGGTTTGTACATGAATTTCTTACCCGATTCTCCCCCGAACTGGTCGGCATAACCATCAGAAAAGAGATATATTACGTCTCCCTGCTCGACCTTTATTATTCGATTTTTGAAAGGAGCGATATCGGTAACATGTATTCCGATAGGCATTCTGTCAGCCTGATGCCTCGTCAGTTCACCATTATTCACAACATATATTGAGTTATTGGCACCCGCATATTGAACCGTCTTCGACTTCTGGTCAAGTATTATAAGGGATATATCCATTCCGTCTCTGGCTTCACCTGTGACACCCTTTTGCCTCAATGCCCTTATGATCTCTTCGCGCAGTTTGTCGAGTATTTCTGAAGCAGTAGCAAGATCAGAAGTGATCATAATCTCATTCAGGAAGGTGTTTCCAAGCATACTCATAAAACCTCCCGGAACGCCATGCCCCGTACAATCGGCTGCTGCAATGAATATCCGTCCTTTCTTCCTGAAACCCCAGTAGAAGTCACCGCTTACAATGTCTTTTGGTTTGAAGAGAATAAAATTATCAATACCCCAGGATGTCAGGAAATCGATTGGCAACAGCACTGCATTCTGTATCCTCGCTGCATACTGTATTGAGTCTGTTATCGACTGGTTTTTCTGCTCTATTATTTCTTTTTGCTCGTTTACCTCCCTGTTCTTTACCTCAAGATCAGCATTTATCTCTTCGATCTTCTTTTTGCTTGCAGCCAGCCTGCTGTTACTGCGCCGCACTGAAATGAGGGCCCAGAGACTCACAAGAGCTATAAGCACCATCAGAATGGCAATGTACAGTGTCATCCTGCGGGCATCCTTCTCTTTTTCAAGTTCAAGTTCCTTTTCTCTTGCCTGTGATTCAAGCAACTCATTCTGGCCCTGCAACTCGCGTTCATCCCTGATCTTATTTTCAAGTTCAAGCTGTTGCCGCAAACCCTCCTGCTCAAGGGTCTGTATCTCCAGTTTTTGCCTTTCGGCCGCCTCTCTTTCCCTGCTCAGGGCCAGTGATTGCATCAGGTTTTCCTTCTCTATTCTGGTCCTTTCCTGTTCACTGTAAAGCAGCTCAATCTCCTTTTCCTGTTTCTCCAGTTCAGCTCTCTGACTCCTTAACTCAAGGTCCTTCTTCTCTTCATCTGCAATGTCAAGCTTCAGGTTCTGCTCGATAGATTCGTAATAGAGTCTCCTTTCAGCCTGCTTTTCTGCCTCTGTACGGTTCGTAACTGCTATAGAATCCCTGAGATTCAGATGCTTCTGATAATAGTCAAGGGCTTTGATAAAATCATTACTATTTTCGAGTATCTCAGCATAGAGCGCATAACATATCTGAAGAGTCTCATAATTTCCCGAGCCTTCTGATGAGGTTATACAGTCGAGACAATACACCTCTGCATTGTAAAGATCGTTGCGGTTATTGTATATAGTAGCCAGCAGCATTTCTATTCGCGCTTTTTCGGCAATCTGCCCTGTTCTTTCCGCCAGTTGCATTGCTTCCATAAAGTACCTGAACATCAAATCGTTGTTGCCAAGCCCCTGATAACATACAGCCATATTGCTATAAACACTTGCCAGGTTATTCTCGTCAACAGGTTCGGCCAGGCAATACTCCTCAGCCCTTCTGAATCTGTTTATGGCTGAGTTCAGATCACCTGTACGGAAATGAAGAAACCCGATGTTGTTGTTCAGGATTATCATCTCCTCCCGGTCTGATTGCGATTGCCTCTCCAGGTTCCAGGCGGCAAGTTGCAGTGCCTGGTTGTTATCTCCCCGGCCTGAAAGAAGCGGGATTACCCTGTTGTTTACAGAGAAGATAATGGCATTATTGCCGGTTGCTGAGTACCACTTCTTCGCTGAATCATACCACAATAGAGCGTTTGCGGTGTCAGGTACAGATTTAAACGACTCAGCGGCATTTCTTGCTGCTTCAGCCCTGGCGATTGTATGTTCATCGCCATAGATACTGTACTCCTTTATATAATGACCTGCAGCAAGAGCAGGAACCCCGAAAGAATTATACCTGGCTGCAATTTTTTTATGGATGGCTGCTGCCGGGATTGAGTCGTGTGACAATTTGTATTTTGATGAGGCCATCAGCATGTACCTCAGGGAATAATCCCATATATCACTTTTGTCATACAGCGATGCCAGCCCTTCATAAATCTTTGCCTCAGTAAAGGGCAGCCTGTTTTCTGTGCATATCTGTCTGGCTTCCAAAAAATATATTCTTGCACTGTCGGGATTGCCGGTGTCAGCAAAAAGTTCTGCCCTGCTGATTAGCGATACAGCCCTTAAAGAGTCTGTTAAATCCTGACGGAGAAGCAGGGGAGAGGTGTCTGCAGACTCATCTGCATGACCTGTTAAACAGATCAGCATCAGAGCCAGTGTCATTATTGTTATTGAATCTGACCGTCTCATCAGTTCAGCCTGTATGTTAGTCCTGCGCTGATAGTCCTTCCGGCTTGCGGACTATAAGGCAACGGTGTTCCAAGCTCAGAATATACAGGGCCGCCATATCTCTCATCAAACAGATTTGTGACCTTCAGAAATGTACTCAGATTAGTGCCAACCTTGTAAGTAAGTGATACATCCATACTGTAGAAGCCATCGACATCCCGGAATAATTCGTTGTAAAGTTCTTCAATCGGTATTACTATCCTGAGCCAGTTGCTCTCCCACAGGGAGGTGATGTTGAGAAACAGGTTCCTCGCCGGTTCCATGGTAACCTTTAATTGCCCGAAGTGGTTTGGCATAAGGTTGAAGTCGGTAATGAACTTACCGGCCAGCTCAAAGACATCGGGGAAAGTTTCACTCGATTTGGCAAATGTAAGACTCAGTTCGGCATCAAGGTTTATCGACTTTACGAGATCGTTTACGAGAAATGTTGCCTGCAGACCATAGAGCCTTGATACGGCTCGCTTATTGTTTGATCTGGTAAGTACCGATGATGTGTCTGTCTCTATTATGGCCAGAGGCAGGTCCAGTTCCATCAGGGGGACAGATCTGTCCATTATCAGGTTCCTTATTTCGTTATAGTAGATTGACAGGTTGAGTGTTGTACGTTTAGTCAGAGACCTGATAATTCCCATCTCTACTGACATATAATTTTCCGGTTCCAGATTGGGATTGGGTACTGCGAGGTAGTAGAGGCTGTCGAGGTTTATTCCTCCCTTGTAGGCAAGCGACTGATAGGCAAGTGAAGCCGGAGGTGCCTTGAAGGCAAAGCCGACAGATGCCCTCGAGGTGGTCTTGTTGTTGTGAATGAACAACCCTGCCAGCCGGGGCGAGAAACTAAAACCGTAAACTGAATTTTCATCGAACCTTACTCCCCCCATGAACCTTAGTCTCCTGTATGAATAGTAGGTCTGGCTGAAGAATCCGAAGTTATGGTATTTAAGCGGATTAAGTCCGAAGGTGCCGGCAACGGGATCTACAGCCTCAATAGTGCTGCTGAAGGACCCGTATTTCTCAGTATCAAACGGCGCATCGAGGTAGTTTGTCTGCGGGAGGTTACCGGAATACTGGTAGGTCAGCCCCGATATTATTTCCAGTCCCGGCCCCGGAACCACAGTAAACAACTGCTCGAACAGTACATCGTTACCTGCCGAATACCTGTAGAACTTATCACTGTTCTCAGCAAAATTGATCCCAATGCTTGAGTTGTTGTCCATCCTGTATATCAGGCTGGAAATATTTGTAGTGGTCAGTAGTTTGGGCGTCCACTCGTAGTTATAGCTCAGGGCAGCGTGACTGATGTTTTCTCCCCAGAATGTCTGTGGGTTATTATAGCTGAAGAGATAGCCTGTTTGTCCCAGCGAACTGTGTGACTTACGATACATATTATTGAATGCCAGGGTTATGCCACGGAATTTCAGACTGAATCCCATCAGGTTGCTTTCAGTGGGCAGGTCCTGTATCGCCGGAAGCGTAAGGGTGCCCTTATAGTTCTTAGGGTAGAAATCCTCTATAAAATCATTTTTGTCGGTAACAATGCCCTCAAAAACCTCTTCGGTTATCTGCAGAGGTTCGTACACCTCACCACCGATTTCAATCTTGTAACCCTTGTCCTGAAGATAGTGGAGCGGATTATAGACATCTTCATATCCATTGCGCAGATTGAAATCCTGCTGGCTGCTGAGACTCCCGTAGAAACTGTACTGAAGGATGTTCTTATTTCTTCCTGCCTTTCCTCCAACCATGAAGTTGGAATTGCGATACCTGTTCTCGCCAAGGCTTATATCAGCCAGGGCAAAAGTCCCCTTGTCAGCTTCCCGTGTAATTATGTTGATCACTCCCGACACAGCATCTGCTCCATATACTGCAGCAGCGGGGCCATAAATGATCTCGATCCGCTCCGCCTGTCTTACCGGCAGCTGTGCCATAATGGGCATGCCCTTCACCACGCTGGGTTTCACGGGCATTCCGTTAATAAGGATCATTGTGTAGAGGTTTCCGGTCAGACCCCTCAACTGGAACGTTTCCCCCAGTTCCCCGGTTCCTGGCTGGCTCACCCTCATACCCGGAAGGCTTTTCAGTACATCGGTCAGCGAAGAATAGTGATTACGTTCGATATCTTCCCTTGTCACCACGTGAATGGTTATGGGCAGCTCACTTATGAGTTTGGAGCTCCGGCTGGCCGACAATACGCTAAGCCCTGCAGTATCACCTCCGAATATAAGGTCGTTTCTGCCAAGTTTCTCTATTGTTACCGGGGGAACCACGACTTCCTGGGCAATGGCACCCGCACAGAGCAACATGAGAATGACTGAAAAATAAATACCCGGTTTCATCTCTCTCTTTCAGTGATTAAAAGTAAGAAAAAAATGAAAACCAGGTACTATTGGTTGCTGTTACGGGTGCTAATGGCTTTTACCGCAAAGGATCAGTATGTAACAAGCTTATGGTCATTGAGCCTTGCCAGTGCTGCAAAGTACTCGTTTTCAAGGTCAATAAGCATCAGCATAGATTCGTACATAGCTTCCATATAGGCAAAATACTCTGTAATGGTGATCTCCTTCTCTGTCAGCGACTTCATCAGCAGTGATGTCTCGCCGGCATGGCTGAGTTCAGCGTTCATCTCTTCAAAGTTGAGCCTTGCCAGTCTGCAATATTCATATTGCGACCGGGTTTCAGCTACCAGCATAGCAAAGGCTGCATCTCTTCCCGCCCCTGTAGCGGCGGCATGTGCCTTCGATAATTTCAGCTGATTCCTGTTAGTCCATACTGGTATTGATATCCCAATACGCGGCCCTGTATGATGTTCACCGGCAATTATCTCGGAGCCAAAACCAAGTTCGAGGCCTGGCAGGTTTCCTGCCCTTGTGAGATCAACCTCCCTGAGCGAAAGGTCATACTCCTTCTCATAAAATAGGAATGCCGGATGCAATTGTCTTCTTAACTCAATGAGATCATCGCGGTCGATATCTTCATAGTTATCATAACCGGCGCCTTCCAGCAGTTCGCTGTGCCCCCCCGAAATGTAGTCGAGCTTTACCCTCAGGGCTTCCATGGCGGCCCCTTCTGTTGCTACCTGACTGCGTGCGCGCGACAGCTCCAGAAGTAACCTGTTATAGTCGAGAATGGTTACGGCCCCTTCATCAAGCAGAGTGTTCCATCCAAGTCTTACTGATTCAAGGGTTTCGTGTTTCTCCTTCAGTACTCCCGCCCGTTTGCCGAGGCTTATGTACTCATATGCCATCAGCCTGGCTTCCAGAAGTGTTTCTGTCCTGCCCAGACTGAACTCTGTTTCGGCAAGGGAAAAGGTCTCCCTGTTGAGCCGTCCCCTGATGATGTACGTTGTCGGAAACTCGAATGACTGTGCAGCCTCAAAAGTCCTTTTCAGGCCTATCGATTCCGGGGTGCCCGGAAAATAACCGAAACCTGCCGTGAACTCACCGGGCGTATTACCGGTAACTGATTCGGCACGACGTGCTTCAAGTACGCTCTCATAATGCTTTATTACCGGATGAGCGTCTGATACCTGCTTCAGGAAATCTCCGGTGCCCTGTCCGTACGAACTCAGAAAAACTGAGCCCGTCAGGAGTATTATAGTTATTGTTCTTTTCATTACTGTAGGGTTTAGGAGGTTTCTGATAAATTAATTTCCGTCCGGTTTTCCTCAATCATCTTTTTGCGGTTAGTGACATAATAGACCGTCGGTATCACGAAAATGTTAAGCAGGGTAGAGCTAAGCAACCCGCCGAGTATTACCACTGCCATGGGACTCTGTATTTCGTTCCCAGGCTTCTGGCCGCCTAATGCCAGTGGCACCAGGGCCAGCGCAGCCGTAAGAGCCGTCATGAGTATCGGATTGAGCCTGTCGGCCGATCCGTGCACTATTCTGGTTTTCAGATCAGGATCTTCACCCTCAAGATGCAGGTATCTGGAAATAAGGAGTATACCATTACGTGTCGCTATTCCGAACAGAGTTATAAAGCCGATAATGGAGGGTATGCTGATAACCCCTGATGTGAACCTGATGGCAAAAATCCCTCCGATTAGTGCCAGTGGCAGATTCAGCAAAACAATCCATGCCAGCGTGCTGTTGCGGAATTCGTTGTACAGGACCATAAATACTGCCAGAATAGCCATAACCGATGCGAAGAGTATTCTCCTGCTGGCCCTTGATGCACTCTCAAACTGTCCGCCATACTCAATCCTGTAATTCTCAGGCAGCGTTACCTTCCCATCAATCTCAATGCGGATATCTTTTACGACACTGCCAACATCGCGGCCGGCCACATTTACGGAGACTACAATCTTTCGTTTCACGTTTTCACGGTTTATACCATGAGGTCCCGAACCCGATTCAATATCAGCTACAAAGGAGAGAGGTATTTTCTGTCCGTCGTATGTATCAATCATCGAGGCTTTAATGGCTTCAATTGAGCCACGGCTCTCCTCATTATATCTGAGAATCAGTGGAAATTTCATCTCATCGACATAGACATCGGAAACCTGTCTCCCTCCAAATGCCGTCTCTACATGTTGTGCAAACCTGTTTACAGGTATACCGTACCGGGCCAGCATGCCACGCTTTGCATTAACCTTGAGTTGTGGAGTCTCAACCAGTTGCTCAACGAAGAGATCGCCGATACCCTGAACCTCCTCAATAGCATCGCGAACCTCGTTGGCCACGCTGAAGAGCTCGTTAAGGTCATCTCCGAAGATTTTAATGGCAATATTTGTCCGGCTCCCCGACAACATGTGATCCATTCTGTGCGTGATTGGTTGTCCAACCTCAATGCTTACTCCTTTCAGATGTGAGAGCCTCTCCCTGACATCGGCCAGAAACTCATCGCGCGATCTTTTTTTAAGTTCAAACGGTACGTCAAGTTCTGATACATTTTCACCGAATGAGTGTTCGGCCAGTTCCGACCTTCCGGTCTTGCGCGAGATGGATGTAACCTCGGGTATTCCGAGCATTATCAACTCAGCCTCGCGGCCTGTGCGGGCCGATTCATCGAGTGATATTCCGGGCATAGCCGAAAGATTCACAGTCAGGGCACCCTCGTTAAAGGGAGGCATAAATGTCGATCCGAATGTAAATGATATCACTATTGCTGCAACGATCAGAGCGCCTGTTACGCCGGCGATTATACGGGGCCTGTCAATGGCGCGGTTCAGGGCACTCCTGTATAACGAACCGAGGTTCCTCTCAACCCATGAGCCTTTGAGCCCTTTTTCGAGATGCTTTTCGTCGGTAAGCAGATAGCTGCACATAACCGGGGTTACCGTCAGAGCCACAATAAGAGAGGCAAAGAGCGATATTATAAAGGATATACCCAGCGGTTTAAGCATGCGCCCCTCCATTCCTTCGAGCAGGAATAGCGGTACGAATGTGATGATGATGATTAGTGTTGCATTGAATATCGACCTCCTGATCTCTGATGAGGCATCGAATATCACCTTCATGACGGGCGTGCGCTCTTCACGCG
>JAWOIF010000128.1:0-53422 GCA_046484805.1 Bacteroidales bacterium
ACTTCGGCTGAGCCACGGGTGAGACGATGACCGGCAGCGCGCTCGGGGACCTGGACCTGCACCTGTTCAACGAGGGGCGGGTGCGGTAAACATATCTCTTTTCAGTGACGAGGAAAGGGCGGCAGTTGGACGAACCTATAAAAGGAGAGGACGGTCCGAAGCTGTTTTGGAGGGACTTAAGTATGCCGGTCCGAACCTCCGGTCAAAGCTTGCAGAGGCACAGCAAATGGCGACTTCAGATAAGCTTATGATCTATTGCTGGAGAGGAGGGTTGCGCTCAGAATCGATGGCCTGGCTTTTTTCAATTGCCGGGCTGCATGTATTTAGGCTTGATGGTGGATATAAGGCTTACAGGAACAATATCCTGGGTAAACTAGCCATTAAGAGAAGGACTCTGATACTTGGCGGACTGACGGGAAGTGGAAAAACGTCAATACTTAACACTTTGGTGAAAAGAGGAGAACAGGTCGTCGACCTTGAAGCACTGGCGCATCACAGGGGATCAGCATTCGGCGCCCTTGGTCAGGGCAGCCAGCCGTCAACCGAGCATTTTGCAAATATTCTCTTCGACGCATGGCGGGGTCATGATTACAGCAAAACAATATGGATTGAAGACGAGAGCAGGAATATTGGTTCCGTGTTCCTTCCCGAACAATTCTGGAAAAACATGCAGGAGTCTGGAGTGATAGCTCTTATTTCGGAACCATCGGTAAGGCTGCCAAGACTGGTTAGAGAGTATTCGGTCTTTCCACCGGAACTGCTCAGGGAGTCGGTTATGAAGATATCGAAGCGCCTTGGAGGTAATCGTACACAGGAGGCCCTTCTTGCCATAGATACCGGTGATTTTGAAAAGGCAGCCGCAATAACACTCGAATATTACGATAAAGCCTATTTTCATTCTCTCAGCCACCATCCTTCAACCCTTGTACACCGTTTGGAAACCAAAACGGATGACCCTGAAAAGAATGCTGACCTGGTGCTTGCTCTGGCACGGAGGAAAGGATTATTATGATCACTCCTGATCAACCCAAAGGTATACTTTGTCTGACCTCCTAAGGAATTCTTTTACCGGTATTGAACAGAATTCACCCTTTCGTGCTGTTTGAACTCCTTTAAGGTCAACCCTGATCTCTCCGATCTTGTATTCGAGAACACCGGTGGTCGGGCCTGATATCAGTATATTGTCTCCTGTACTCAGGTCACCGGTTTCAAGCTTTATTTCAGCTACCTTTGATTTTGCAAAATAGTTTGTGACTTTGCCCAGATATACCTTTCTCCTTGTTGCAGAGGACCCATATTTTGAACTCCATTCACCCAGCCTCTGCCCCAGGTAGTAACCATCCCAGAAGCCCCTGTTGAAGACGGTTGACAATCTGGTTCTCCAGTCTTCTATTTTCTCCAGAGTGTAGGTTCCCCCAATAATAGCGTTCAGTGCTTCATTGTAGCATTCTGTAACCGTTCTGACATACTCACCTGAGCGTGCCCGGCCCTCAATCTTCATAACCCTGACACCTGAATCCACAATCTTGTTCAGAAATCCGATTGTGCATAAGTCCTTGGGAGACATGATGTATTCATTGTCTATCTCAAGCTCATAACCGGTCTCTTTTTCTGTGACAATATACCCCTTGCGGCATGTTTGCCAGCAGGTTCCCCTGTTTGCCGAAGTGTTGTTCTCATGCAGGCTGAGGTAACATTTTCCCGAGACCGCCATGCAGAGGGCTCCATGGATAAATATCTCTGTCTTAACTTCTCTTCCTGACGGCCCTGTGATTTTGTTGGCTTTGATATAATCATTAATGGTTTTTACCTGGTCGAGGCTTAGTTCGCGGGCGAGCACTATCACATCGGCATACCCTGAATAGAATTTTACAGCTTCACTATTGGTAATGTTTACCTGAGTTGAGAGATGGACCTCGGCTCCGGCAGCAACAGCATACCCGATTACTGCAATATCTGAGGCTATTATGGCGCTTATGCCGCTTTTTACCGCTGCATCGACGACCTGCTTCATCAGGGTGAGCTCACGGTCGTATACAACAATATTAACAGTCAGATAGGTTTTAACACCCTTTTCGTTGCAGATCGAAACAATATCGGGCAGATCGTCAATTGAGAAGTTGTTTGCCGACCCGGCTCTCATGTTGAGATGATCTATGCCTAAGTAAACAGAGTCTGCCCCGCCCTGTATTGCTGCTGTCAGTGACTCGTATGAACCTGCGGGAGACATTATTTCAAAATCCGATCTCTTCATGACTTTGATTTAAGCTGAGCCTTAGCCCTTCCGGCATCGTTAGCGGCACTGCTAAGAGCAATTCTGATGCATGTGCCTTTTCCCGGCTCTGATGATTGTACAAATATCCTGCCCCTGTGGTAATCTTCAATGATCCTCTTTGCAAGAGAGAGCCCCAGGCCCCACCCTGTTTTTTTGGTCGTATATCCCGGACGAAAGATTGAGGTGAAAGCCCTCCTGGGAATACCTTTCCCGGTATCGCAGAAGTCAATGATAATACAATTCTGGAGTGATGAGAAAATAACAGATATTGTACCTTCTCCCTCCATAGCATCTATTGCATTCTTGCACAGGTTCTCAACTACCCATTCAAACAGTTCGTTGTTTATCTCGGCCGTGGCTTCGCCTTCCGATATCTGGTTTATGAGATTGTATTTAACCTTTGATGAGGTTCTGTTTTTCAGATAGCTGATTGTTGTCTCTGTCAGATCAATCAGGTCATATCTATCCAGTTCCGGCTTTGAACCTATACCTGAAAAGCGGGCGGCAATCTTCTCCAGTCTGAGGATGTCTTTCTGCATCTCTGCGGAGAGCTCCTCTCCGGGATATTTTTCGCGGAACAAATCGAGCCAGGCCGATAGTGATGAAACCGGAGTGCCAAGCTGGTGAGCTGTCTCCTTCGACATTCCTACCCACACCTGGTTTTCTTCTGCCTTACGGGAAGAGCTGAAAGCCATGTAGGAAACACCCCCGAAAAATATGATAACAATGAGTTGAATCCATGGATAGTACCTTACTTTCTTCAGAATAATGGAGTCCTTGTAGTAGATAAAATTAAAATGACCTTCACCCAGATCGATCTTAATGGGTTCCCTCCTTTCTGATATCTTTCTGAGTTCATTTCCGAGATATTCAGGATCCTTCTTAATCCGGTTCTCCCTGAAGTTTGCCGATGAAATTATATTGCCCTTGCCGTCGGTGAGTATCAGAGGAACAGTGGTGTTGTTTTCGATTATGGTGGCTGTCAGTTCAAGGTCTTCAAAATCACTCTCCTCAGCTGTGATGATATTTCGTGTGGCCATGGCCCATAATTCGACCTTGCTGCGCTCTTCAGCTTCAAGACGCTTTACCAGACTGCGGGTATATCTTGCCGATGCAAGACCTATCAATGGCGCTATAACCCCAATAAGCAATGCCTTTAACAATATTCTGCGCCGATAGATATTCACTGATTATCCTTTTATTATTTTTTTTAAGAGTGACCTTACAGTACTGCTCTTCTGGTCCTTCCTTACAGTATCTGTCTTAATGGTATCGGGTTGAATCACCTCATCCCATATTATTCTGAATTTGGGTTTCTGCTCTTCCTGCCGGATGACCGTTGTATCCATACCATACCAACCCAGTTCCTCTTTAAGGATTACCTTCAGTGATTGCTTTTCGTTCCTCAGGTCTTCCCTGATCACACTCCTGGCGGCCCTGCCATCATAGGTAACAGCCTCCTTATCTCCCTGACGGCTTAGCAGAAGAAAGAGTGAAGTCCTGCCCAACTCATCATCCTCAACTATACCGAATTCGTTTCCCGGGTTCTTTTTGGGAGCCTTGCGGCTCAAAATCTGCGACAGCAACACCCTGAGGTGATATTCGTAATCGCCGTTGAACAAATGCTTCCCGCTTATGCCGAAATCAGCTGCTGATGACTTTATCTCCATATGTGGTATTGCAAATGTACCCGATTTGATGTAGAATTCATTTTCCAGTCTTGAGAACCTTATGTTTTCGAGTTCACTGATCTCAATGAATCTCGAAAGGTTCATTACAGGAGGGAAACCAAGCAGCTCACCATTATCGATGGTAAAAGAGCCTTCCGATGAAATTGACCAAAGATCAGGAACAAACCTGCCATCAAGGTCCATCAGCATATCATATTTTCCTGTCAGTGAGCCTTTGAGGTTCTCAGCTACAATGAAATCCTGCCTGAAATTATTGAAAGATACAAATGCATTGTTAATGTCAATTTTGTCAAAGGTCAGCCTTGTGTCGATGCCGAAACCTCCATCGTCTCGTTCGGTAAGCACCGCAGAACCTGCAACATCACCATTCATTGACCTGAGAGCAAGGTCGTCAAGTAGCAGCCTTCCTGAGCTGTAACCGAGACGGCCCGAAGCATCGAAAGCTGAAAATGACTTGTGATAAAACTCACCAATGGAAAATCTTATATCGGCAGAATATCCACGGGGCATTTTGAAGGAACCTGAACTGTCCGGCTCGTCGGTGGTTCCCTTCCGCATAAGCATACCCGGTGTCAGATGAGGAGAGCCCAAATATCCGTTGATCTCTACTAAAGTAGCCTCTCCACTGACCCATCTGGTGAAGTTCCTGATCTCACCGTCGGCTTGAATCCTCTGTCCGTTTATTCCCATTTGCAGGCTGTCGACCCAAAGGTTTCCTGAAAGCATCAGGTTTCCGGTGATGTCAGACAGAGAGTATTCATTAACGTTAAGGGAGACTGACGACAGCCAAAAGTTTCCAACAGGATTCATGGCTGCAACGCTTTTCAGAGTCACTTTTCCATCCTCAGGAAGCCTGCTGTTGAGTGAGACAGAGGCCCTGACCCTGCCGGTTGCGCCAGCCGGGAATGAACCTCCTGACAGAGCAGCAACTTCCGAAAGATCGAGTACGGGATTAATATCAGCCTTCAGCGCCGGCCTTGCAAAGTTAGTGTATGAGAGAGAACCTCTTAGTGATGAGTTTGCTGTTTTGATGTCGATCATGTCAAACACAATCTGCGAGGAGGCGGCGTTAAGCCTTTCTCCGTTTGTGTAAAATCCTGATAACGAACTCTCCCTGAAACGTATTCCGGTTCCTGGAATCTCAAAGCCTGCTCCGTGCATCGAGAAGGCAACATCATATCGTAGTTTTGACTCACTTGAGAGTATACCTTCTATGTGGCAAAGAGCACTTACCTTGCCAGAGGGTCTGTATTTAAGCCATGTCTGAAATTTGTCCGGAAGGAACCCTGATAGTGATGATATATCGGCGTTCCCCGAGCTTATCGAAAGATTCGTCATGCCCGTGCCGGGAGCATAGAAACCGTTAATCGCAAAGGCCATATCCTGCAGGTCAAGCGTTCCTTTGTTAAGCGTGACTGCCGAGTCTGATTTGTGAAGATCAAGGGTGAGCGAACCGTCAACCTTATTATTGATGGTAATACCGTTCATCGAGAGGTTAAGAAGCCCGAAGGAGGCTTCAGCCTTCAGCCTTATATCGGTTCCTGCGATTGATCCGTTCAGCCGGGCTGTATTAATATGGATCATATTATACACCTCTTTCAGATCGTTTGCATAATTCAGGGATATATCATTTAGCCTGATGTTTTTAAGGTTAACCGAAACAACCTGATTGTCGTCTGAACCATCTGCAATGGAAGGCAAATTTGATATTCCATCCTCCCCCGTAAGTAAATGAATTTTACCACCCGATATACCTACCCATTCGATTGTATAGTTCTTCCTCAGAAGATTGATAATCCTAAACTCAAGTGATACTATAGCTGCAGTTATAATTGTGTCGTTACCATTCACAGCTACGGGCCCTCTTACAGCAATATCCTCCAAAATAAATGAAGCCCTGGGGAACCTCTTCAGCAGAGTCAGTTTTGAATCTGATATTGTCGTTGTGAATTCCGACCTGCTATTGATTTCGCTAATGAATATCTCTGCTACCCTGTCCTTATAAACCATTGTAATTACAAGCAGGGCCGTAAGTGTCAGACCTGCTGTAACCAGTAATAAACGGACCGGATTTCGCAGTATTTTCATTTGACATCAGTGAGGTTCAATGGTTCAACATTTGATTACCTGAGCAGGAAGGAGAGATTGTCGTTTACATCCATTTCTGCGGGGGCATTGCCACGGAGGAATACCCTTGCTTTCCTGGGACCGATAAGTTTCATGTTATTATTCTCAACCAGAAGCATGGTTCCTTCCCTTAGTCCTAAAACGTACATACCGGGATTGGCTTCAATGAACTCCTCTATTCGCTGTTCCCTTGTTTCTCCTGCATGTCCTTCAGGATTGGCATCAAGATAATGCGGGTTTATCTGAAAGGGAATCAGGTTGAGTGCATTGAATGAATCGGGTTCAGTTATCGCCATGTCATTCGTGGTGCGTATAGTGGGGCATGCCATATTCGATCCTGCACTCCAACCTATATAGGGTGTACCTGAAAGCACTTTCTTCCTTATCGGTTCTGTCAGTCCGTTGTCCTGAACCATTTTCAGCAATTGCCATGTGTTCCCTCCGCCAATTACTATGGCTTCCGCTTCTTCAACAGCTTTGACCGGATCTTTGAACCTGTGTATGGATATAACATCATGACCTACCTCCCTGAAGCGGTTCTGTACCTTTTCTTCATACAGATCGAACGAGAATGTAACTGCCGCATAGGGTATGAAAAGAGCCTTCACCGGTTTTTCCCCCAGGAATTCCCTGATGTTGTACTTGGGATAGTCAAGATACTCTTCTCCTGCATTTGTTGAGTTGCTGATAAGTAGTAGTCTCATAATTATTGTTTTAAGAGTTAATAATTCTGATATTATTTGTTTTGGTCATTTTTTTTCCGGCTCAACCGGGTCAGTAAATAACGATGTGTAAGTATGTTGAAAGTTAATATCTTATCTGCCAATACTTCACCTGTACCGGTAACTATCTTGATAACCTCAAAAGCCATCATCGCACCGGTTACGCCCGGAAGCATACCGAAAAGTCCGGTTTGTGATGGGTCAGGATTACGTATCCTGCCCTGTTCCTTTGGGTTATAGCTTCTGTACGATCCGCTGCCCCTGTAATTGAAGACAGAGACCTGTCCCTCACTGCCGTAAATTGCTCCGTGTATCATAGGCTTGCCGGTTTCTGAACAAACGTTATCGATCACATAACGGGTTTCGTAGTTGTCTGTTGCATCTACCACGATATCCCATGGTGAAATAATCTTGCCCGCGTTGGCTTCGGTAAGCCTGATGTTATAAACCTCGGTCTGGGTCAGATTACTCAACTTATTGAGGATGTCTCTGGCTATGATAGACTTGAGCTTTCCCAGATCGTTGCCTCCATATAATATCTGCCTGTGGATGTTCGATTCGTTAACCATATCGAATTCTACGATTCCAATAGAGCCTATACCTGCAGCATTCAGGTATTGAAGCACAGGACAACCGAGACCGCCGGCGCCAACAACCAGTACCCTGGCTTTCCTGATGGCTTCCTGCCCCTCCTCTCCAATGTCAGGAAGCATAATCTGCCTTGAAAAAATCCTTTTTTCCCTCTCTGTGAGCATCTCTGTTCCTCCGCCTCAAGCTATTGTGCGTTGAGGCAAAGATAAATAAAAAGGCGTAACGGTTTTCATGCCGTTACGCCCTGGTGTATTCACTCTAATGGGAACTACCTGTAAATCGTAAACGAAAGTCCTACTTCAAACGGGTGTATATCAGGACCTTTCCCTTCCCTGAACAACGGTGTCATATAGTAGGTGCCGTACAGGTTGATATCCCTGTAGCCGGCCCTGGCGGTAAATCCATAGCGCAGCATGTTGAGGCTGAAGTCGCCTTGTTCCTTAACCTTCTGCTTGCCATCCCAGTAGTATACGGTTTTGGTGTTTGAGCCTAACTTTATTGAACCGATAGGTCCGGCGGCTACTCTGACCCGATGGTATTTTCCCGTGGGCAGCTGCATTTCAAGAAGCAATGGGGCCGTCAGGAACCTTGTGGCAAGCTTGCTCTTTTCATACACAATTCCTTCTTCAGGGTATTGTGGAGTTATTATTCCGTTGCCTGACTTCACAATGGTGTTATTCCCCTCAAAGAAGTAGTTGTTCATATTGAAGCCAAGACCTGAAACCAAACCAATATGCCTGGTTAATCCAATATTGACCTGAGCAAAGTTGATGTTGACATTCATAGATTTTCCCGAGTTCAGGGTCAGGTAGTAATCGTCATCGGGAAGCACCATGCTGTGGTCAGATGTAAGGAAATTGTTAAACCCGATTTCAATGCCTGACCAGTTACCGTTGAAAAAAGTCCTGCCCTTCCTTTTGTCAGACTGCCGGGTGTTAATACTCCTTGAGAAAATCTCCTCATTCGATTCTTCGTCAAACCTCTTAACCGATACTTTATGTCCCTCAAGCATCTCGAGTATTTCAATTCCACGGTTGCCGAAGCGCAGGCTTCGCGATTCGGGAGATCCTTCATATGACAGGAGGTCTTCGCCTATGGTAATTCTGGTATCTGAAATGACTTTTTCTGATCCTGGCCTGGTCGATGCAACCAGCTTTGTCGAATCATCCTGGGTGATTGCCGGATAGGCAAGGGAAAATGCTACTGTAAGTAAAACAAATCTTTTCATGGTGTTATTAAGTTTATATTTTAACTGGTTTTGATGATGAGACGGAATGATCTCTGAAAAAGTTACTGATCAGTAATAACTTTTTTTACCGGGGTTTGGAATTTGACAAGCCTTGAGCTGAACATTACGGCGTCAGGCTCTCCTTTTCCCTCCTTTACTAATTCAAGGTCCATCTCCCAGCCAAGAAGTTTGTTGACCCCGGTAACCCCGGCGCTGGCAATCTCATAGGCCTTAATAGGTGAACGGTCTGGAATCTCTTCACCAAGTATCCTTTCACGGAATGCAATAGCCAGATAATCTCTCAGGGTAAGGGGACCTTGATACTCCACCGGCGCAGCGGTATAGATTTCGGTGAGACCGGGTGTCGTAAAGTTTCCGGCTATCATTATCATCGCAGGCTCGCCGGTAACCGGCATTATAATTGTCCTTTCGTAAACTTCAGTGCTTTCAGTCTCCTCTTCTGCCGGCATAGCTTCTGCTATCCTGACTTGTTCCTGAATGGTCCTTGCTGTTACGACGGGAGCCGTGGTTCTGCTTTCCGGGGCCTCTTCTTCCCCGACAGAGAGGGATTCAGTTTCATCGATAGTGGAGGTTTCGGTTTCTCGGACAGAGGGGGTTTCAGTTTCGCTGACTGATGCTGTAACTTCAGTAGCTTGAGAGGATACCCGATCGCTACCGTTATAATTAAGAGCTATTACCAGTATCGCTACGGAGGCTGCTGCTGACATAACGACGGTGACCACTCTTGTCATCCTTACAAAAGGGGTGGTTTTTTTGAGCCTGTTCTTTAGCGGATAAGCTATCTCTTCGGCGGGGAGACGGAGTCTATTATATAAATTGTATGTCGCCCTTCTTTTTTCATCGGTATTGACTACATCTTCCAGTTCCTCCTGTTGCTCCGCTGTCAGATCGCCTTCTGCAGATGCAATGCATAGGTATTCGAACTGTTCTTCACTGAGGTCGGAATAGCTTTTCAGCAGCCGGCTCTTGTAAGGGTATTTCTTTTCTGATTGAGCAGAAATAACAGGCATATCCCCGATAAAAGTATCAAAAAGATCCGGCTCATCCTCCAGAAACCCGAACAGCTCTTTTGTTCCCTCATTGTCGAGGGTGCCTGCCAGGTAGCGTTCCACCAATTCTTCGATATGTTCCCTGTCTTTCTTCATTTTGTCATTACACAACAGCCTCTATACTGCCTATATATCTCTTAAGCTCCATGCGGCCCCTGTATATGTTAATCTTCACCATTGCCTCGGTCATTTTTGTGATTTCGGCAATCTCTTTATAACTGTAGCCCTCATAGTCGCGAAGCATTATTACCGATCTCTGCTGCTCCGGCAGCCTGGAGAGAGCCTTGTCGAGAACCTCCGAAAGGTCGGTAAAGGAACCTTCATAGTAGAGATCTCTGTCATTATGTTCCCCGGTCAGTACCATTTTTGATTCCCGTCTCAGCATATCAATCATCTGGTTGTAAGCCGTCGTGAAAAGCCACGATCTGGCGACCTTGTAGTCTATCTCTCCCACGTGCATCCAGAGCTTCTCAAAACTATCCTGCACCACATCAGACGCGCGGTCATTATCCTTAATGTTCTTGAGGATAAACCTGTAAACTCCGTCGGAGTATTCTTCAACAGCCTTATTGTACTCTTTTACTGTCATTATCCGGATTACAAAAATGAGACGTATTAAGAGACGGGAAAGTTACAAAAAAGATGCAGCAATGATATTTGCCCGGCACCATACCTCCCCCCGTTGCCGCGGCAAAATATGGTATACCTCTTACCCTGATATTTTAAAGTATTTAAAGAAAGGATATACAACGCTTCTCTGACTGACGCCCAATGCTGCGAGGTAATCATCGAGAAGGTTCCATCCCGTGAATCCGTCGCCCACCTCAGGCTCCAGCGCATAGAAGGCCACGTTGGCCAGTGGCTGAGCCATATCGAGAATGTATGAACCGGCAGGTATTAGCTTTCCCTCCACGGCTGAAAACAGGCCATCGAGCCGGGTCATGTCGTATCCGCCGCTGCGAACGTGATATAGCCGGCTTATAACAAACTCTTCTCCCGAGACAGTAACCGGTTCCTGAAGTTGTGTAACCCTGAGTCCGTGAGTACGCAATTTCTCGACAATAAATTCCATGTCTGCCGGGATGATATAACCGAGGGGTACTCTGGCGCTTTTGGTTCCAACAGGCTTTGTGATAAGATCTACATTCCGGAAAAGCTGCGGGGCGCTGTTGATAATTGAGGGCTTTACACGGCGTATGCTTGTGCCGGGAATATCTTCGTAGTCGAGACTCTCGTAGCCGTACATACTAAATTTGCCATCGGAGACATAGCGGCCCTCAACAAAGTTGGTGAGTTGGCCGGTGCCGGCCTTTTCGCGTATGTTCTTAACCACCTCTTCATCGGCTGCCCTGCAAACAGCAAGCATCTCCCTTGCATTCTCGTGGCAGAACCTCAACACTTCATATGCACATACATATTGGGCATATATCATTTTCTCCCACGATATATACCATATTGTCTCAACGAGAATTGCCATACGGTTCCTGAGCCCGTAACCCGACACCATGAACTTGCCTTCGGTTGTCCATATAGCGTTTTCGTAGGTGTACTCTTTGGGCGGCCATACACCTCGTGTGAATCCTCCGTGGAAGTATATCTCAACACCACCTCTCTCCCTTCCCCCTTTGGTAATGGCGGGGAAGAAGCGGTACGTTACAAAATCACGCGGAGCCTGATGAGCCGCCGGAACATTCGATCCGGCATAGGCTATCTGGTAGCCGTGATTTACCCCGCCCATACGGTGGGTATCATATATCAGCACCGGGTCCCAGGTGTTGAAGACATTTCTGTAGAGGGCATTCATACTGGTTGTCTCCAGTTTTAAAGCATCCCTGTTAATATCGTAACCGCGTGCATCCTGTCGGGTGCCTGACAACCACGGAAGCCCTCTGGCTACGCTTCGTGTTTCGTTACCATCGACATTGAAGTTCGGTGCAACCATTATTATCAGATTGTCGAGCAGGTATCCCTTGTCGCCAAAGAGGATATCCCTTATCAGCATCAGCAGAGCCTCCTTGCCCTCGTGCTCTCCGGTATGTATTCCTCCCTGAAGATAAATGACCGGTTTGCCCGACTCACTCGCTTCACGGGGTGAGCTGACACGGGGATTTGCCATCACCAGCACAGGACAGGTGATTCCCCTGTCGCTGGTGTACATACTGAAGACGTGAACGTTTTCACTTTTCCACTGCAGCATGGCAAAATACTCAAGAATATCATTGTTGTTGGCAGTATGGGTGAAACCAGAGCGTTCGGCTGCTGTCTGAAGCTCCTCAGTCCAGGTGCCATTCCAGTTCTCAGGCATATTGTAGCCCCACCACATCTTCTCCTGTGAAACCAGGGAGATGTTTATTGCCAACAGTATAAGGAGGGTGAGAATAGTCCTTCTATTTTTCATGGGTGGTGATTTTTGGTTTGCACAAGTAAATATAGCAGTTCTTTTTGTTCCTCCCCTTCACCCCATTCAATCGCACCCCATACGCAGACCGCAGACCGCAGTCTGCAAACCGCAAATCTTAAATCGTTAATCTTAAATCGTCAATCTTATATCCCTAGAGCATTTTATACACCCTCACCCAGTCGATCTCCATGTTTGCGACCGTACTGAGCTGGGTGCTTGTGCCCCCTGCAAGAGAGATGTACATCG
Organism: Bacteroidales bacterium; assembly: GCA_046484805.1. Taxonomy (GTDB): domain Bacteria; phylum Bacteroidota; class Bacteroidia; order Bacteroidales; family VadinHA17; genus SLNP01. The sequence continues at coordinate 12,352 of JAWOIF010000128.1, forward strand.
GTTCCTGAGGCACATTGCCTGCCTGCGAAAAGACAACCTCGCCGTTGACCTTCCAGACAAGTTTTTCGGGAGTCCACTCAAGGGTATAGATATAGAAATTACCGGCATACTTTCCGGGCAGGGATGCTTTCGCGGACGATTTTTCCGAACGAAAGATGTCGAACCATACCTTGCCTTTGCCGGTGCGGCAAATATCTATATGTGGCGTCATGGTATCTCCGAGGAGCCAGAAAGCATTTTTTGCAGCCGGATTGTCGAGCTTGATTTTGGCTGAGAATATTCCGTATTTCTGACGGAAGCTGTTACCTGTATTTATTTGCCCCGAGGTATATGTGAATTCCCTCTTCACAAAACCCGATGAGGGTATCCATACCTTTCCTTCACTCTTTTCCGGTTTGGTGGTAATGGAGAGCACGGAACTGCGCATCGAGAAATTGTTTTTTGCAGTATGAATATGAAGGTCACCATCAAGTGAGTAGTTGTCCTTGAGTAGCTTCTCCCCCCAGTAGTAACTGGTGAGCCATTTTTTATCATCAACTTCGGTGCCTTCAAAATCATCGCTGTAGGTAAGTTCCCTGGTCTTAAGAATATCGAACTTGTTGGAGTCCTTAACCTTAAAATACCAGACAATGTCATCACTCTTCTTCAGGGTTTCATACTCCTTTAACTGGGAGAACATCTCTGTTTTCTCGTATCTCTTCTTATCCAGCAGGTAGTTCTTTCTCTCGATGAATTCTTCGGAAGCTACGTAGCCTTTCAGTTCCTCATATCTGGCAAACATAGTCGAGCCGTCTACCTTTTTGAAATTTGCATATTCCTTTGATTTGAGAAAGGAATAGTACCCCTTGATTTCAGGTGAGGCCTTGAGGGTTTTGTATTCCATCAGTCTGGCATACTCTTCGCTATCCTTAAAGGTTATGGGTTTCATCTGTTTCTTTGCCAGAAATTCCTGACTTGACACGTATGCTTCAAGCTCTCTGAATCTTTCAAGCTTTGGCGACCCCTGATGTTTATCCGGTTTTTTTGCTTCGGGTGATTTTTTCAATGTCTTGTATTCCAGAAATTTTTTGTACTCCCCGGTATCCTTGAAAGTGACAGGCTTCATCTTCTGCTTCTGCCTGAAGGCAGGGGTGGCAATAAATTTTTCGAGTTCCTCAAAATTTTTGATCTTCTCTGAGCCGTCAACCTCATTGAAACTTTTCAATTCGTTGCTGTCCCGGGTTTTGAGGTAGAGCCTGATCTCCTTCGATTTTGCGAGAGAGTTATACTCCTTCTCTTTTTGATACTCGGGTGAACCCGCATATTTCAACCCCTCAATCTGTTTTTTCTCCTGTTGAAATCCGGCAGAGTTCACCAGAGAGTCAAGTTCGGTATAACGGGTCAGTTCTTCTGACTCTTTGAACGCTTGCAGCTTTTCATACTCCTCAAGCAGAGCCTTTTCCTGTTGTTCGATTTTTGCAGTGGAAGGGATCATCCCCAGAGAAAACTTAAGACTTGCCATTCTCTTTTTGATTTAGATATAACCTGTTAAAGATAGAAAATCTTTAATTATCTCTTAACAGATATATTAAAAAGTTCTTTATCACCTGTTTTTGAAATACCAGGGCTTTGGTTAATTTTGTTCATCAGGTAATTAAATAAAGATTAATCAAATGAATTTTATGAAGAAAACTACTCTGGCTCTGTTCATAGTTGCTTTATCGGGAATATTGAGTTATTCCTGCAACAGAAGTCAGGATGAGGCCTGGCCGGGTGACCAGGATCATCTGATAATGTCGGTTCTGTGGTTTCAGAAATCAGCCGAAATGCGTGCTCTGTTCCTGCAGGGATATAACATTGCCTCGGAGAGGCTTGCTGAGGCTGCCGCCGTCAAAAATGGAGGCAGACCGCTGGCTGTTGTTGCCGATCTGGATGAAACTATCCTCGACAACAGTCCGTATGAAGCCTGGCAGGTTCATACCGGGAAGGGGTTCTCTGACGACAACTGGAAAAAGTGGACTGACAGGGGCGAGGCAAAAGCACTACCGGGAGCACTGGAGTTTACCATACTGGCTGAAAGTCTGGGCGTTGAGATGTTCTATGTCTCCAATCGCGCTGTTGACGATGCCTTTGAGACTACACTTGAAAACCTGAGGAACCTGGGCTTCCCGTTTGCCGATTCCGCCCATTTACTGCTGAAGACCACTACATCATCCAAGATAGAGAGACGTAACAGGATACTTGAAACACATGACATCATTTTGCTTCTGGGAGACAATCTTGCCGATGTCGATGTTGTATTTGAAAGCAGGGAGAGGAACCTGGGCTTCAATGATGTCGATTCTCTAACATCACTTTTCGGCTCCAGATATATTATATTCCCAAACCCGATGTATGGCTCCTTTGAGAGGCCTGCCCTTGTTCCTGACGAAAATATTACGACGAGGCAGCGTTATATGCGAAGTCTTGTCGGCTATTAACCCTATCTCCTTGCCCCAAGGAAGATCGTAATATAAAACAGCAGAGTGGCAAGAGATCCCAGGGCGGCAATGAAATAGGTATATGCGGCCCACCTAAGTGCATCTTCCGCCTTTTCATGCGTGCCATATCCGGTTATTCCTGCATTTGAGAGCCAGGCAAGAGCCCTTTTGCTCGCATTGACTTCGACAGGCAGTGTTATAATTGAAAACAGGGTGGTAAGTGTAAAAAGACCTATTCCGAAAAGAAGCAGTTCCGGAAATCTTTCCACTGTAAGAATGCCTGCGAGCAGTATCCACTGTACCCATTTGGATGAAAAGCTGACTGCCGGCACCAGTTTTGAGCGCATGGTAAGCCATGAATAGGCTCTGGCATGCTGCACGGCATGGCCGCACTCGTGGGCTGCAACTGCAGCTGCTGCAACGCTGTTTCCTGTATATACCTCACGGCTCAGGTTAATTGATCTGGTAACCGGATTGTAATGGTCAGAGAGCTTGCCCGCGACACTACCAATTTTTACACCGCTTATTCCGTGGTCGCGAAGCATCTTCTCGGCAACGTCCCTGCCGGTCAGGCCGCCGGGCAATGGTATCTTTGAGTACTTTTTAAACCTCGATGAAAGCTGATGGCTGACAATCCAGCTGATTATCATAAAAGCGCCAAATATTATCCAGATAGTCATTTTTTTTTCTCTTTAATTATTTCGCGAAGTACAGCAAAAGCCCTGCCAACAAAATAACGCGTTTTACAGTAGTCATTTTGTCATATTTCTTATTGATCGGGCAGGTTTAGAATTGCCTTACTGTCATATTGCGCTAATCTTTTGCCGGTTTTTGATCTATCTTTGCAGATCATGTCAGGCAGGGTAAACATATTATCATTATTGCTGATGGTTCCGGTGAAACTGTACCAATGGTTTTTATCCCCACTGCTTGGCCCGTCATGCCGGCATGTGCCTTCATGTTCGTCATATACCATCGATGCTCTGAAGATGCATGGCCCCTGGAAAGGCTTTTTGCTTGGAACCAACAGGATTCTGAGGTGCAGGCCCGGGGGAACGCACGGCTATGACCCTGTTCCGAAAATTCTGTTTCGCAGTTACAAACCGTTTTCTTCCCTGCTTCAGCGCCGCAGGAAGAGCAGCAGGCTGAAGGACCATTAGAATCTCAGTTCGTCTTTCAGGAGTCTGTATCCCGACCTGCTGACAGGAAGTTTCTCTCCGCTTTTAAGTATCGTTACGTAAGTCTCCTTTCCATAGGGTTCAAGGCGGGCAATGGCATCGAGTCTTACAATATACGAGCGATGTATTCTGACGAACTGACCTGCCGGAAGAGACTCCTCGTAAAACTTCATCCTCCGCTGTTTGAGGGCTTTGCCTTCTGAATAATAAAGCATTACATAATCGTCTTGTGCTTCAATGTATCTTATCTCCTCTACAGGCACAATATTGATTTTGCTGCCTTTTTTCACCACCACACGCGAGAGTGACGGAGCATCAGGGGGTCTTTTATCAATTACATCTGAAGCCCTGGTAATCGAATTTCTGCCTGCTGCCAGCTTTTCACGGGCTTTGGCGATTGCGTCGTTGAACCTTTCCGATGATATAGGTTTCATCAGGTAGTCGGTTGCGTTCATTTCGAAAGCTTTGAGCGCATACTGATCATAGGCGGTGGTAAATATTATGAGCGGATTTTCTTCCATCACCTCAAGCATTTCAAATCCGGTTAGCCTTGGCATCTGGATGTCAAGAAGAATGAGGTCGGGATTGATCTCCCTTATAGCCTTCAGCCCGGCAAAGCCATCGGAACACTCCCCCGCCAGCTGCAGGTCGGGATGGCTTTTAAGGTAATGCTTCAGGATTTCCCTTGCCGGGGCTTCATCGTCAATTATCAGTACTTTGATCGGGTTCATAATCTGCATTGTATTATTCAATAATCATTATTTCAAAACCGGCAGTTTCAGCCTGGCCATGAAATGACTGTCAAGCTTTTCGGTAGACAGCGAGGCCTCTTTACCGTAATAGAGTTCCATCCGCCTCTGAACGTTTACCAGTCCGGTGCCCGTACCAGCCGGCAGTACAGCCTCAGGGTCGAAGTTGTTACTTATGGTTATTTCGAGAATCTGCCGGTTGCAGCGTATGAGAGTTGTAATCTTCACCACACCAGTGCTTTCATGCACGCCATGCTTAATTGCATTTTCATATAGCGGTTGCAAAAGCATGTTGGGGATTTTGATATCGAGGCACCCTTCCGCGATCTCCTCTTCGGTGGTGAGCCTGTCGCCAAACCTGGTCTTTTCTATATCGAGGTAGAGTCTCAGGTTTTCCATCTCCCTCCCCAGTGTTACCGGCTGTTCATCCTTGCGTGAAAGGGCATACCTCATGAAGTCTGATAGCTTTATCACCATCTCTCTTGCCTTGTCAGGGTCTGTTATTGTGAGAGCGCTTACAGAGTTCAGGCTGTTGAAGAGGAAGTGTGGATTTATCTGTGACCGGAGCATTTTTAATTCGGTCTCCTTCAGCAGGTTTTCAAGCCTGGATTCCTCCAGTTTCTTGTCTGATAGCCTCCTGTAGCTTATTATAAGGTAATAGGTGAGCAATACAAGTATGCATATGAGCACACCCAGTCCGACCCGGTAGATTATTGTATCGTTCCAGTAACCGGAGTATAGACCGGGCCCGGTAAAAATAGCAGTATTGACCATTCGGCTCAGCAGCAGCCAGACAAGCACCAGACCAGCCGATACTGCAATAAGGTTAAATATGAGAGTTGCCGGTTTGCGGGTCTGTTTGTTGAAATAGCTGAGAGGGTACCATGCTGCCAGGGCAAGGCCCGAGTATATTATCATGGAAACAAAACCGTCGGTGATTGTTAAAATGGTATCGGCATCGTGTGTATAGTAGAAAAGGAGTGACTGGCCGGCTCCCAGAAGGAGCCATGCCAGCCACCATATCACACTCTTTGTTCTGCTTTCAAATACCGGGTGTCCCATAAACAGGATGATCGATAGTTAATAGCATTTAAGTTCTCCGCCTCCGAAGATAACGGTTCCCTTGATTGTAAGCTGTCTTCCCGGATCGAAGGTCCTTCCGGGTGAGAATTTTCTTTCATCTGAGAATCCACCCAGTATAGGGGTTATCTTCAGCACCACGTTCCAGTCTTCGGGCACAATAATTTCGGTTCCGCCAAAAACGCATGTAACCTCGAGCTCAGAGACACCAGGGGCAAGTGTCGATTTGGTGAGGTCGATCTTGTTGCCGCCGAATACACATGTGATTTCGCCGCCCGCAAAGTTGTTGCTCATTATCTGCCGGTCGCTTCCGCTGAAGACGTTTATCATATCGAGGAAATCATCCGAACCGGAATCTGACCTGTGGAAGAGTTTTCGTGAAACCCGCTGCCCGCCGAAGATGACGATTATGCCTAAGGTTATAAATACGGCAGGCCAGAATAGTCTGTATGCGCCGAAAATGTCGGTAAAGATCTGTGGCAGCAGGAAGAAGGCACCCACGGCCATTACTATTATACCCGGGGTCTTATCGGAACTGCCGATGGTGATGACCAGGCCTATTACGATGAGCAGCATCTGCCAGCTGAAGATGATGTTGTCGATGAAAAACGGGAAGATGTTTGTGTTTCTGAGCAGCAGGAAGAAGCCTGCCATGAGCAGTACTACTCCAATAATGGCACGGTTTCCGGTGTGGTGCCTGTGCTTGTCGGGATTGTTATAATTTTCCATTGCTTTCAAATTTAATAAGTTATTGATTAGTTATTTATTTTGTAACACCATTTTTTTGGCGAGGGTATCAGGAAAGTAATACCGGTAAGTACGAGCGCTGCGGGCCAGAAACCTATCCTGACCAGCTCCGGGGTTTCGTCGAAGATGTCGGGAAGAATGAACCAGGAGCCTGCAGCAAGGAAAATGACTCCGCCTGTCAGGTTTCCGTTGAGGAACATGATCAGACTGATAAATATCAGGAGCATTTCCCATCTGAAGTAGTCATGCATACTGCCCCAGCCAAGCACATCGAGTGTGGCTGCCAGCAGCATCAGTCCGAGGGCTATCAGAAAGAGACCGAAGCCTATCAGCGGATTGCGTTTTAATCTATTGTCTTTCATTTTGATTAAATTTATTTTTTTCAATCTGCAGCAAATATATTGGCAATAGGTATTACACTGGTAAAGCAATTCGGTGAATGGCCTGAAATAGACGGTAAATGCCTGATGATTGCGGGTGGTATTACTTTTTTGTTGATAATTTTTTTTATTGCTTAAGGATTTATATTTTTGCAATCCAAAATCCGGGGTATGTCGCGACTATATACAATACCATTGAACGGTCTGAAAGATGACAGCTACTCATATGATTATGAGGTGGATGGCAGTTTTTTCAGAGCTTTCGAGGGGTCAGAAATAGGGGAGTGTAACCTGAGGCTTACTGTAGAATTACAGAAGGTTTCAGGCCAGTACAATCTCCGTTTCCTCCTCAGTGGACCGGTTCTGGTAGTCTGTGATCGTTGCCTTGGGGAGTATATGTATACAATTGAGAGTGACGACAGACTCATTGTCAAGACGGGTGAAAAATTTGACGACAGTGACCCCGACCTGCTTATCATACCGGCGGGTGAATCTGAACTTGATCTGAGCCAGTTCATTTATGATTATTCGCATCTTGCGATTCCTATCAGGAAGGTACATCCTGAAGGACCGGACGGAAAAAGTTTGTGTGACTCTGAAATGCTGAGAAGGCTATCAAATATTGACGAAGACAATGCCGGAAGCAGACCGGAATGGGACAAGCTCAGGGAATTGTTGCATGATAATTAAAATATTATAATTGAGAAATGGCACATCCAAAGAGAAAACACTCAAAGACAAGAAGAGATAAGCGCAGGACACATTATAAGGCAGAGGTTCCAACGCTTGGAAAATGTTCGAACTGTGGTTCGGCTGTTCTATACCACCGTGTTTGTCCGGAGTGCGGACACTACAGGGGTAAACTTGCTGTAGAAAAGAAAGTTACAGCATAATATCTGAACACACAACCTTGGCTCCATGAGAATAGGTCTGGATGCAATGGGGGGGGATTTCGCACCCCGGGCTGCCGTTGAAGGCGCCATAGATGTTCTGTCGATGCTTGATGATGAGACAAGAATGGTTCTGATCGGTGACGAGCCTCAGATAACTGCCATTCTGGAAGAGCTCTCTGTCGACGGGTCTGGTTTTGATATTATTCATACCAGCGAGGTGATAGGCATGGCTGACCATCCGGCGAAGGCTTTTTCTCAGAAAAGAAATTCCAGTATTGCGGTGGGTTTCGGCATGTTGAAGAAGGGTCTTATTGACGGTTTTGCAAGTGCCGGAAATACCGGTGCAATGCTTGTAGGTGCAAGTTATACCGTTAATGTTATTCCGGGAATTTACAGGCCGGCGCTGGCAACCCTGGTTCCATCAATATCAGGAAAATCCTCAGTATTGCTTGATGTTGGGATCAATCCTGACACCAAACCTGATATACTTTTGCAGTACGGAATACTGGGCACCATGTACTCCAGGCACGTAATGGGAGTAGCCAATCCCCGGGTTGCGCTGATCAATATCGGTGAAGAGGAGACCAAGGGAACAATGGCAGTGCGTTCGGCATATGAGATGATGAAAGACCATCCTGATATCAATTTTGTGGGAAATGTTGAGGGGAACGCCCTTTTTAGCGCTAATATGCCTGAGGTATTGGTATGTGACGGCTTTGTAGGTAATGTTATAATCAAGCAGGCAGAGGCTTTCTTTATGCTTTTAAAATCAAAGAACATAAATGATCCGTTTTTTGACCGGTTTGATTTTGAGAATATCGGAGGGACACCTGTAATCGGCGTAAATGCAAATGTTGTTATCGGCCATGGAATTTCAAAGCGCAAGGCTATAGCAAACATGATCCTTGAGACGGTTAACGTAGTGAAAGCCGATCTGGCTGGCAGGATTAAACTTACACTTTCAAATGGAAAAGATGATTAGAGCAGCTATCACCGGATTGAATGCCTGGGTTCCTGATTACAGGCTTACCAATGACGAGCTTGCAACCATGGTTGATACTTCCGATGAATGGATAATGCAGCGGGTGGGGATAAAGGAGAGAAGGATACTCAAGGAAGAGGGCGCCGGTTCGTCTGAACTCGGAGCCAGGGCAGTACGCGGACTCCTCGAAAAGACAGGTACTTCTCCCGATGAGATAGAATTGCTGGTATGCGCTACCATTACGCCTGATATGTTTTTTCCCGCTACGGCTAACATAATATGCGACAAGGTCGGAATTAAGAATGGCTTTAGTTTTGATATCGGAGCCGCATGTTCAGGCTTTATTTTTGCCCTGAAAACAGCTGCCGCCTATATTGAATCGGGAAACGTGAAGAAGGCAATTGTTGTAGGAGCCGATAAAATGTCTTCAATAACTGACTATACTGACAGAACAACCTGCCCTCTTTTCGGAGATGCAGCCGGTGCTGTTCTGCTGGAACCTGCAGTTGATGAAACCGGAATAATGGATTATATCTTCCATGTTGACGGTTCGGGAGGAAAATACCTGCATATGAAGGCCGGAGGCTCGGCAAGGCCTGCCTCTCATGAAACTGTCGATGCCAAGGAACATTTTATATTTCAGGAGGGACAGAGCGTATTTAAGTTTGCTGTCTCAAAAATGGCTGATGTTGCTGTTGAGCTGATGGAGAAAAATAGCCTGAAACCTGAGGATATTGCATGGCTGGTTCCGCATCAGGCAAACCTCAGGATTATCGACGCAACCGGAAAGCGGATGGGACTGCCACCGGAAAAGGTAATGGTAAACATCGAGAATTACGGCAACACAACTGCTGCGACAATCCCTCTCTGCCTCTATGACTACCGGCAAAAACTGCACAAGGGCGACAAGATTATACTTGCTGCATTCGGGGGCGGCTTTACCTGGGGATCGGTCTACATTATCTGGTCATACGACCCTAAAGAGTAAAGGATTTTTTCCCTTCCTATCGCAATAGTTCTTATATTTGTGAGTTATTTGAAGAAGGTGATTATTAAAAAAAATTGGGGAGATATGGCCAAGATTAACGAAGCAGAAGGTACTACAGCTATCAATCTTATCAGTAACGGCACGGAAATTACCGGGGATATAAATTCATCAGGTGATATCAGGATCGACGGATCGCTGGTAGGAAATCTGAAGACCAAGGGAAAGGTAGTAATCGGACCGACCGGCAGGGCGAAGGGTGAACTTTACTGTAAGAATGTAGAAGTTTCAGGGACTATTGAAGGAAAGCTTGCGGTGGAACAGTTATTGAACCTCAAGTCTACTTCAAAGATTAACGGAGAAATTATAACCACCAGGCTTTCAATAGAGCCGGGTGCCAAATTCACGGGCACCTGCAAAATGAGCGAGGACGTGAATAATGGAGGAACCGTCATCCCCAAAGGGAAAGAGGGACAGTGATAAGGAACCCGAAACCCCTTTTAAATCCTATGCAAAGTACAGTGGAATTGCTGTACAGATGATCGTGATCATCCTGGTATCAGTATGGGGTGGAAGAAAACTGGACGAAATTGCAGGAACCGAAATCCCGGTATTCACTGCAATCCTTTCACTTGTGGGTGTTGTTGCCGCAATCTATACATCAATCAAAGACCTGATCAGATAAATTATATGCCTTGAAACGATATGCAAGGGATATAGCGATTCTTTCCATCCTGGCAGTTTTCCTGTTTGCCATTACTATGATTCTTACTGTAAGAATTGATTTCTTTGCACAGGCTGACAAAGCAGCTGCACTGATTCCTGCTTTCCTTGCAATAGGCTTGGGTATATTGGGATTGAGTCATGCAGGGAAAAACAAAAAACCTGAGCAGCAGACTCTCTTTACACTGGCTGCTGTCGGGCTTAAATTTTTACTGCCGGCGATACTTGCAGTGGTATGGTTTGCGATCCTAAAAAAGACCAGCCATGCCGATGTATTACTGTTTTTTGTAGTATATTTAACCATTTCGATAGCGACAGTAATGCTTGTTGTGAAAAACCTTGGAAACCAACCTTAACTGACCGGTCATTTTGGCAAAGAGCAGATTGAAATACCTGACGCTGATAATGCTGATCTCCACCGCAACACTCTTTGCACAGCATGCTGAAGATGATCACGGCACCAACGCCGACAATGAGGGGGAGTTTACAGCTACGGAATTCATACTTGATCATATCGCTGACTCACACGAATGGCATATACTTACAACCCCGGCAGGTAAACACCTGTCGGTTTACCTTCCGGTTATTATATACAGTAAGCACACCGGTTTCCACCTCTTCTCATCGCGACATATTTCGCACGGACACAACCACAGGGGCTTTTCAGTCCCCATGGAGGGAGAACAGAAGGGCAGGATAATTGAAGAGACGCATGAGAAGGAAGGAGAGCTCTATTATATGCCTCTCGATCTCTCAATTACAAAAAATGTGGCGGCAATGATGGTGGCAGCTGCTATTGGGCTATTGTTGTTCATATCACTGGCACGCTCATATAGCAAATCCGGCATTTCAGAACCGAGGGGTATCCAGGGGCTGCTCGAACCTGTAATACTGTTTGTAAAGGATGACATCGCAATTCCAAACATGGGAGAGAAGAACCTTGAGAAGTTCCTTCCATATCTCCTTACGATCTTTTTCTTTATATTGATCAACAACCTGCTGGGCCTGGTCCCCTTTTTCCCTTTTGGAGCCAATGTTACAGGTAATATCGCGGTCACCTTCGTGCTTGCATCGTTTACATTCCTTGTTACTCAGTTCAGCGGAAACCGTCAATACTGGAGACATGTTTTTGCCACCCCGGGGGTACCTCTCTGGTTACTACCGGTAATGATGGTGGTTGAGATGATAGGCCTCATTGCAAAGCCTTTTGCACTTATGGTACGTCTGTTTGCCAACATCACAGCAGGCCATATCATAATATTGGGACTAATCAGCATTATATTTATTTTTAAAACTTTATGGGTTTTGCCCGGAGCGGCTCTTTTTGTAATGTTCATGTATTGTCTTGAGCTGCTGGTGGCATTCCTTCAGGCATACGTATTTACTCTTCTTTCGGCTCTATTCATTGGAATAGCAGTCGAGGAGCATCATTAATATTGTTTAACTAATACTTGAAGCTATGACTTTTTCATTAGCAGCAATCGGAGCAGGGATAGCCGTAATTGGTGCTGCCATCGGGATCGGAAAGATCGGAGGCAATGCCATGGAGGCCATCGCGCGGCAACCAGAAGCTGCATCGCGGATCCAGACGGCAATGATCATTTCAGCCGCTCTGATCGAAGGGGCAGCACTCTTTGCAATCGTTGTGGCCCTGCTTAAGTAAAACCAATTTCGGGAGGCCTACTGCAGCGATTGGCTGCAGGTCTCCCCTTAATTGAAAAAAATTATTGCCATGATAACCGCTAACAGCTTAGCAACACCGGCTTTGGGACTTATCGTCTGGACGACAGTAATATTCCTGATTTTCTTTTTTCTGCTCAGGAAATATGCCTGGCCCCCGGTGCTTAATGCCATACATGCACGGAACGAAAGGATAAGGAGCTCACTGCTTGCAGCTGAGAAAGCACGTGAGGAAATGATAAGACTTCAGGCCGATAATGAAGCCATCCTGCGTGAAGCCAGGGAAGAGCGCGACCAGCTCGTCAGGGAAGCCCGCGAAGCTGCAGAGCAAATCGTCACCAACTCGAGAGATAAGGCCGCGCTGGAGGCAACGGCAATCATAATCAGGGCCCGGCAGGCAATTGAGAGAGAAAAGGATGCCGCAATGATAGATATAAGACAGCAGGTAGCCTCAATTTCAATAGATATAGCCTCACGGGTTTTACAGGAAAAATTGTCCGTCACAGGTGAGCAGGAGAAACTTATAGAAAAGTATCTCAATGAATTTGACAGCGGCAAGAACTGAAAAGAGACCGTAACAAGATGAATGAAAGCAGGATTTCGGTAAGGTATGCGAAGGCACTTTTTGAAGCAGCTCTTGAGAGAGAACTGCTCGAACAGACGAAAGTGGATATGACCCTCATTCTTGAGGTGAGCAGTCTTACTGAGTTTCGCCAGCTCACCGATAATCCTACGATTCCTCCATCAAAGAAGATGGCAATCTTCAATGAAACATTCCGGAAACATGTAAATCATCTTACGCTTGACCTCGCCGGTCTGGTTTTTAAAAACCGCCGCGAAGAATACCTTCCTGCAATTGCCAGAAATTTTGTTACAATGTCTAAAAAGCATCTCGGCATTGCAGAAGTTACTCTGACTACGGCTTATACAACAGATCGGAAGACAAGTGAATCAATACGTAAAGAGGTAGCCAGGACGCTGGATACCAATATTGATATGAAGGAGAAAGTTGATTCTTCAATAATAGGTGGCTTTGTAATAAGGGTTGAAGACAGACTCTTTGATGCAAGTGTAAGGGAGAAGCTCAGGAGGATAAAGAAGGAGATGATGTAGAAACTGCGGTAATCACACCAGCAAAGAAAGAATATATAATTCGAATGATATGACAAGTATAAAACCTGCAGAAGTTTCAAGGATATTGAAAGAGCAGCTTCAGGGGGTTCAGACAGGCGCCTCACTTGATGAGGTCGGCTCTGTTATTATGGTTGGTGACGGTATTGCAAGGCTTTATGGCCTTTCTAACGTGCAATCGAATGAGCTTATCGAATTTGAGAATGGCATTAACGCAATTGTGCTTAATCTTGAGGAGGATAATGTTGGTGCAGTATTGCTTGGCCCTTCGGAAGAGATAAACGAGGGAGATATTGCCAGGCGCACCGGAAGGATAGCATCTATTATGGTTGGGGATGGTCTGCTCGGCAGAGTAGTGAATACCCTTGGACAACCGCTTGATGCCAAAGGTCCCATTACCGGTAAGATGTATGAATTGCCATTCGAGCGAAAGGCTCCCGGGGTAATATTCCGGCAGCCTGTCAAGCAGCCGCTTCAGACAGGTATTAAGGCAATTGATGCAATGATTCCTATCGGCCGCGGCCAGCGCGAACTTATCATTGGCGACCGCCAAACTGGTAAAACAGCAATAGCAATTGACACCATCATCAATCAGCGGGAAAATTTCAAAAAGGGAAAACCGGTTTATTGTGTTTATGTAGCTATAGGACAGAAGGGATCAACTGTGGCCAATATCGCCGCAACCCTTGAGCAGTATGGCGCACTCGAATACACTGTAATTGTTCTTGCTACTGCTGCTGATCCTGCGGCCGCCCAGTTCTATGCTCCGTTTGCGGGGGCTGCAATAGGTGAGTTCTTCAGAGATACAGGCCGTGATGCCCTTATAATCTATGACGACCTTTCAAAGCAGGCAGTTGCATACAGGGAAGTATCACTGTTGCTTCGTCGGCCACCCGGCAGGGAAGCCTATCCCGGAGATATCTTTTACCTGCATTCACGACTCCTTGAGCGTGCTGCAAAGATCATTGAATCAGACAAGGTCGCTGCATCAATGAATGACCTTCCCGATTCAATTAAACATCTTGTTAAGGGGGGCGGATCTCTCACAGCACTTCCTGTTATCGAAACCCAGGCCGGTGATGTCTCGGCATATATTCCCACAAATGTCATCTCAATAACTGACGGGCAGATATTCCTTGAATCGTCATATTTCAATGCCGGAATTCGCCCCGCAATCAACGTGGGCATATCGGTATCACGTGTGGGAGGAAATGCTCAGATAAAATCGATGAAGAAAATTGCCGGCTCTCTTAAGGTAGACCAGGCACAATACCGTGAACTTGAGGCCTTTGCCAAATTCGGGTCTGATCTCGATAATGCAACCCTTTCGATACTCGACAAGGGAGCCAAGAATGTTGAGATACTTAAACAGGGGCAATACAACCCGGTTCCTGTAGAAAAACAAGTTGCAATTATCTATTGCGGAACACGCGGACTTCTGAGGGATATTGATATTGAAAGAGTTAAGGAATTCGAGACAGAATACCTGATGGAACTTGAAACTTCGCACCGCGAAGTGCTCGACAGGGTGAGGGATGGAGAGATGAGTGAAGAGATTACTTCCGTTTTCGAGAGTACAGCGGCAATGATTATTGAAAAAATGAGGCAGAGCTGAAATGGCAAACCTTAAGGCCATACGGAACAGGATAGTATCAGTCAGGTCAACACGCCAGATCACCTCGGCAATGAAGATGGTGGCCGCAGCAAAACTGCGCAAGGCACAAGACAGAATAGTAATGATGAGACCCTATGCAAATAAGCTGAGGGAGATACTGTCAGGCCTTGCCCACAGCCTGTGTGAGACTGGCTCAGAATGTATCTACAGCCGAAAGTCAGATCCCGAAAAGGTCCTTATTGTAGTCATTACCTCCAACAGGGGCCTTTGCGGCGCATTTAACGCTAATGTGATCCGCGAGGTCAAAAGACTGTTAACTGAGGAGTACGAAATACAGCACCGAAAGGGAGATCTTTCATTCATTGCAATTGGCAAAAAGGGATATGATTTCCTCAGGAAGATTGAGAACTGCGACCTTGAAGAGTACAATCACCTCTTCAACAAAATGGGATTTGAAAGTGTGTCGAAGCTCGCATCGGCAATTATGGCTGATTTTGCCAGCGAACGGTTTCACAAGGTGGTTCTTGTATATAACCAGTTTAAGAATGCTGCCGTTCAAAGACTTTCCACCGAGGTTTTTCTTCCAATTGAAATAGAGGAACCCGATGATGAATCACCTATAATCACCGACTATATATACGAGCCCGATCAGAACAATATCGTAACCGAACTCATTCCTAAAACACTTAAGATCCAGTTTTACAAGGCACTTCTCGATTCGGCGGCTGCCGAACACGGCGCAAGAATGACATCAATGCATCTGGCAACCGATAACGCCACCGAACTTATCAGAGAGCTTTCCCTGCAGTATAATAAGGCCAGACAAGCCTCAATTACAAGTCAGATACTTGAAGTTGTCAGCGGGGCGGAGGCCCTTAAGGGATAGCTTGTTCCAGGTGAAGAATCTCAAATATCGATTCTGATACATTTATCATATGATCACCCATTTTCTCAGCTTCGCAGTAGATGTCATTATAATATACTCCGGCCAGATATGAGTATTTCTTCTTTTCAATATTCTTTAAATGCTCAGCTTTCAGCCGGTTGCGAAGATCGTTTATCTTACCCTCCACTTCAAGGGCTTTGTCAAGTACAATGTGTTTGTATCCCAGTTCGATATTCTCATGCATCACTTCAAAGGCCTGGTCGATAAGGTCAAACATCATGTTGATGTTATCACGCTGCTCTTGTGAGAATGTTGCCTTTGACTCTGACTTTCGACTCAGTGTCCGCATCATGTTGTAGCACGAGTCGGCCATGCTCTCAATTTCATCTATAATCTTGTACATCGACCTTATCCTTCTCGAGCTAACTCCGGTAATATCACGGTTTTCAAGAATACGGGTCAGATAGGTCGCGATCTCCATCTCAATATTGTCGCTGATCTTCTCATATTTCGCAATTTTTTCGGCAAACTTCTCCCGCTCCTTATTGCCCGTTGCATTGAACATCTTTCTCAGAAAGCCAAACATCCTCTCTATCCTTCGCGAATAGTGGTTTATCTCACTCTTAGCCTGTAGTATAGACATCTCCGAGGTGGTAAGCAGCCCGAAACTGATATACTTCAGCCTGAACTCCTCGTCATCCTCCTTCTGGGGTACCATCCATATCACAATTCTCTCAATTACCCTTGCCATGCCTATCAGCAAAGCCGTATTTATGATATTGAACGACGAGTGAAAAATAGAAAGTGCAATAGGAATGCTTGCAAAGCTTTCCTTGGGGGAACCAAGGCCTGCCGGAATCATGATAGAGGTAATAGTTCTCAGGAAAAATGGCATCGCAGCTAAAATCCACAGAACTCCTATAATATTGAAGATGAAGTGTGCCCTGGCGGCCCTTTTTGAGGAGACGTTACCGACTATGGCGGCTATGTTTGCAGTTATTGTCGTTCCGATGTTCTCGCCAAGCACCATGGCTGCGGCAATTTCAAAAGGTATCCATCCATTATTGCACATTACGAGGGTTAGTGCCATGGTCGCTGATGACGACTGTATCAGTACGGTAAGTATCGTGCCCAGAAGAACGAACAGCATGGTTGAGCCAAAACCCATATTGGTATAGTTCTGCAGGAATGAAAGTATCTCGGGGTGCGACCTGATGTCGGGTACACTCTCCTTAAGAAATTCAAGGCCGAGGAATATAAAGGCAAAACCAATGATAAACTCTCCCCACGATCTTGTTTTGCTTCCTTTTGAAAATAGCAGCGGCACACCAATACCAATAAGAGGTAATGACAAAACGCTGATCTTCATATTGAAACCCAGTATCGAGATTAACCACGCAGTAACGGTTGTGCCGATATTGGCGCCCATGATTACCCCAATCGACTCAATCAGCGATAAAAGACCCGCGTTGACAAAACTAACAATCATTACCGTTGTAGCTGAAGAAGACTGTATCAGGGTGGTGATCATGAAACCGGTAAGGATACCCTTGAAACGATTTGAGGTCATGGTTGCCAGAACCTGCCGCATCCGGCTGCCGGCTGCTTTCTGAAGCGCCTCACTCATTACCTTCATTCCGTAAAGGAAGAGACCAAGTGAACCGACAAGTGTCAGGAAGTCTATGAGACTGTACTCCATATTCTATTTATTGAATAGGATCCAAAATAAATAAATTTAGCAATCATTTTGAATAATAATAGTCATACATTTAATAACAATAATTCAACCGTCTGATTGAAAAATGTTTTGCTGCAATCTGGGTGACTAAACCCAATCCGGTAATGAATTGTTTTTAACCATGATGGTGCCCGATACCGATAAATTTATAAATTTGAACCCTTCGCTAAAATTTAGGGAAATGTATACAAAAGAGGAACTCAGCGATCTGATCAGTAAGGCGATTACAGGCCTTCCATATAATAGTGAGGCTGAAAAGCTAATCGAGCCGGTAAAATATATACTGTCTATGGGAGGTAAAAGGCTCAGGCCCCTTTTGACACTGATGGCCTGCAATATGTTCAGCGACAAACCGGAAGAGGCTCTTATGCCTGCAATTGGACTGGAGGTATTTCATAATTTCACGCTCGTGCATGATGATATCATGGACAATGCTGATGTCAGGAGAAACCTCCCTACAGTTCATAAAAAATGGGGAGTCAACCAGGCAATACTTTCGGGCGATGTAATGGCATTCATTGCCAATGAGTGTATTGCTCAGGTACCCCCTCATGCACTTCTGAAGGTGTTTCGCCTTTATAACCGGACAGCCACGGAGGTATGTATCGGACAGCAGATGGACATGGATTTCGAAAAAAAGAAATTCGTTTCACATGAGCAATACCTCAGAATGGTCGAGCTTAAGACGGCTGTACTGATTGCTGCCTGCATGAAGACAGGTGCTATTACAGGAGGGGCCTCCGACCGCGAGGCAGATATGATGTATGAGTCTGGAAGGAACCTTGGAATGGCATTCCAGATACAGGATGATATACTCGATGTATATTCAGATTCTAAAAGATTTGGCAAGGTAACAGGAGGTGATATAGTGTCAAATAAGAAAACCTACCTTCTTGTCAAGGCGATGGAAATGTCGACAGGCAGCATAAAAAACAGACTCAACGACCTGCTGGCAATGAAAGAATTTGATCCGGCTGAAAAGATCAGAGAGGTTACCACTATTTATGATTCACTGGGAGTAAAAGAGATATCCGAAAAACTTGCCGCTAACTATATTGGAAAGTCATTCGGATACCTTAATGAAATATCTGTCAATCCTGAACGCAGTGAAGTCATTCTGCAGATGGCAGAATCACTGATAGGAAGGGATAAATAGCTGCTCAGAATATTTTGTTCTCGTTCTTCTTCAGCCAGTCAAGGTTAAGCAGTACGCCTGCCGTCAGCATGAGCTGATCGCGCTTGCCGATAATATACTTTAACTCGGCAAAAGCATCCAGCTGCTCTGTAAGCTTCATGTATGAGCCGGCTCCAATATTCAAACCCAATACTGTCTCTGAAGATGAAAAAACCTCACCTGGTTCCCCTGTGGGATATTCATATTTATATCTGTTTCTAAGGAGGGTAATATTAATTCCTGATAGCCCGTAAAACTCAAACCTGTCAAGGGAGTTGAATACGTAGTGTGCATTGATGTCAAAAAGAAAAGCTGATATGGATTGCCTGTCGTTAACCTCGTTAAAGTCTTGTTTGGTGACGCGAGGCATGAAGATATTTATCGATGGTGAAATGTGCAATGGCAGTGAAATCTCATAAATACCCTTCAGGGTTATTGCAGGGTTCCCTGTCTTGTGGGAGATTTCAAAGTCTTCACCCCTGAAATAGACCCCGGTTCCATACGATAGGCCACCACCCATCTTTGTAAACTGTGCTTCTGAATAGCCGAGGGTTACTAAAAAAAAGAGAAATGCAAGAGGGACCTTTTTCATTTTGGTTAAGTTTTTGGTAAAACAATCTGTTTAAACTATAAAATTATATCAAAGATTTTTAATTACCATAGAATTTTGACAAACATTCTGAGGGGATTGACTGATACCTCTATATCATTAGATAAAATGCCTTCAGCAGGAACGATTTTTTGATCCGGTTTACAAAAAAAATTAACTTTGTGTATTACATAATCAAATTAGTCTCATGTCAAATTTAAAAGGTCACATCAGTCAGGTAATCGGTCCTGTCATTGATGTCTCATTTTCAGGAGCCGGCGAAGAGATGCCCTCAATACTCGACGCCCTGGAAATACGTCGTGATGACGGATCTGTACTGGTTGCAGAGTGTCAGCAGCACATTGGCGAGAAAACCGTACGCGCAATTGCCATGGACTCAACAGACGGATTAAAAAGGGGGTTGGAGGTAACTGCTACAGGCAAACCTATTACCATGCCTGTAGGAGACCAGATAAGGGGCCGTTTAATGAATGTGACAGGCGAACCTGTCGACGGAATGGGGCCTCTGGATAAAACCGGCGGCTATCCGATACATCGCAAGCCTCCACTGTATGAGGAGCTGTCAACCGAAAAGGAGGTACTGTTTACCGGCATTAAGGTAATCGATCTTATCGAGCCTTATTCAAAGGGAGGCAAGATAGGTCTCTTTGGCGGTGCAGGGGTTGGCAAAACGGTAGTTATACTCGAACTTATCAATAATATTGCAAAAGCATATTCCGGACTTTCAGTATTTGCAGGAGTGGGTGAACGCACCAGAGAGGGTAACGACCTTTTGAGGGAGATGCTTGAGGCAGGTGTGGTCAATTATGGTAAAGCGTTCCTTGAAGACATGAATAATGGTGGCTGGGATCTTTCAAAGGTTGACTTCAATGCCCTGAAAGAGTCCAAGCTGGCGCTGGTCTTCGGACAGATGAACGAACCCCCCGGAGCCAGGGCAAGGGTTGCTCTTTCAGGTCTGTCAGTGGCAGAGTACTTCCGTGATGGCGATGAGAAGAGCGGAGGAGGCAGGGATATACTTTTCTTCATGGATAATGTCTTCAGGTTTACCCAGGCCGGTTCAGAAGTCTCTGCCCTTCTGGGAAGAATGCCCTCGGCTGTCGGTTATCAGCCAACTCTCGCAACTGAAATGGGCATTATGCAGGAGAGAATCACATCGACAAGGCACGGGTCAATTACATCGGTGCAGGCTGTCTATGTGCCGGCCGATGACCTTACCGATCCGGCTCCGGCTACAACCTTCTCACATCTCGATGCAACAACCGTATTGAGCAGGAAAATATCGGAACTCGGCATCTATCCTGCCGTTGACCCGCTCGATTCAACCTCCAGAATACTTACCCCGGAAATAGTCGGAGAGGCCCACTATAAGTGCGCTCAAAGCGTGAAGGAGTTACTTCAGCGTTATAACGAACTTCAGGATATAATTGCAATACTGGGAATGGATGAACTATCGGAAGAAGACAAAAAGGTGGTGCACAGAGCCAGAAGAGTTCAGAGATTTCTGTCGCAACCCTTTCATGTTGCCGAAACCTTCACCAATATACCAGGGAAACTGGTTTCAATTGAAGATACAATAAAGGGCTTCAATATGATACTCGACGGGGAGGTTGACCGGTACCCTGAAGCAGCGTTCATGCTTGTCGGTACGATTGAGGATGCTATAGAAAAAGGCGAAAAGATTATTGCAGGGAACCTTTAATATCAACCGGCTGTGAAACTTGAAATCATAACACCCGATTCAACTGTATACTCAGGGAAGATAAGATCCATCAGGGTTCCCGGTACAAATGGATCATTTCAGGTACTCAGAGACCATGCACCGATTATTTCTACCCTTGAAAACGGTACGGTTACAGTGGTGGATTTCCAGGGTAAATACCTTTTCTTCGAGATTACAGGAGGCATGATCGAGGTAAAGATGAACCGTATAGTACTATTGGCCGAATCAGCTCAAAAATAACAGTATGACCACAGAGGAATTCAGAAAATATGCCCACGAGCTTGTCGACTGGATGGCATGGTACATGGATAATGTGGAATCATTCCCTGTAAGGTCGAAGGTTAAACCCGGAGAGATATTCGCAGCCCTGCCCGACGAACCTCCTCTCCGGCCCGAGAGTTTTGATGCCCTGATTAATGATTTCAAAGACATAATAATGCCTGGCATCACTCACTGGCAGAGTCCAAATTTCTTCGCCTATTTCCCGGCCAATACAAGCCCCCCTTCAATACTCGCCGAGATGGTGACGGCAACCCTTGGTGCCCAGTGCATGATCTGGGAAACATCACCTGCAGCTGCTGAACTCGAAGAGAGAGTAATGAACTGGCTGAGAGATAGTCTGGGCCTCCCCAAGTCGTTTGAGGGTGTAATACACGACACTGCCTCAACTGCAACATTGACGGCAATTATATCTGCCCGCGAGAAGTTAACCAGATATAACTATAATGAAGCCGGTGCCACAGGTAATGGTATACTAAGAGTA
The DNA here is from genome assembly GCA_046484805.1 of Bacteroidales bacterium. GTDB lineage: Bacteria > Bacteroidota > Bacteroidia > Bacteroidales > VadinHA17 > SLNP01. The sequence goes on from JAWOIF010000128.1 coordinate 33,845, forward strand.
TATGCATCAGATCAGGCCCATTCTTCTGTTGAAAAAGGAGTAAAGATAGCCGGACTGGGAAGGAAGAACCTTGTTAAGGTGCGGACAGATGCTGACTATTCTCTTGATCCGGTAGCCCTTGAGGAGGTAATAGTAAGCGATATTGCAGAAGGATACAGACCGTGCTGCGTTATTGCAACAATCGGAACAACGGGTACAACGGCTGTCGATCCGGTAAGGGAAATTGGTGAAATATGCAGTAAATATGATATCTGGCTTCATGTTGATGCAGCACTGGGTGGCACCGCCATGCTGTTGCCCGAATTCAGATACCTTGCCGAAGGAGTCTCCTGTGCAGACAGCTTTGTATTCAATCCTCACAAGTGGATGTTTACCAATTTTGATTGTTCAGTCTACTTTGTTAGTGATGCTACTCATCTTATAAGTACTTTTGAAATATTGCCCGACTATCTGAAGACACGAACCCGCGGTCAGGTGAATGATTACCGCGACTGGGGGATTCCCCTTGGAAGGAGATTCAGGGCTCTCAAACTGTGGGCAGTGATAAGATGCTACGGTCTGGAAGGACTGAGGGAGAAGATCAGGAATCATATTATTCTCGTTTCACGGCTTGCTGAACAGATAGATAACGACCCTTCGTTTGACGTCGTGACCGCTCCGTTATTTAACCTGGTTTGTTTCAGGTTCACACCACCGGAAGTTGCCCCGCAGAGATATAACGAGATCAATGAAAGACTCAACCATGTATTAAACGACACCGGAAAGATTTACCTGACACATACAGTGCTGGATGGAAATTATATCTTAAGGATGGCCGTGTCTCAGACAAATGTAACTGAAAGACATGTGAACGATGCATGGGAACTTATCAGAAAGAAATCTGAGGAAATCTCTCTCTCCTTCCGTTCCCAAGATTGAAACCAAAAATATCAACACTGAATACACCTTCAATGAAAGGCCTGTTCTCTGCCGGCACAAAGCCACCCCTGGCTCCGGCTGAGATCTCAAAAGGTATTCTCAGAACATAGAAGTCAGCCAGCAGTTCCCCTCCGAATGAGGCGAAACCCTGCTTTTCATCGACAAATCTTCGGTCGTTTATGTAATATGTACCGGTACTTTGAGCCAGATCACCAAACAGCCCTCCGCGTATACGCTTAAGGTAAAGCAGACTGCCGACTGATAAATCCGGATATGCTATCGGGAATACATAGTCGGCACTGACACTCTCTATCTTTTCAGAAATAATATCATTGTAACCCCGTGGGAAATTTATGCGGTTACCCAGATAATACCGTACCGGGTTCTGCCATTCTGCCTGAAATCTTAGCCTCAATCCATGGTTTTTTACAATTCCGGGCAGATAGTATGCTATTCTGATAGTGGTAATGGGACCATAAGTTTCCTCGTCAAAAGGAGCTTCTGTATGGATGATATCCAATACCTGAGCAAGTGGAGGGAAGATATCGCGTCTTGCTGAGCGGCGGCTGTTCGAAAAGAAGAGCCTGCCGGTGAAAAATGACTGACCGTAGTCAAAAACTGATTGTGAGGGATCGTAAATATAGTTGTTCTCGTAGTAGTGATCCATTGAAACCCTCAGATATTGAGAAGATGCACCCGTGCTAAATCTCAAAGGCAGGGAGATTTCCGTTTTAGTCGAAATGGCAGGAAAAATCTCTGATGGACTTACATTCTGGCCTGCATTGAAAATGCCTGGTCCTCCTCCGTAGCTTAATCTGAAATCGACAACTGGATACCAACCTTTCCATGTTATACCAGTGTGAAGTTTGTGGTCGCCTCCTGAATATTCATAGCCAAAACTACCGGTGATTGTGCTGAGAAGATTTTGGGTCAGGAGGGTTACACCCGGAGATATTGATGCAGGATCGGCAGAGATCTTTTCGATGTCAAAATAGAAAGGCATCCAGCTGTGGATATTTAAAATATGCTGCCACCTTCTGTAACGCTTCACCTCGTACTCAGGAATCAGTTCGGTTTCGGAACTGTCTCCCGACAATAATGGGAAACCCTTATCAGAGGCAGGAAGAGATATCTCTCCAAGGAGAGAAGAAGCCGGTGTTCCGGCATTTTCATAGTCATACAGATCTCCCTCTACGGCAGTGAATACGATATTGAACCCTGTATGATTGTAGTCGGAAAAAAATATCCTGTCATCATACAGGGAGAAACCGTCGATGCCAAACCGTGACCTGGTTATGCGGTATATGTTGTTATCAGACGTTTTGAAAAAAAGATTGTCAGTTCCGCCGGCTGATGATATGAAAAAGAGGGTGTCGTTCCTCATCTGTGCAGCCTGAAGATCATTTCTGCCGGGTTGAAGTATCATCGACCACTTCTCTTCTTCTATACTGTACGTAAACGCCCCTTCGCCATTGTCTGTTAACAAAATAACTGATATAGCCGAGTTGTCTTCAGACCAGACCGGCCTCTGGGGATAACCATTCGAAGGGGTAGCGATCTCTCTGATGATCTCTCCTGATGATGCTTCCAGTAGTACCAGTCTGTTATCCCCGGCGGGGGTGCTTTCAACGGCGGTAATCATCGAACCGTCTGATGAGATTGCCGGTGCAACATACCTTGATCTCCTTGTTATTCTGGAAGTCGCACCCGATTTAAGATCATGTACCGCAACTACCTGATAATTCCTGTTTTCCCACCTTGGGTCGTATTGTAACTCCGACCATGTTATTTTACCCGCACCGTATGAAATGTAGAATGGCCAGGACCAGCCGGTATACAAGATCCTTTTTTCTTTCGTGCCGTTGTCTGTAAGTAAAACTATAGCCGGAGGCTCTGAATATGATGTTTTTATGCTTATTATTGAGTCAGCACCAATTTGTATTGGCGACATATAATTTACATAAATATTAGGCTGATAGGGCCTTATAGCGGTATACCCAACAGGCATATCAAGCTCTATTTCGTAATTCCATAATTTACTTAGTTCGGAGAATGTTTCATTATATACTTTTTTCTTCGTCAGAGAAGCCGATCTTCTAAGACTGACATTTACCGGGTTGATGAGAAATGGTTTTGATCCTGTCATCCTCACTGCATCACTCCATAAATCTTCCCCATATTTTGCCCTCGTGTATTCCAACATTCTGAGACCGTATCTGTAATGATCAGGGGTATAGTCGCGATATGATCCGAAAAGTATCTTGTTGAAGTTGTATCCTCCGGGCTTCTGAAGGTAGAGGGCCTTGAGTTCTTTATTGAAGGAAGGACTATTGCCCCTGCCTCCCGGGGTAAGTATGCTTTCATAAAGAACAGCTTCTCCTTCATAGAACCACAGGGGAAGCAGCCCGGCTGCAATACCGCTGAAGGACTCTCCCGTAAGTAACGACATAAACCGTGTAAACCCTCTGTTCAGGGCTCTGGTTTGCATTATGTGAACTGTTTCGTGATAGGTAAGTGAAAGAAGCTGGTCTGTAGGTGTACTGTTCTGTCCGGGCATAGGGTAGAGCTCCATCCGGTTAGGAGCCAGACTTACGTATCCGTTCGATTCGGTTGAATAGTTATGCATTATTACATTGCTTCTTCTGCTACGAACCGGCTGCTGGTAGATATTCTTCATTAGCCCGTAGGCATTTTCGAGATAGAAGAGCGTTCTGAATGCTTCATCGCGGTATGGAGATGGGAATATTACCCTGAACTTGTCACTCTTTATCTGGCTCCACCTGACCGAGGCCGGGTCAGTGCCGGTATCATAGAACTGTGCGGCTGACCGTTGACTGGCAAGTAGTAGTATAATGAATGCAATAATGGATAATATCCTGTTCATGATGGAAAAGTAGGGAATAAAATTAACAATAAATACCATAAGCATGTTCACCCGGTTACTCCCGTATGTGGGTAATAACAACGATTATGGCGGTTGAATATTCCCTGTTTGTGTCAGAATACCACTCAAAATTCCTATTTTCGTCCGGCAAATCCCTCCGTATGCAAAAAAAGAGTGTAATGAAAGATTTCAGATTCATAAATAATGTAACCGGATGGGTAGTTTTCCTGATAGCTGCGGTTACCTATCTGTTTACGATGGAATCAACTGCCAGCCTGTGGGACTGTGGTGAATTCATAGCCTCAGCCTACAAGATGGAGGTCGGCCATCCTCCCGGAGCACCGATATTTATGTTAATGGGTCGTTTTTTTACTCTTTTTGCCGGTAATGATGTAACCAGGGTTGCATTGATGGCAAATGCCCTTTCTGCACTTGCAAGTGCCTTCACGATTCTTTTCCTGTTTTGGTCGGTTACTCACCTTGCAAGGAGAATGTTCCATAGGGATGAGAATGAATTCACAACCGCAAACATGATTGCCATAATGGGTGCAGGAGCTGCAGGGGCGCTTGCGTATACTTTTTCTGATACTTTCTGGTTCTCAGCTGTTGAAGGCGAGGTTTATGCAACATCCTCGCTGTTTACGGCTGTTGTCTTCTGGGCTGTATTGCGATGGGAGGAGAGTTACGGAGATGAACATGCAGACAAATGGCTTATCCTGATAGCATACCTTATGGGGCTTTCACTCGGCGTACACCTTCTTAACCTTCTCGTAATACCGGCAATTACATTTGTATACTATTTCAGGAGGTTTTCCTTTACCTGGAAAGGGTTTGCTCTGTCCGTCGCTGTATCGCTGATAATTCTGGTTCTGATAATGTACGGTATAATACCCGGGGTGCTTGTGGTATCGTCAGGTTTCGAACTTCTGTTCATCAATTCTCTTGGGTTACCATTCCATACAGGAGTGCTGGTGCATGTGATCATGCTGGCTGTATTCGTTATTATGGCTGTCAGGTTATCGATGCTTAAAGTAAGCCGGATAAGACTGACTGTAATTACCATGACAGCGATACTGCTCTCAGGGATGTGGCTCCTTTCAGATTCGATTATCCTCAACATTGCAGTTCTGTCTGTAATAGGCCTGCTGGTCTGGATATCTGCACAAAAGGGGCGCGATCTTTTAAATATGGCTCTTACCTCGCTGATGGTAATACTTATAGGCTATTCTTCATTTGCCCTTATTCTTATCAGGTCTTCTGCCAATCCGCCAATGGATGAAAATAATCCCGAACATATCTTTAACCTGATCTATTACCTTAACCGTGAACAGTACGGACAGAGGCCGCTGCTCTACGGGCAGTACTACAATGCCCCGGTTATAGATTACAAGACTGAAGGAAAGCCTACATACAATCAGGTTGGAAACAGCTATGTAATTACCCACAGGAGCATCGAGAGGATTTATGATGACCGGTTCAAGACAGTTTTTCCAAGAATGTGGAGTGATTCTCCTGACCATATTCAGAGGTATAAAGAGTGGGGCAGGGTGCAGGGTGTTCCGGTTCAGGTTACTGATCCCTCCACTGGAGACCGCAGGGTAGAGAGAAGGCCTGGTTTCAGCGAGAACCTGAGATTTATGTTCTCATATCAGATAGGGTTTATGTATTTCAGGTATTTCATGTGGAACTTTGCAGGAAGGCAGAATGACGTACAGAGCCAGGGCGGAGCCGTCAACGGCAACTGGATATCAGGTTTTGATTTTCTCGACCGAATAAGGGTGGGAACCGTAAAGGGTATGCCCGATGAAATGAAAAATGATCCGTCACGTAATAAATACTACCTGCTCCCGCTGCTACTGGGTATGCTCGGGTTTATATACCATCTGAATCGTGATGTGCGCAACTGGTGGATTGTCAGCTTGTTGTTCCTGCTAACCGGACTGGCAATAGTCATCTACCTTAACCAGTATCCAAATCAACCCAGGGAGAGAGACTATGCCTATGCCGGGTCTTTCTATGCATTTGCGGTATGGATAGGAATTGGGGTCCTATTCCTATATGATTTATTCTCCAGGATTGTAAACCGTAAAACCGCCGCAATACTGGCGGTGGCAATATCAATGGTTGTTCCTGTGCTGATGGGAGCAGAGAATTGGGCCGATCATGACCGGTCGGGCAGATACCTGACTACTGATGTGGCTTCAAATTATCTGAACAGCTGTGCACCGAATGCCATACTGTTTACCAATGGCGACAACGATACTTTCCCGCTCTGGTATGCCCAGGAGGTGGAAGGCGTCAGAACAGATGTGAGAGTATGCAATCTTATGCTCTTTAATACTGACTGGTATATTGACCAGATGAAGATGAAGGCTTACGAATCTGATCCTCTGCCACTGACACTTCCGAGAGAGAAATATTTTGAAGGAATAAACAATCAGGTCTATATTGTCGAGAGGTACAAGGAAGCTGCTGGTGCCTCAATGGTCATCGATTTTGTAAGAAGCGATGATCCCGCAGCGAAAATTAAAATTTCTCCAACAGAAGAGATTGACTATATACCCACCCGAACCATCAGGATACCTGTTGACAGGGAGAAAGTTATTGCAAACGGAACGGTGAAACCTGAAAATGCCAACATGGTTGTACCCTATATCGACATCAAACTTACCGGACATGCAATTTTGAAAAGCCAGCTGATGCTGATAGATCTGCTTGCTCATAATGACTGGGAAAGACCAATCTATTTTGTTTCGGGGTATCATAATGATGCAATGGGTCTGGAGGAGTATTTTCAGTTGGAGGGGACTGCATACAGGCTTGTACCAATTAAGTCCCACAACAATAGCTGGCTTGACTACGGCAGGGTCGATACCGATATTCTTTACGAGAATATGATGAACAGGTTTAGCTGGAGGGGGGCAAAAGAGCCGGATGTCTACCTCGATTACTTTCACAAGAGGACTCTGACCGTCATTAAGGCAAGATACCATTATGCCCGTCTGGCTACAGAACTTGCTGCTGAAGGTAAAATGGAGAAGGCTGTTATGGTGCTGGATCGTTGCCTTACTGAACTTCCTTTCAGTAAGTTGCCGCATGACCTGTTCACTCCCGATCTGGTGTCAGCCTGCTTTGCTGCCGGAATAGACGAAAAAGCGTTGGAGATAGCTGAAGATGGGGCTGATTATTTTTTCAGGCGGATAGAGTATTTCCTGGCTCAGTCTCCCGGATTTGTTTACTCATCTGAGTATGAGATACAGATAGCCATGCAGTATGTTTCCAGAATCGCTGATTCACTGGTTGCAAACGGTTATGAAGAGAGGGGAGGTGAAATGAATGAAAGGCTCGAGAACCTGTATGCCTCATTTTTGATCATCCGCAGGGCTTACGGGGAGGGAGGCTAGATCGTGACGATTGCTACTGTACATACTCTTTCCTGACCAGATACTTCTCAATCAGGTTCAACAGCTTTTCGGGGAACAGTGGTTTAAGGACAAATTCATTGCAGCCTGCAACGAATGCTTCTCTCCTGATCTGGTCGGAGCTATAGGCTGTTACCATTATTACCGGAGTATCCTTGTCTCTTTTCCTTAAAAGCTTGATGCAGTCAACACCGTTGATATATGGGATTAGGAAATCCATGATAACGAAATCTACACTAACACCTTCAAGTGAAATCAGATCGTTGAATTCCCTGCCGTTCTTAAGAACTGTAATTTCCGCGCCCGTATTCTTCAGCAGTGTTTCGTAGTACTTCACCGAGGGGACGTCATCGTCAACTATAATAATGCTCTTGTTACTGAGGTCCGACAGGGTAAAGTTCAACATTGCTGAGGTGCTGTGCTGGTTGTAATATTATGTAAAAATAATAACTGGAACCGAGGTTAAGGTAGTTATTGCCCTCAGTTTTTAACAAGTTATTAACATAATAAAATATTATGATGTAAAATTTCAATTTACTATTTTTGGTATAAATAGATTTTAAGCCTATAAATTATCTGACATGACAAGAGTTGAGAAAAATGCAAGATTAATGTTGCTTTTAGTTGCATATCTTTTAGTGACGATGACTTCAGTAGCGCAGGAGGGATTTGACAATTCTACAAGGGCACTTTATATATTCGATATGGCCCGTTATATTGATTACGGAGAGGATTTGAAGGATAAGGAGTTCTTCAGGATAAGTGTTCTGGATAATAATGCAGCTCTCTTCTGGGAAATGGGAAACCTGGCCCGGACACGGACCCGGATACAGGATAAACCGGTTGACATCGTTTATATAAGGGAGGAGAACAAGATCATTCCGACACAGATTCTCTATGTAAACAAGAATAGCGGATTCGACCTCATGAAGGTAAAGGAGATGATCAAGGGACAACAGACAATGCTGATCACAGAAGGTTATGACTTTAATGAGTCGATGATCAATTTTATAGTTGTGGAAGGAAAACCCAGGTATCAGGTTCATGAGGACAAGATAATTGAGGCCGGGATGTCGGTCAATCAGCTTTTCCTCTATCAGGCTATAAAGACCAAAGAGGACTGGGAGAATCTTTTTGACCTGGCAATGGAAGAGATCGAGCTGCAAAAGCAGCAGATAATGGAACAACAGGAGGTTATAGAAGCTCAGAGGGCTGAGATAGTTATGCAGAAGGCACTGCTGGATAGTCTCGACAGGGCTATTGAGGAAAAGGAGAGGGTGCTGATAGAAAAGCAGCAACAGCTTGACAGTCAGATGGCACAGATCGGCAGGCAGGGTCGTGAAATTGTAGTTCAGCGATCAACAATAGAGACTCAGCAAAAGGAGGTTGCCGGGCAGAGAGAGGTGCTGACTGCCCAGAGGGAAGAGATTGCAGCCCAGTTGACAAAGCTTGATGAGCAGCTTTTGATGATCGGCCAGCAGGAGGATAGGATTAAGACCCAGCTGGCTACACTTGAAAAGCAGAAGCTCATACTATGGTTTGTCTCTTTCATGCTACTTCTTTTCATATTTCTGGCTTACATTATTTATCGCAATTATCGTATCAAGAAGGAGGCAAATGTTAAACTTGAGGAGAAGAATCGTACAATAACTGCTCAAAAGGATGAAATTGAAAAGCAGCGAGACATTGCAGCCATGCAGCGTGACCAGATTGCATATCAGAAAAAGCATATTACCGACAGTATCGAATATGCGAAGAGGATACAGACAGCTCTTCTTCCGTCGCTTGAACTATTCAGCGATGATCTCGACCATTTTGTATTCTTCAAACCTCTCGATATAGTAAGTGGTGATTTCTACTGGGTGACCCGTCGTGACAACCTGCAGATAATAATTGCTGCCGACTGTACCGGCCATGGGGTTCCCGGTGCTTTTATGAGTATGCTGGGTGTTACCATGTTGAATGAAATAGTACTTGCCAAGAATGTCGTTATGCCCGATCAGATACTGAACAATCTGAGGAGCGAGATCATAAGCTCACTCAAACAGTCGGAAGAGGATGATAAGGTAAAGGATGGGATGGATATGGCTGTATGTGTCGTTGACTTCAGTACTTCCAAACTTTACTATGCCGGAGCAAACAATCCGCTTTATCTGATAAGAGGCAACGAACTAATTCACTACCGGCCTGACAAAATGCCGGTGGCAATTCATTACAGGATGGGAGACTTTACTCTCCATACAATTGATTTGCAGAAAGGGGATTGTTTCTACATTTTCTCTGACGGGTATGCCGACCAGTTCGGTGGCCCCGACCATAGGAAATTCATGTCAGCCCGGTTGAAGGAGGAACTTGTAAAGATATCGGAGATGCCAATGATTAAGCAGGGGGAGAGGCTAAACGACCTGTTCGTGGAATGGCAGGGTGATAACCCTCAGATCGATGATGTAACCCTGATAGGTGTCAGGTACTGATTATCTGCACTCCCACTGGGTGGTCAACGTACCTACCACGACAGGAGGCGTTGCAAGGATCAATGTAAGGTCAGTTCCGCAGTATTCAGTCTCGGAAGTCTGATTTATTAAATCTCCATCATCATATGTGACCTGCTTGCAAAGTTTGCAGTTCTGGAATAAACTTTCACATGAAGTAAGCGAAATTGTCATCAGAATAAATCCGGCTGCGTATAAAGATATTCGTTTCATAATAGGGCAATTATATTAAAATCTGAAACAGGGGCATTATCTGCATTCCCACTTTGTAGTTGTTGATCCGCTGGTTATTGGCTGTTTGGCCAGTATTTCGGTAAGTTGTTCATCGCAGTAAACGGCTTCAGGGTATTCCTGGAAAACAGTACCATCATTATTGTACATAACCTGTTTGCATGTCTTGCAGTTTTGCAACAGTAATTCACATGAGTTTACTGACACTGCAATCAGAAGAAAAAGTATTGAATATGCTACTTTGCGTTTCATGGACCATAATTATTATATATCAAATATAAGAAGCTTTTTTTTACAAACACCAGACGGTATACTTAATATTAAAAAATCCCTCTTCTTTGCAGGAAGAGGGATTTCAGATAATATTATGATAAAAGAACTATTTTATTTTGATTTCCATTTTCTTATTATCGGTGCCTCCGTTCTTTGACCAGAGGTCGAATTCCAGCCAACCCGAATTACCTGTCATTGAAACAAGATAGGTATATGAAAGTTTTTCCTGTCCCCTTAACCGGAACTGAACCTCCTTGCTGCTGGTCATTCGTGCCTGGGCGCCCCCGGTTCCACCACGCATAGCTGCTGCCTGTGCACCACCCCTGGCGCCGCCTCGTGCAGTAGTGGCCCCCACAGGCATGATTGAAATGTTGTTTGAGGTCTGCAGCGTCAGCTTGTCCTGTATTGCTCTCCCAAGCTGAACCGACATGTCGGAGGCGGTTGGATACACCTTATCGTTTGAAACGGTAACGGTTACCTTATAGACATCTGCATTGACGGGTTCAACATCGATATTGTCTATCTTGACCACCGGGAACTGATTGACGCAGTAGAGTACGAAAAGTACATTTTTTTCTGCTTCATGCTCTATATACCTTGAGGGGGGTGTGCGTCCAATATGTTTGCGTGCCGTTCCTCCCATCCAGATGGGTCCAAAATCTGGATGATCGAACTGGTAGGGAACCAGCCAACCAGCCTCGGTCAGATCGAGCTCAAGCCATTTCTGGAACTCTTCGTCGCTCACCCTGTTGTCATTGTTAATGTCGGCAAAAGGTGCTGGAGATCCCCATAGTTCCATCAGGTAACTGTATGCGCCCAGCATATAGTAGGCTGAGGCATGCGCCTGTCCTGACAATCCCCCGATTACCGGATTGTAGTTCTTGAGAATATAGGCTCCTTCCGATACTATTTTGGTTTGTACATCCATGTCATGGCGGTACTCGGGAGACACCTGCCTTGTGTACAGCTGGGCATACTTGTTGGTCTTGCGCATCTCTGCGAGCCTTGTGGATACCGTTTGGTTATATTGTGTCTGGGCTTCTGCTGATGTGCGTACAGCCGGTGGAGCCTGAAACATTATCAGGCGACCGGTATTGTGGTAGTGGAATGAGGCAAATATGTTCTTATGTTTCATCTGGAACTCAAAGACATTTCTGGTCTCAGGTTCTGAAAGGGGATAATATTCACCGTCACGCGGGTTCCAGCCGTAGGGAAAATTACGATTGGGATCGGGTCCGCCTAAATCATCTTCATTCAACCTTCCGTCACCATCGTTATCATATCCTTCAGATCCAATACGCTCAAACCTGAGGCCAACATAACTATCATCTTCCACCCTGATGAACCTCCTCTTATCTGCCGACAGTCTGAAGTCACCCTTCGGGTCCTCACGGTACATCATTGTGAGTTCTCCATCACCGTCTACGTCTTCTGTCATGTCTTCATCGTATAATCCGTCTCCGTCATTATCCTCGGGCCGGTATGTTTCCCTGGGGTTGTTCTCAGTGTTAGGGAATGCAACGTAACTGTCATTGGCATCTACATTTAAGCCAGGCAGTATGTAAAAAGTGTATTTGTTGACCAGGTTATGTATAAAAGGATCATAGTCATATCTGGTAAGCAGGTACCATGCCAGATACAATGAACAGCTAATTCCGTTTACTTCATTACCGTGAATGGCTCCGTCGACCCACATTGCAGGTTTATCTCCATGTTCGCCGGTTGCTTTGCTGGTAATTGTCAGCAGGAACTGGTCACGTCCCATACGGCTTTTCCCAATGCTTTGTATATCGGTCAGTTGCGGGTACTGTTTCTGAAGGTCATGCATTATCTTTGTCCATTCAGCGTAGTTATAATACCTCTTCCATGATATCGGAAAGTCAAGATCTCCGCTATAACCGCCCATGTTCATCTGCAGTTTTTTCTGGGCTCCGGCGGGTTGTGGTAACAGAACGATGATGGTTATCAGTGCGACTGCAGCGATTGTAAATTGTCTCTTTATAGTTTTCATATCGGTTCCTCCCTAGTTTACTTTTAATTCCCTGACCACCGTTCCGCCTTTTTGGGAAGTGACAACGATCTTAAGCGGAGCATCCCCCTTTACACCAATCAGCCACTTCACCTCGCGACTGTTATTGCCTCCACGGATGATGCCCGGCACTGAAGCTGTGCCTCCCAGCACTCCAATACTCTGCCAGACAGACCCCTCAATGAATTCGACTTTATCACGGTCGGTGATTAGCCAAACCACATCCTCCCTGAGGTTTGGTGACGATGTAGCACGGGTCAGCTGTGTAGGCAGACCTCCGGTGTTCTCTATGGTTGCCTTAACTTCAATAAGCCGGTAACGGCCTGAACCCTTTCCTTTGTTTATGGTAAAGATATTTCCGTCAGATGTTATGGTTGCTTCGGCTGCGTTACCTGAGTGAACAACTTTTGCTGAGGCCGCGGCAATTTTTATCTCGGGTAGCAATTCTGCCCTGAACTTCTCAAACTGCCAGTGCTTTTCGCATACATTCAGCAGGGGTTCTCCCGGAAAAGCATTATTGGAGGCATATATGGTTCGCCATCCTCCCATCTCTCCTTCACCATGGTCGGGATGCCTGGTTTTCTTCCAGTTGACAAACAGCCTTCCGCTATACTTTTCGTCCTGATATTTCAGCAGGGCACGCTGAAGTGCCAATTGTCTGTTGGGACCTTCAGGAATCACCAGCCCTGGTATATCCTTTGATGCATTCCATAGCTCCGTTGTAACTGCAAACATGCCAAGCTGAGCGTAAAGCCAGTCAGAGTCCATACCGTAACCGTAACGCCTGTCGGCATTCTCATTATAGCTTACACGCCAGTACCGGGGAAGTTCATAACCACGAATCTGAGCGTACTTATTGGCTCCTTTTTCTTTCATCTCTTCACGGAACTGGTCGATTTTTTCAGGGTACAGCCAGGCTTCCGGAACCTCTTCTCCGAGTATTTCGAGATATTTTTTACCCATGATGAAATCAAAATAGGCTACATCAGTTTCATTCATGCTTGTATGAGGTGCCGTTCCCATGGCACGGTATGTAAAACCACCTGATGTGTGAAAAGACTGTGCATTAAGAATATTCCTGTGGTTCATGAAAAACTCAACCCTTGCATGAACTTCGGTTGCTGAGGTCGGATAGAAACCTGTGCCTCCGGGCTTCCCGTCTTCAGTCCACCAGCCCTCCGGGTAGTTCCTGTTCATATCAATGCCGTCTGATCTCTCCTGTGCTTTTCTGATGTTTCCTGCATCATCAAAATAGGTAGTTACAACCTTGTAACGTTCTTTTGAAGTCGTTTCATCAGATCTGAGCCGTACCATAAGACGGGGATCAATGTCATCAATCACATATTCACCTTCAGGATGCTTGTATCTGAACTGAGGAATCAGACCATCTGGCACCGGTTTTCCTTCAAGGTTAGAGGTACGGTACATTGAATTGGACCGCTGTGGTATACCCATTTCAACACTGTTATATACACCGTCAGGATTGTCAATCGGGCAGATGTAGAAGGAAACCCTGTCAACCAGCCTGGTTATTGAAGGATCATCTCCATAACCTGACACAAGCTTGTCAATTATGTAGAGACACACCTCGGTGCCCGTATACTCATTACCATGGGTGGCCCCACTCATAAAATGTCCGGGCTTGCCCAGGTGCGATTTCATGGGAGGCACGTTCTGAATATTTTCCCTGCGCATGTTTTTTAGGGTAACATGCTTGTCAATGGTAGTTCCGTTTTTCATATTTGAAATTACCAAAACATACATGGGACGACCCAGAGTACTGGTTCCTATCTGTACCAACTCTGTTATGTCTGGGTGAGCCGCTGCCACCTTTTTCAGATAGTCAACGGTTCCCGTATAACCATGGTATTTGTCGAAGGTAATCGGAACCTTCTGCCTTGCAGGTGATTGGAGTGATGGCAAGAGGACCATCATCATCGCCAGGACATTGATCAAAAGTCTCTTTCTGTTATTCATATCCATCGTGGTGTAAGGTTTAAAAAACAGCTCATATTAAGAAATTTATGGCAAAGTCCGGTGCCCAAAGGTATGTTATGCATTGTATTTAACAATTTTTAGCATAAGTGGTGAGAGCGGTGCAGCAATAGAGAACAGCAGGCAGTCTTTGTCATATATATCATAAATGTTTAACTTGCAAAAAAATATTGTCATGGAAGAGAACAGAATGAAAAAGCATGTAACCGCAGTTGCTGCTATCAGGATTGCTTTGCATACATTAGGTTTGATCGGTATTATTATTGCCAGCATTGCCGTGAGGTTTGCTTTTGATTTTATTCCGCAAGAGGAGATCCCCGAATTAGTGATGCCTTTTGTGCAGGGTATAATCTCCTTTTTATTTATTGTTGTCGGATTGATATCAATACTTGGGATTATCGGGGCCGTAGGCCTTCTGGCAAACAAAGGATGGGCACGTATACTCTCTATTGTGGTTGCTGCCGTTTGCTGCCTTAATATTCCGATTGGAACCCTTTCCGGTGTTTATACTATCTGGGTTCTGCTGCAGGACGAGACTATAGTAATGTTCAAAAAGCAATATTAAAGACAGGTTCCAGTCTGTTGGCTATCCTTCTGGCTTTGCGGTTAGAACGTAACTGCATCTCCCCGATATAGTCATCATAAAGCATGAGCCGGCGTTTTTTCCCGGCCAGACCCCGAACATGATTATATACAAACAAGGGTTTACCAACATGCCATGCAGGTTCTCCTGAATCATTTGACCTGCAGATGGTCACCGGTAATACCATTCCCAGACGGTGTGCCGGAGAATACATTGTCGTCGTTAAGTTACCAAGTGAATATGCTATTAAAGTCCTGTGAACCGCTGTCCCTGAGTCATCTGCCTTTGCAGGAGTCTCCCAGATCTCGGCGGGCTGAATCACATGAGGGTGGCTTCCTATAATCATGTCTGCACCTGCCTCAGCCAGCCTCCTGGCCAGCCTGACAATGGCAACATCAGGGTACATTTCGTACTCATAACCCCAGTGCATAAATAAAACTTTAAAGTCAACAGAGTCTGAATCCATCTTTGTCAGTATCGAAACTATCTCTGAAATATCTGTCTCTTCTTCATTAAGAGGAGCTATGCCGGGGAGGATGTTCATTTCCAGTTTCCCATTTTCAATCAGCTCTGGCTTGTTCATGCCCCATCCGGCGGCATAGAAGCCAATACGCAACCCCTTGCTTTCTGCCACGGCATACCCGGGCACACTGTCACCGGGGAGTGCGGCCCCTGTCGCGATAATACCTTCATTTTGCAGGAACGCATGGGTTCCCGCAAGACCGGCAGCGCCCCTGTCGAATGCATGATTGTTGGCAAGCGATAATGCCGTGAAAATGTTGCTGCCGTCACTTCTGCGAAATGACCTTATCAGACCAGGGTGTGCATTGTAGCGAACATAATCGGGGAGAAGGGAAGGCACACCTGAAAGTGTATCAACAGGAGTCTCAAGGTTGCCGAAAAGCATGTCGATAGAGGATAATCTCTCTGTTAACCTGGCATCAGCAAAGGTGTTCCAACCGTTACGTATCCACATTATGTCTCCTGTAAAAGCAATGGTGACTAACTCTTCGCCTTCAGGGTTTCTCTTGCTAAGGTTACTGATGAGGTCGGCCTGACTGGCAAAGTGGTTCTTGAGACTGTCAGGAGCACACCAGTTCAGACTGAAATATTTTCTGACGTACTTTACTGAAAATGGTAAAGCCTCCTTCAGGCTCAATCCTTCGGGCCTGAAACTATTGCATCGGCTGTTATCCTTTGGCATCATCATCGATGAACATGCTGATACTAAAATGCCTGCAAGAATAACCAGTGAAATACTAGTTCTACGGTTTATCCGGGTAATAATCCTGTATGGTATCAGGTAATTCAAGGCAAACAAAAATAATGAAACCTTACCAATTTCTGACAGGCGCGAAAAATCTGTTAAATTTGCCTCATAAATTATGTTTACAATGAGTGAAGACAATAAGATCATTTTCTCGATGCACAGGGTCAGCAAGACCTACCCTCCTCACAAACAGGTGATAAAGGATATTTCACTGTCGTTTTTTCTGGGTGCCAAGATTGGCATTATCGGACTGAATGGTTCAGGAAAATCAACACTCCTGAAAATAATTGCCGGAGAGGACAAGGCATATCATGGAGAGGTGGCATTCACAACGGGCTACACCGCGGGCATTCTGCACCAGGAACCTCTTATTGACGAAACACGTACTGTTCGTGAGGTTGTTGAAGAGGGAGTGCAGGAGATCGTTGAGGTGATGAAGGAATATGATGATATTAATAACCGGTTTGGCGATCCTGAAATCTATGAGAATCCTGATAAGATGCAGGAGCTGATGGACAGGCAGGCTTTATTGCAGGAGCAGATAGACTTTCATGATGGCTGGAACCTCGAGAACAGGCTTGAGAGGGCGATGGATGCGCTCAGGTGTCCCGAAGGAGAGACGCCTGTGAGCATTCTTTCGGGTGGTGAAAAGAGAAGGGTCGCACTCTGCAGACTTTTGTTGCGGCAGCCTGACGTTCTTCTGCTTGACGAGCCTACCAACCACCTTGACGCCGAATCGGTTCATTGGCTGGAAACCCACCTGCAGCAATATAAGGGAACGGTAATCTGCGTTACGCATGACAGATATTTTCTGGATAATGTGGCAGGATGGATTCTTGAGCTCGACAGGGGAGAGGGAATCCCATGGAAGGGCAATTACTCTTCGTGGCTGGAACAAAAGGCGAAGAGACTTGAAATTGAAGAGAAAGGTAACGTCAAAAGGAGAAAAACACTGGAGCGCGAACTTGATTGGGTGCGTATGGCGCCCAAAGCCCGGCATGCCAAATCGAAAGCTCGTCTGGGAGCATATGAAAACCTGCTGAATCAGGACGTAAAACAGAAGGAAGAGAGACTCGAACTGGTAATTCCCAACGGTCCGCGACTTGGTGATAAGGTTATTATTGCAGAAAAGGTTACAAAGGCATTCGGAGATAAGCTGCTGTTCGAAAACCTGTCGTTCGAACTGCCACCTAACGGTATCGTTGGCGTAATAGGCCCTAATGGCGCCGGAAAGACCACTCTGTTCAGAATGATAATGGAACAGGAAAGCTGTGATTCAGGGTCATTTACTCTTGGAGAGACAGTAGTTCCGGGTTATGTAGACCAGTCTCATGCGGCAATTGATCCTGAAAAGACCGTTTACCAGGTTATATCGGGCGGACAAGATGAGATAATGCTGGGAAACAGACCGGTTAATGCCAGGGCTTATGCTGCGAGATTCAACTTTACCGGTGCAGATCAGGAGAAAAAGTGCGGAGTGCTTTCAGGAGGTGAGCGCAACAGGTTACACCTTGCCCTTACTGTAAAATCAGGTGCCAACGTGCTGCTGCTCGACGAACCCACGAATGACATCGATGTAAATACCCTGCGTGCCCTCGAAGAGGGTCTTGAGAATTTTGCCGGCTGCGCTGTAATAATATCGCACGACAGGTGGTTCCTTGACAGGGTTGCAACACACATAGTGGCTTTTGAGGGTAATTCAAAAGTGGTCTGGTTTGAGGGTTCGTACACCGAATATGAGGGGACCTATATGAAACGCACGAACTCCGAGGGCCCGAGACGTATAAAATATCGAAAACTGGTGAAATGATAAATAATGGTATCCGGTATCGGGTAAACGGTGCCGGGTTCTGACGAGGGTTATGAAAAGGAGTTTATATGGATAATTTTGATTTTTCGGCAGGCGATCGGCGTAAAGTCTGGACTTATCTAATCGGGAAGCTTGAGAGGCATTACAGCGATCCTTCACAGGTGAGGGTAGCTCCGCCGCTTGATCCTGTATTGGTACGCGATTATTGCTCGGTTGACTTCAGCACGCCGGTAAGTCTGCAGGACGCGATTGATTATGTTACCGCTGGTCTCGACCAGTTTATAGTTCATACTTCTCACCCGGGCTACTACGGGCTCTTCAATCCGAGACCGGCCTTCGCAGCGATTATTGCCGATATCATTACCGCCGTTTATAATCCTCAGTTAGCAGCATGGTCGCACTCTCCCTTTGCCGTTGAGGCTGAAAACTATGTTATCAGGGAGTTTGGACGAAAGTTCGGATATGAGCCGGATTCAGTTGATGGCACGTTTACCAATGCCGGAGCCGAGGCAAACCACACTGCCCTGCTAATGGCTCTTACCCGTTTTGTGCCGCGATTTGCAGAGGACGGATTGCCCGGATCTGATTGCAGGCCGGTAATATATGTTTCACAGGAGAGTCACCACTCTTTTGTGAAGGCAGCCGGACTATCAGGTATGGGCCGCAGGAGCGTAAGGAATATTCCAACCGGACAATCATACACGATGGATGTCGGTGCGCTGCGCAAACAGGTAAAGGATGATATTGCTGATGGTTACCTGCCGGTTATGGTCGTCTCGACACTTGGAACCACGGGGATGGGGGCAATCGATCCGGTGAAGGAAATTGACAGCGTGGCCCGTGAATATAATATGTGGCATCATGCAGATGCTGCCTGGGGCGGTGCTGTCGCCTTATCTTCCAGGTACCGGCATCTGGTTGATGGCATGGAACTGGCAGATTCGATAACCTTTGATGCGCATAAATGGTTGTCAGTACCTATGGCCGCGGGCATGATAATAACACGGCACCACTCTGCCCTGCTGGAAACGTTCAGAATAACTGCTGACTATATGCCTAAGGAGGGAAAGGAGTTTGAGATCGTTGATCCGTTTACACATTCTATACAGTGGTCGAGACGATTTGCCGGACTGAAGCTTTTTATGGCAATGCTTATCTATTCGTGGGAAGGATATGAAAAGGTCATTAACAGACAGTTTGAAACCGGTGATCTGCTAAGGAATAAACTTGGGGCAGCAGGCTGGAAGATATACAATAATACAAAATTGCCGATAGTGAATTTCGGATTGGCAGACCTTGAAGGCAATCCGGAGAAGGCAGCCCGTTTCTGCCGCAGGGTTACCGACACCGGAAAAGTCTGGATATCGGTATACAATACATGCGGTATAAGCACCCTCAGGGCATGCATAACCAATTACAACACCAAAGAAAAAGACCTTAATATTCTGATTCACACTCTTAGCCAGGAACGGGTATAGCCATTAGCCGTTGCCCGGTATCCGGTATCCGAAACCCAAACCAAAACCATCCACCCTGAACCATGCACCCCGTTTACGCCTTATACGCCTTATACGCCCTTTACGCCTAATACGCCCTTTACGCCCTTATACGCCCTTTACGCCCTTATACGCCCTTTACACCCTTATACGCCCTTATACGCCCTTTACGCCT
>JAWOIF010000222.1:0-16480 GCA_046484805.1 Bacteroidales bacterium
CATTTCAACTATTCTGACTGCGATCGTAGCGATAATGAGCGTAAGCGGACAGACTGACCCAAAACAAAAGGGGCTTGATGCAATCACACTCGATGCCATAAAGGGACAGCTTGAATTTCTGGCATCTGACTGGACAGAAGGACGGGCAACAGGGGAGAGAGGCGACTATATGGCAGGCGATTACGTTGCCAGTATGTTTAAGGTTTTCGGGGCTGCTCCCGGAGGAGATCCGGCTGGCTTTGGAGGAGGCCCGAGGAGCAGGGGTGGCAACTTTATCGGGCCAGAGCAACTGCGGCAATCGCAGCGAACATACTTCCAGAATTTCACCCTTATTGAGACGGCGGGAACCGGACCATCAGTCTTCACAATAAAAAAGGGTAACAGGGAAGTAACATTTGATGAAGGCGTTGACTATACAGGGCTCCGGGGAACAATGGCAACCAAATTCGAATCCCCTGTAATTTTCATCGGATACGGTATTAACGACAAAAGTCTTGGTATAAATGAACTTGCAGGAATGGACCTCAGGGGAAAGATAGTTCTGAGAATTGTCGGTTTCCCGGGTTCGGGCGACCCTGAATCTGCTATGTATAAGAAGATCACCGAAGCAAAGACAGTAGTTGAGATAAACAGGATGAAGAACGATGCACTGGCTGGTATTGAAATAGCAGGTATTATAGAGGTAACCCCGGGGACTGACATAGCCAAAAGATGGGGTGTAATGAAAGAGGGTATCAATATTTCATATGCTGAAACAGGCAGCCGCAGGACCAACTGGACATCGATGAGACTTGAGGGGACAACCCTGCCAATGACTCCGGTAAACCTCACCATTACTGAAAGAGTAGCCAACTATATTCTACAGGGAAGCGGAATTGAGCTGAATAAATATATCAGCGAGGCCGCAGCAGGTTCTTTCAGGTCGAAGCCTGTCATTCTCGGTGGTGTAACTGCAGCTGTGAGCACCGATGTCAGGACACAGAGGGTCAGGGTAAGGAATGTGGTTGCCATGATTGAGGGGGAGAGTACCGATGAGTTTGTGGTAGTGGGTGCCCATATGGACCACATGGGAATGGAGGCCGGAAGGGTATGGAACGGTGCAGATGACAATGCTTCAGGAACCGTGGGTGTCCTTATGATCGCCAAAGCTATAGCCGCAACAGGCGTAAAGCCTGAGAGAACGATCATTTTCTGTGCATGGACAGGCGAAGAGAAAGGACTTCTTGGTTCAAATTACTTCACTCAGTATCCTACCATGGGAAAGATCTCTGATGTCAAATTCTATCTCAATTATGACATGATTGGCCGTGATGCTGCAAACGATACTGAAAAGAACATGGCCGGTATGACCTTCACAAGTACCTATCCGAAACTCGAGGAGTGGACAAGGTCAAATGTAGAGAGATACAAGATAGGATTGGAAGTGAACTACAGAGCTAACCCTGCACCTACGGGAGGCAGTGACTACACGGCATTCACCAGGAACCAGATACCCATAATCGCATGGATGGCTGCAATGCATCCTGAATACCACCAGCCGGGCGATCATGTGAACCTTATCAACTGGGAAAAGATGCATAACATCATAAAGCTTGGATTTCTTCAGGTTTGGGATGCTGCACATAACGATCTTAAATAGTATAAAATGAATATCTGCAGAACTTTTACAATTGCGGTAGCATTATTGATGCTCCCCATGATCTCTTCATCACAGATCAGAGATGAAGATGTCATAAAAGGCCTTGATGCCATAACTGAAAATGTGCTGAAAGCACAACTTACATTCCTTGCATCTGACTGGATGGAAGGAAGAGAAACCGGTGAGAAGGGAGAATACATGTCGGGCGACTACATTGCCAGCATGCTTCAATTATTCGGAGTAGCCCCCGGAGGTGATTTTTCTGCCGGCCCCGCAGGAATGTATGCCGGAGGTGGAGCTGGCCGTCAGGGACAAAGGGAGCGTTCATACTTTCAGAACTTCCAGTTGGTTAAAGCTATGCCCGGTGACCTGCAGGAAATATCGGTGGTAACTGCAACTACGACCGGCTCAAAAACAACTCACTTCATATATAATGTTGATTATTCACTCAGAAACACTGCAGCAGGCTTCGAAATAGATGCCCCGGTTGTATTCGTAGGCTATGGAATAAGAACCGACCGGCAAAATGACTTCGCGAAGAAAGATGTCAGGGGAAAGGTCATACTCAGAATATCAGGTATTCCAGCTTCGCTTAGAACCGCAGGAGTAAATATCAATGAGATAAATGTTTCAAAGGATATCGCAGCAAGGGAACTGGGAGCAGTTGCGGTACTTGAGGTAAATCCGGGAACTATTGTTCTGAGTTCAGGCATAGAACAGAAGGACTTCTTCAATATGTCGCCTTCTGAGGGAAGACCAAGAACAGGCAGACCATCGGCAAGCCACTCAATCCTCCAGCCTGTAATTCAGACCCAGATGCCAAGAATAACTGTATCGTCACGGCTGGCCAATGAGATAGTGGGAGTATCAGGTTTTACGGTTGAGCAATATGTTTCTGGTTTCGGCACCCGCCAGGCAACACAATTTCCTGAGGTTGCAGGTAAGAGAATAAAGATAACTTCTACAGTAAATGCATCCCTGATAAATGTACGCAACGTAATCGGAGTAATTGAGGGCATAAACAGGGATGAATTCATTGTTGTGGGTGCACACTACGATCATATGGGAATTGGTAACGGCTATATCTGGAATGGTGCAGATGATAATGGTTCGGGGACAGTAGGTGTCATGACAATCGCAAAAGCCGTTATGTCAACGGGCGTTAAGCCTCAGAAAACCATTGTATTCGCTCTGTGGACAGGAGAAGAGAGAGGGTTGCTGGGCTCCAGGTACTGGGTTGATAACCCAACCGTACCTCTCGAAAATATCAAGATGCATATCAATTTCGATATGATATCGCGGTACATTGCCGATGATCAGCCAAATGCAGTTACAATGACCTATACCTCATCACATCCTCTCTTCCGCGAAATAACGGAAAAGAACATGGCCCGGCATAATATTAAACTCGAGCCTGATTACCAGCCCTCCGAAAATCCGACGGGAGGCAGTGATCACCGATCGTTCGTTGCCAAAGGTATTCCTATTATGAGATTCAAACCGGGTCACAGGGAGGAGTATCATACTCCTGCAGATGAGATATCAACAATAGACTGGGATATAATGGAAAAGGTCGTAAAGATTTCATTCGCTAATCTCTGGGATCTTGCCAATACAAGCTGGAAGTAATTATTAAATGGATATGACCCGACGTAACCGGCACCTTTGTGGCTGCTGGTTACGTTCTTTTTTTTATCCGTTCAGGTCAAGGAATTCACTGTTCACCCTGATCTCTGCGAAATTATCTTCAATTATTCTTATGCCAAATTCATAGCAATACATGAACCTGCTTCCGGAAGAAGTTTCTATGGTATGTGTGAAGAAGCTGAAATTAAATCCCAGGGCAAAAAGAGCATCCTTATGAACCATGACCCTGCCCTCATCGTAAAGATCCGAAAGGATCCTCCTGTTCCTCCTTAACAACTGATGCACATTTCGGACATAACTGTTGGCATCCTTGTTCAGCCTGTTGTTGTAGTTATTACGACACTGATCGGAACAGAATTTTTTATCGGATCGGCCCCTTAAGACGTCACCGCAATCGAGACACTTCCTTTCCACAATGCTAAAGTTTTGATAAAGATAGGAAAAAACGTTTTAAACGGTTACAAACGATAATAAATGGTTATTAAACGTATTTAATCATTTATTAACCGAAACGTTATCTCAGGAGGCTGTAAGTTTGCTTCATACAACTCGCTATTGTTAAACTAAAAACAAGTGCTATGAACAGTTTGAGAAACAGGGTGCAGCTGATCGGGAACCTGGGACAGGATCCGGAAATCAGGAAAACGGAAAAGGGAAAAAGTGTGGCTAAATTCACTCTCGCTACCACAGAGAGTTTCCGTAACGGAGAAGGCCAGAAGGTAGAAGAGACTACCTGGCACAATATCGTTGCATGGAACGGTCTGGCAGATATTGCCGGGAAATACCTCAAAAAGGGCAGGGAGGTCGCTGTTGAGGGAAGAATATCACACCGCTCATATGAAGATAAGGAAGGAGCGGTAAAATACTTCACCGACATAGTGCTTACCGACATCCTGCTCCTCCGGTCACAAAAGGAGAAGGATGCCTAGGAAAATAAAAAGGAGGCTGCCCTGAACCGGCAGCCTCCTTTTTATTTTATTCTTCAGTAAATTACCTGTAAAAATAATCATCCATATCAACATTGTTACGGTAATCGCCGAGAAGATGCTCGGCAAAATAATACCACTTCATCCTCTCGAAGTATCCCGATGCACTTCCGAATCCATGAGCGGCTCCAGGTATCATGAGCTGATCGAACCTCTTATTGGCTTTAATAAGAGCATCCACAACCCTTGATGTATTTCCGGGATGGACATTATTGTCACTCTCTCCGTGCACAAGAAGCAGGTAACCCCTGAGGTTGGCGGCAAGTTCCGCATTCGATTTCGGCTTTGATTCGAAGGTGATTTTCAACTCTTCGCGTTCCTCCTCGGTCTCTTCATCCTTAACCTTTACGGTCTTTCTTATCTCCTTAACCCCGTGATTCGACTCGCTCCAATTCCTGTTGTAGATATTATTATCATGATTACCTGCAGATGATACGGCAACTTTGTAAAACTCAGGATAGGTAAGTAATGCCGCTGTTGACATGAATCCCCCTCCTGAGTGACCGTAAATACCTACCCTGGTAATATCTATGAAGTCATGAATATCAGCCAGCTGTTCAAGTCCGTACTTATCATCCTCGAGCGCATAATCCCGCAGGTTCTGGTATCCGTAGGAATGATAATACTGGTCCCTCATCGGGCTGCCTCCCCTGTGACCGAAATTGACTACAATGAAACCAAGCTGTGCAAGGGCAGCATGATTACCTCCAACGGTGAAGCCGTATGGCACCGACTCAGTCTGAGGCCCGGGATATACGTAAGAGATAATCGGATACTTCCTGCTCGAATCAAAATCAAAGGGTTTGTACATTACCCCGTAAAGATCTGTTATTCCGTCACGGGCCTTCACGATAAAAGGCTCGGCAGGTTTCCATCCTGTCTTGAGTAGTTCTGTAAGATCGACATTTTCAAGGTCCATAATAACATTGCCTGAAGCATCCCTTAAAACTATTCTGGGGGCCATGTCTACTGTTGAATAGGTATTTACAATAAACTTATTGCTCTTTGACATTGACATGGAGTGGTTAGCCGGTTCTTTCGTAATTAATGTTACGTCCTGCTTATCAATAGAGGATTTATACATAAGACTGTAATAGGGGTGTACATCCGGTTCCCTTCCGTAAGCATTGAAGTAAACAACCCTTGCAGCAGTATCTATCCGTTGAATGCCCCCTACAACAAAATAGTTATCAGTAATCTGGTTCTTCAGATTTCCCTCGCCATCATAAAGGTACATCTGTTTCCATCCCGAACGCTCCGATAGCCAGATCAGATCTTTACCCTCATTCAGTATATAAAGGCTTTCGCCACTCCAGGAACTAATATAGGGCTCAACAGTCTCACTGAAAAGCAACTTAACCTCACCCGTATTGGCATTGACAGAACATATATCAATATGCTTGTAGGTCCTGCATCTTCTGGTAACGATCATCCTGTCTGAACTCTCTTTGGGAGTCCATCTTACTGAATTGAACTGGTTTGCAAACTTCTTAAGATCAACATCAACACGCTTTTGGGTTGCCACTTCCCATATTATCAACTCACTCTGACCGACATGCTCCTCCCCCGGCATCGCATAACGGTACGTCGTCAGGGTAGGTCTCGGATTTGAAAGTGTATTTATTACCCAAAGGTCCTTCACCTTCCTGGTATCATTTTTCGTTAAGTAGAACTTTTCGGAGTTTTTGAACCAGCTGACACGTGCCGCAACCCTCTTGGAAGTATCCGGTACGCTGGTATTTGAGGCACTGGTATAACTGTAATAAGCCTCTCCATCAGTTGTAAGCCTCATTTCAACACTGTCCTTGTCTCCCGCCTTCATCAGATAAAGATCATAACCTCTCCCAAAGGTTATCCATGTGCTGTCAGGTGAGTATGATAGCCAGTTAGGTCTTCTCTCAGGTTTGGTGCGTTTGATCGTATCTGAGATCTCAAGCCTGCCGGATGACATATCATAGAGAAATTTAATTGAATCAGCAACGAAGGTAAATTTTGTAGTACTCTTCTCCTCAAATTCAATATTGCGTAGTGACAGATCCCTGAAATTGTGGTTTTTCTTTGTCAGTAACTGAATCTGAGCCGCCATGTATTTGCTGTCGAACAAGAGACGCTTTGACTTTTTTGCCGCATCAACATAGTAATAATTCTTACCGGCAGAGGTTTTAAACGAGTACCAGAAGATGTCAAAGTCTCCTACCCAGCCAGCGTTGGCATTATTTCCCCCAAAATTAAGGGACATATCTCCAGTAGTAGGCCTGAGATTTGCAGCAGAGTACTTTTCCGCCGCCCTGAAATTGGCTTCCTGGGCAACAAGCGAACCAGCAATCAGACAGGTAGCGCAAAGTGAAAGAAATTTCTTCATAGGGTGTTAGGTTTATGATTTGTAAGCTACCAAAATACATAAATCCTTTCTACGCGTAGAAATCACCCAACATGTTTATAAACAGTTAAAAAAGGTTAACCTGAAGTTATGCTAATCCATACTGAAATCACGTCCGGCCTGAAGGGCTTTCAGATTCACTGAGACAATCTCTTCACCCTTCTTCCCAAAGAGTGTTCGTACAGCAGACTGAAGGCTCTCATAAGGAAGACCTATATAATGAGAAGCGGCACCCAGTACTACCATATTTCCTGACCTTGCCGATCCTTCTTCCTTCGCGATTGTATCAGCATCAATTATTATTTGATTCTTAACCTTACGTACTTCATCAAGGATATCTTCCTTTGCCGGGTAATCAGGTATATTGATAAATGGCGTTGAGTTTGTTACGAGCCAGCCAGTGGGAGAAAGCCATGGAAGGTACCTTAGTGATTCCATCGGCTCAACTGAGATTATCAGGTCGGCTTTACCGTAAGGGATAAGATCAGAGGCTACCGGGGTATCAGAAAGACGAAGATGAGACTGAACATCGCCGCCCCTCTGGCTCATCCCATGAACTTCCGATTGTTTCAGATAAAGATTCTTTTCCACTGCAGCCAGTCCTATTACCGCTGCTATTGAGAGAATGCCCTGTCCTCCCACACCTGCCAGTATTATGTCGTTTCTCATACTATTCAGTTCTTATCGGTTTGTTTGGCTGCTTCCTTTTTCTTTCTTGTTGCTGTCTGAATGCACTCCCTCCGGGCAATGATAACCGAAACCCCTTTATAGCCCAGCTCTTCTTTCATAACTGCTATATTTTCCTCATGGTTTTTCTTCAATGGAACAATAACCCGTATATGATCCTTATCTACCCCAAGACCCTGGCATATTGCTTCCAGCCTGTCAGTTGCATGTGACTTCTGTCCGCCGGTCATCCCGGTGGTAGAGTTATCGGAGATAATAACGGTAACAGGCGAATCCTTAAGCACTGCATCAAGTAATCCTGTCATGCCCGAATGGGTGAATGTCGAATCTCCTATCACTGATACCGCCGGTATCAGTCCTGCATCTGCAGCACCTACTGCCATGGTTATGGATGCACCCATATCAACGCAACTGTTAATCGCATTATAGGGAGGCAATGCTCCAAGTGTGTAGCATCCTATATCTGAAAAGACCCTGCCCGGAGTATAAGAAGCAAGAGCTTCATTTAGGGCCAGATACATATCGGCATGTCCGCACCCCTTGCAGAATGAAGGAGGCCGCATCCTCACCATCGACGGCACCTCTCCACCATGTATTGATGGTAAATCGAGGGCTGAAGCCACAATATTGGGATTAAGTTCTCCCTCTCTGGGAATCGCCCCATCAAGTCTTCCCCTGATTTTCCTGCTACCCGGAAGTATGCCCCTCATTAACTCCTCCATAATAGGATAACCCTCTTCAAGAATCAGCAGTTCATCTGCATCTGCATCTATCCTTTCAAGCATAACGTTTTCAGGCGGATAGGCCGAAATCTTAAGTACAGGGTAAGGTATATTCCTGTCAGGGTAGTTCTCCATCAGGTAGTTATAGGCTATACCAAAGGCAATAATACCAAGCCTGCGATCTGATCCGGGATAGTACTTATTGAATCCGTCAAGCAATGCATCACGCTTCAGGGTCTCATAGGTTCCCAGCAAAGCATGGTACTTTCGCCTTGCAATTGCCGGCAGAAGTACAAACTGCCTTGGGTCTGAGGGCAATGACAGATCGTTCTGCTTAAGTTCTGAACGCCTTATGACTCCTGAACGTGAGTGCGCCAGACGTGTCGTTATTCGTAACATCACCGGAACCTTGTATTTCTCAGATAGTTCGAAGCCGGCATAAACCATATCATATGCCTCCTGCTGATTTGAGGGCTCCAGCACAGGAATGAACGAGAATTTAGCATAGAATCTCGAATCCTGCTCATTTTGAGAAGAGTGCATCGATGGATCATCTGCAGCCACAACCAAAAGGCCACCGTTGACACCTGTCATTGCAGCATTCACAAATCCGTCTGCAGCAACGTTCAGTCCAACATGCTTCATCGCAACCATCGCCCTCTTTCCGGCATAGGACATTCCCAATGCTGCCTCCATAGCCGTCTTTTCATTGGCTGACCACTCGCGGTGTATACTCTTATCACCGGCATCAGCCGAACGCTGAACATACTCCATAATTTCTGTTGAGGGAGTACCGGGATATGCATACATGCCACTCATGCCGGCATCAATTCCGGCCTGAGCTATTGACTCATCCCCTAGTAATAACATCTTCTGCATCTATATATTCTCCTATGGATTATATTAAAATCTTAAACTTCCTTCAATACCGATGTAAATATGGCTATATTTTCCAAAAACCAAAATGATTTTTCCTTCCACCAATATCTGCCACAACTTAAAGAACTATAATTCTTTAAGAGTAGCGAAATCATAAAATTAAGTTAAATCTATGGTTTGGTAAGATTGTAATGACTATTTTACGAACTCTTTTAACCAAATTTGCGTTTAATTCATAAATGGTATTGAGGAATATCTGGTACATATTTGCGCTGATCTGTCTCGTCACATATAACATGCAGGGACAGACCCTTACTGCCCAGAGATATATACAGGTAGATGGAATTGTTTACGATGAGCAGGGAAATGCACTTTCTAACATTTCCATTATGTCAATGACTCTGAGAAAAGGGGCTACAAGCAGAAACTCTGGCATCTATTCCGTTATAAGTGTCCCGGGCGATACGGTGGTATTCACTGCAATGGGTTTCAAAAGAACCCTGCTCCCCATCCCGCACGATATTGAAGGAACAAGGTACTTCAAAGACGTATTTCTGGAATATGACACCATTTCGATCCATGATGTTCTGGTACTCCCGTGGGGCTCATATGCCGAATTCAAGAGGGCAGTTGTTGAAACCGACTTTCACGACTACGAAGTTGAAAATATGACCGAGAACCTTATCCTTATCCAAAAACAGATAATCGATAATTCCGGGCTTTCACCCGAAGCAGCGTACAGGCACATTGCAAGGCAATACACTAATGCAGCCTATACCAGAAACCAGTTCCCCGAAAACAACCTCCTCAATCCCTTTGCCTGGTCAAAATTCATTAAGGGTCTCAGGGAAGGCCTTCTGAAAAATGAGAGAAAAAAGTGATCAGTTATAAATACTATTTCCTGTCTAATCAAAATTAAATCCCGGCTTTTGAGGATCGTTCCTGAAGATAACCTCATCGAATGGTTTTCTGCTCCTTCTCTTTTTGTCCTTGACAGAAACATCCTCAGGTATCTGATCGTTCTCACCATAATAACCAAGAGCCATCATGGCAACAGGAATAATATCATCGTCAAGCTTTAAGTACTTCCTTACCCTCTGCCTTGAGAACCCTCCCATAACGTGAACATCAATCCCAAATGCAGTAGCCTGGTTCAGCATGTTTCCTGTAGCAATGCCAAGGTCATGCAGGGCATAATAATTCTCCTTCCTGGTGACAGACGACTTAATGCGGGTAAGGTTTACTACCAGAGCTCCGGCCTGACTTGCCCATATCTGGTTAGCTTCATCAAGAAAACCAACAAACTCCCTGAAGCTTGCCTGATCATCTCTTTCAGCATAAATAAAAAGCCACGGCTGCTCGTTGAAACTTGACGGGGCACAGATAGCAGCCTCAAGTACAAATTTTATCTTTTCCGGATCAAGGGGCCTTTCTGAAAAGGAGTAGGGACTCCATCGGTTTCTGATGTTTTCATGTAAATCACATTTTCCCATGGCTTTGCATTTTATATTAGTAATTGTTTCCGGTATGATCAGAGAAATATGCTCATCAGATAAAGGATGAAAGGCAAAGTCAGAATACTTAGAATAGTAGAGACAAAGACATTGGCAGTCGCCAGTTTCTCATCCGCGCCAAAAACCTTGGCAAGTATTATAATGTTAGCCATACAGGGCATTGATGTCTCAACCAATAGTACCGAAAAGACCAGTTTGTCGGGCTGATAACCTGTCAACTGCGGCAGAGCTATGAAAACTGCAAGCAACAACAACGGTATCAGCAACAGTTTGTTAAAGGTAAGAAAATAAACTACTCCTCTCCCAAACAGACCCCTCAGATTGGCATGATATAACATCGCCCCAATATAAATCATTGAAAGATAAGTATTTGTACTTCCCAATCCACCCAGTGACTTCATAAGGAATTCTGGCAACTTCAATCCTGCCAAAAACATTATCAGACCCAGAACGATAGCGTATGTGTTTATATTAAACACCTTGAGCATACTTTTTCCGACCGGGGTTCCGTTTCCTGATGACAACATGATCACTCCTATTGTCCACATCAAAAGGGTTGAAACAAGCTGAAGCATGCTGGCATACAGAAGGCCTTCATCTCCGAAAAGCGCATATACTACCGGATAGCCAAGATAGATGGTGTTCCCGAAAACGCTGTGAGTCTTGAATATCGCTGCATCCCTCCTGCTGAGACGCAATAATACCGTACCCAGCCAGCCCAGAAGCAGCATGAACATCATCACAGCAAATGAAAGTCCCACCATCGAAAAACTGTTTACCAGTAATCTCGGTGTAATGTCCATTTTGCTGAAATTTGTCAGCAACATCAATGGCAGGGTAATATTAAAAATAATTTTGGCAAGAATATCCCTGGCATTCTCGGTAAGTACTTTAAAAAGAGAACCGGTGACCCCGACCAGAACCAGAACACCAAGAATTAAAATCTGATTAAGAATAATTTCAGCCTGCATAAAATATCAGGGTACGGCAAAATGTTTAACAGACAAATGTAATAATTTAATAATTTCGCACCCTATGAGAAGGTATGAAGGCAGACTCGCAGGTATATTGGGTACCGTTATTATACATTTGCTGGCCGCAATACTTTTCTTTTCTGTGAAGCTCAATACTTTGAAACGGGAGAGGGAGAAGGAATTTATTCTGGTATTTGAAGATAATATTGAGGAACCAGACCCTGATATCACTACAACCTTACCCCTTTCTGATGAAGAGATGCATGAAATTGACCGGATGATAAGGAATATAGTTCGAAATCTTGCAAATCCTGAAAACCCTGTCATTGATCCCCAGGAATACCAGGATATGGTGAAGGAAGAGATGATCAGTAAGGGACTCCTTGGAGAGGAAAATTTCATCGACGAATGGAAAAGACGGGAAACTGAAGAGGGGGCTATTGAAATAGCTGAGAAGCTGAGGGAAGAGTATATTAAGACTCAGGAAGAGAAAGAACCGATAAATTACCAGGGACCCACACGCGTATATTACCGGCTTGAGAACAGATACCACACTTACCTTCCAATCCCGGTATATAAATGTGAGGGAGCTGGGAAAGTCTCCCTCTCGATAGAGGTAGACATAAACGGTAGGGTAGTGTCAGCAAAAGTAATCTCCGGGGAGAGCACAACTAAAAATCAATGCCTGCTGGAAACAGCTGTCAGCCACGCCCTTAGATCAAGGTTCAACAGAAACCCTGACTCGCCCACGAAACAAAGCGGAACCCTGACTTTTCATTTTGTAGCACAGGGCCGCACCGAAAAACCATTTGAATAGTTTTGCTTAATCAAAAAGTGTACCGCTAATATCGTAATTGTAAGGCTTGATCAGATCAGGAGTATTCTTTTCGCTGTTGCGTGCCGAAATCATCGGACCAATTGTCCAGGCAGAAAGAGAATCATCCGAACACGGCACCATCATGCTCTTCAATTCATCTGTCCCGGTTTCTGCGTCCAGCCATCTTTCGACGGATGAGCTATCAAGTATCAGGGGCATTCTTTTTCCTGAATTATGAATCTCACTCATCAGGGCATTAGCCGCGGTAGTAACAATGGAAAATGAAACGACTTTGTTCCCGTCATCATCCGAAAGCCATTCGCTCCAGAGACCACCAAGAGAAAGGTAATCATCGGAAGATGACCTTATATACCATGGTAACTTACCTGAAGTGGTGTGCTGCCACTCATAGAAGCCACTGACCGGAACAATGCACCTCCTTTCCCTGAATGATTCAGCGAATGAAGGTTTGGTATCTGCAGTTTCCGCTCGCGCATTGAAGGTTTTGATCCTTATCTCCTTAGCAGACATGGCATCCCTGACCCATCCCGGTATCAGGCCCCATCTCATTAAGATTATCCTGTCTGAACAGACAACAGGCATTTGAGGTAATGAGAAGGCATGATAATAGTAACTAGGCCTGTATTTCTCATGATCAATGTAATTTCGGCCATAAATACTCTCAAGCTCCTCTTTGACAAGATTCACATTTACAGTAAAGCACATCTTAATTGATATTGGAATTAAAAGGCTGCTTAAGCGGCAGAGGCAACGAGTAGTGGAACAGATCATCTTCCGGCCAATCCCTGACCTGTGCAAGAATCCTGTTCATAAGAGTGTTAATCTCATTTGTAAGTTCGGGACCGTTCCATGCGCTTGAATTCATAAGCACAACCCAGGCCATTCCATTGGGAAGCCTTTTCATCATCGCCGTGGTACCGGGGAAGAACCCTGTCCTCCACCAGACACCGCTGGGAAATGATGATCTCCATCCCAATGGAGCAAAACCATTTCTGATGTCAGTCATTTTCCTTATCATCTCCCCCGAAAGAATGTCAGGAAACCTTTCAAAACCGTCCACTGCCAGCAAAATCTTCAGGAGATCAGGAGCTGAAGCCACCCATGCTCCGGCAGCTCCCAGTGACTCAATATCATTTCCGCCGTAACTGGCAGGGACTATCTGTCCGGTTCCGTAAACAGACAGTTTTGGGATGGCATCTTCCTGTTCATAATAACTGACCTCGTTATTCAATCTTCCTGATTCCAGATTATTGCCCAATTTCATATCCAGAATCCCGAGCGGTTCAAATATCTTCTCCCTGCAGTAATCTTCATATCTCATCCCCGAGGCCTTCTCTATTACCAGTCCGAGTATGGCATATCCGAGATTGGAGTACGATCTTCCGCTACCAGGTGAATAATGAAGTCTTCTATCAAGGGCAAATCTAACGTAATCGGATGTAGTAAGGGGCAGGTTCTTGTTCATCTGTCTTGCAACTGACTGTGTGATAAACATATGATCGCCATACCGCAATGACCACCCACCCTGATGTCCAAGCAGATGAGCAATAGTAATATTGTAAACCCTTTTATCGCGTGGATTGTCATAGATGGAATCATTAAGGATAGCGTCAGGTCCGAAAACCTTGTCATTAATAGATAATATGCCCTCTTCACATAACTTCAATACAGCAATTGCCGTAATAAGCTTAGAGACACTTGCAATCCTGAACCTGTGATATGGCTCCGTTTCAATATAACCCTCCGTGTCTGCATAACCAAACCCTTGCGCAAAAACAAGCCGGCCATCAACAGAAATAGCTACAGAAGAACCCATTATGTTCCACTTCCTCATAAAGGAATTAAACAAGCGTTCAATATAATCTGCATTTCTTCCGGCTGAAAGATCGTTGGTTATCCTTATATTACCCGGTACCAGAAAATCACTATTAAACCCAACCCTGTGAGTGACAAGTGTTTTGGGTAATAAAAACAGCAAAATAAATATCAAACCTATACTTCTGTATTTCATCAGATGGTAATCACAACCTGTTCGGTCGGGTCAAAAATAAGCGAATATTTTCCTTCAGCAAAAATTACCATCCAGGATGGCCATACTTAATTAATAAAGAGATAAATTTGCATATATGATACCTGATCGTTTAAAAACTGCCGGGAACAGGCTCATTTTAATCTTTCTTGTCGCGCTGGCATGCCGATATTCATACGCACAAACCCGCACCGATAATCAATATCTGGATATGTCATATGATCTTCGTCTTCTATATTCAGCAGCTTTTGGTGATACCTTACTTATTGGATCACTTCTGGCAGCAGGGACTGACATTGACGTTCAGGCTGATAATGGTGTCACTCCTCTTGCCTATGCCGTATCATACGACCAGCCCATAGCCACAGAATATCTCCTTCAGGCCGGCGCAGATACAGAGATATCTAACTACCGTAAGGAAACGCCCCTGCACCTGGCTGTATTTAATCAAAACCTCAGCATCGCCGAAATCCTTATCAGATACGGGGCAAACATCGATGCTCGCGACATGCACGGAGCAACACCATTACACTATGCTGCCCTATTCGGCTATTTCTATGAAGCGGATATGCTGCTATATTATGATGCCCTTTACGATATAAAAGCTCTGGACGGAACTACCCCGCTTATGGCTGCTGTGATATCAGGCAATTTTGATATTGCCGATATACTTCTTCAGGAAGGAGCTAATGTTAACAGCAAGGATAATGGTGGCTATTCGCCACTATTGATCGCGGCACAAAATGGGGATACTATCATGTCGGAACTATTACTGTTGAATGGAGCAGATCTCTATGCCGTAGCAAACGATGGATATAACGCATTGACAATTTCAATCAGGGACGGGTATCCCGGATTGTTTAACTTACTAACAGCCAAAGGTAACCTCTGGCCGGAAACAAAGGGTGTCAACCCGTGGCTCGTACTCGAACAGTACCGGAGAAAGGATTTTATAAAGCTTCTTACTCTAAACAACATAAGAAAACCCTCAAACGATTTTCTGACATATCTATCAGGAGAGGTATCCCTTCTGGCTTCCGGTCATCAGCTATTTTCAGGTGCGGCTATTCAGGGCAGGGAGAGTATCAGTGGAATGGGATTCACACTTGGAGCTTATTTCAAGCCACTTAAAACCAGGATACTCATTCAAAACGATTTTGAAAATTTTAGCCAGTATAAAGACCAGAGGGGTATCATATATGGGGGTGTTTTCAGGGATTTCATCCTAAATGACACTAATCCTTTAAGGGTATGGCTTCTAAGTATTACAGGAAAGGCCGGTTACAGATTTGGAAATAGTTATCCCGGCTCCCCCCTTAAGCCAGAGCAGGGCTTTATCTTTATACCCTCGGTCTCCCTTTCACTTGAGTTTTACAATACAGCCTTCTCAATGGGAACTGAATATATGAAGACAGAGGTTTACAGAAGCGGACCATTATGGTTCAGAGCCGGATTCTATTATAAATACCACCCTAATAACGTTAAATCTAAAGGCAAGATAATAAGATGGTACTAAATATTCTCTCCATAAAGAGTATCGTGATCATTTTAATGATGGTCTTTTTAACCTCCTCCTGTGAAAAGCAGATGCTGGTTATTGTTAAATGCCGTGAATGCGTCACTGAAGAACCCGGTACAGCCCGCATCAATATCAAACTTTCCGAAGATCCTTTACTCTTCAACATAGTATCAATTAATATATATGAAGGTGACAACGCCGATGGACAGCTGATAAATTCTTTCACGATAAACTTCGGAGCAATCAGCCACTTCAATGTGGCATTGAACAGGACATATACTCTGGAAGCAATATACAAAACAAGTACAAGAACATACAGAGTATATGACTCGGCAAGGCCACTAGTAAAATATTCAGAATCAGACTGTGATGAGCCCTGCTATTATGTGTACAACAATACTGCAGACCTCAGGCTGAAGTATCTGTAAGCTTATACCCTTTCCTTTTGAAGTATAAGCCTCAGCTCATTAATATTGAGGTTTTCTGATATACGACCGGCATCAACAACCGATATTTTACCGGTCTCTTCCGAAACGACAATAACGTACGAATCTGTGTATTCAGTGATCCCGATTGCTGCCCTGTGCCTCATCCCAAACCGGGGGGGCAATCCAGTTCTGTCTGTAACCGGTAACGGACACCGGGCCGCCACAATACTTGTGTTCT
>JAWOIF010000233.1:0-7586 GCA_046484805.1 Bacteroidales bacterium
TCCTAATGCCGTTCTTCCGGTAAGAATAAACGGAAAGGCTATTCAACCATCACTGATAAATAACGTGCTTGCTTTCGTCGTTCTGTATTTCCTGATAACTGGTATCAGCATAGCAATAATATCACTGATGGGATATGATATTCAGACCTCTTTCGGAGCAGTAGCAGCTTCTTTAGGTAATAT
Source organism: Bacteroidales bacterium (assembly GCA_046484805.1). Classification (GTDB taxonomy): domain Bacteria; phylum Bacteroidota; class Bacteroidia; order Bacteroidales; family VadinHA17; genus SLNP01. The sequence goes on from JAWOIF010000233.1 coordinate 184, forward strand.
TGGTCCGGGATTAGGAGAGGTTGGACCGACTGATAATTATGCCCACTTCCCGGCATTTGGCAAATGGTTTCTCTCCTTCCTTATGCTGATCGGGCGACTGGAACTCTTTACCGTTTTGATACTATTCTCCAGAACATTCTATAAGAGCTGAAACAGGAAAACAGGGATTAAAATTCCAGCTCCCCCAGAGCCTGCCTTACTATAACAGGATCTTCACCGGTACAGTCTACTATGGTCGAGGCCTCATTATGCCCGTACCCTCCATCTACAACCAAATCGGCAAAGTCACGGTACTTCTCATAAATCAGCTCAGGATCGGTAGTATATTCAATTATCTCGTCAGGGTCATGGATTGATGTTGTCATTATGGGCCTGCCCAATTCGCGGACAATCTCGAGTGCTATCTCACTGGCCGGAATCCTGATCCCAATGGTCTTCTTCCTGTTTCTGAACATTTTAGGTATCTGACTATTGGCGTGCACGATAAAGGTAAACGGACCGGGCAGGTTCCGCTTCAGAAGCTTGAAGATATTGTTATCGCGTATGAGGGTGTATTCCGCCAGTTGGCTCATGCTGTGAAATATCAGCGACATGTCGGGATTGTCAGGATTGAGACCCTTGAACCGTGCAATTTTCTCAATAGCCCTTCCGGAATTGATATCACAGCCCATGGCATATACCGTGTCTGTGGGATAAATAATAACACCTCCCGACTCGAGAACCCCCGCAACCTGCCTGATAGCTTTAGGGTTCGGATTTTCGTTGTAGATCCTTATCAGCATGATAAACCGAAGGGCAAAAATAGCCTATAATGACCAAACAGCAAAACCAGCCCTTTTCCAATGCACTTCCCTATTAATATTCGACTCCTCCCGGGAGTCGTTTAAAATCTTATATCTTAAATCGTTAACCGTAAATCTTAAATCAAAAAGGGTAAGCTACTCACATCGCACCGCTACAACCGCCTACCCTTGCTACCTTCCGGTCCTGGGGGAGTTGAGCGGGAGCTGGTCGTATGAGACTTACCCCGTGCAAAAGTACAAATAATAGGTTAAGCAGCAAAACATTGACAGCGCTAATTTCTTTATTGTCAAATTGGCTTATCTTTGCTTGTTACCTGCAGGCAGAAGAGCAGGGATGAGCGTGCAAAAACGAATTTCTATTATAACATGGACCTTTCAGTAATCATTCCGGTATATAACGAAGATGAGTCCCTGGCCGAACTTGAAAGATGGATCGCCGATGTTTGTAGCAAAAACAACATCAGCTATGAAACAATATTTATAGATGACGGAAGCTCTGACGGGTCATGGCATGTAATCGAAACACTTGCTGCCTCCAATGCCGCTGTTAAGGGCATCAGGTTCCGCCGTAACTACGGTAAGGCAGCGGCACTCCATACCGGCTTTGAAGCTGCCGCCGGGGAAGTGGTTATCACCATGGATGCCGACCTGCAGGACTCGCCCGATGAGATACCCGAACTTATACGCATTATAAGGGCAGAGGGGTTCGATTTGGTTTCGGGATGGAAAAAAAAGAGATACGATCCGTTTATCAAGCGTGTTACCAGCCGTTTCTACAACCTCACTGCGCGGTGGGCGTCGGGAATAAAACTGCATGACTTTAACTGCGGGCTGAAGGCATACCGTAACGAGGTGGCGAAAAGTATCGAAGTATATGGTGAAATGCACCGGTACATGCCGATGCTGGCCAAAGAGGCCGGATTCAGAAAGATTGGCGAAAAGGTTGTTGAACACCGGTCGCGCAAATACGGTGTCACCAAGTATGGACTCGACAGGTTCATCAAGGGTTATCTCGACCTGCTGACAGTGGGGTTTATAACCAGGTTCGGCAAGAGTCCCATGCACCTTTTTGGTTCGCTTGGCACATTTATGTTCCTGATAGGTCTGGCCATGGCCATTGTTGTCGGGGCTAAGAAACTCTACCACCTTAACCATAACCTAAGGGCGCCACTGGTAACTGATAGTCCGTATTTCTATATCGGACTCACTGCAATGATACTGGGTACATTACTCTTCATGACCGGGTTCCTGGGTGAACTGATAACCCGCAATGCCCCCGAACGGAACAGGTACCTGATAAGGGAAAGGATAAATCTGCATTGACCAGGCAGGCTCTGTTAATAAATAATCTTTCAGGTAATTACAGGGTTTAGGGTTCCTCAAAAAGGTTAAGGTTATTCTATTTTAATGCATAAGCGTTAAACCGATACATATCCCTGGCTAAATTGTTGGGCCCCATATAACCTGCGCCTATATATGCCATTTCACTTATCACCATGCAAAGAGCTACAGCCCTTGCCGGACCTTGAAATTCATCAATGCTTGTCCAGTTATCACTATCAGGATCATATGACCAAAGGTCCTTATATAATACCGACCCATTGATACCCAACCCCAGATATCCCTTACCATCAACAGCATAGCCTGTTGCAGAATGTCTGGGAGCACCCGGAAAGTCTGACTTTTTCGACCAGGTGCCATCAATGGTGTTATATGACCAAACCTCGTTTGTGTCAATATCCTGACTATTGGTACCACAGACAAAATATATATGACTGCCAATTGCAAACGATGCAGCAGCGGAATTCAGAGCCGCGCCTGGTGGCACTGACAGTCTGTTCCATTGCTTTAAAACCGGATTGTATGTATAGAAATCCTGATAGGTGAAAGTTAAATAGGCCTTACCATCTATAACTTGTGATGACCCACTGAAGCTTACGTCCAGTTTTCCCGGATAATCCTTTATGGAGGTCCACCGGTCAATATCCGGATCATATCCGTAGAAATCGCGCAGCGCCGACCTTTGGGGAGAATCGAAGTCAAAGCCACCACCGATGTAGCCTCTTCCATTAATTGTAAAGCCAAGTGGCTCTACCCTTGTCCTTCCCGGGCATGATGCTATTCGCTCCCAGGCATCTAAAAATGGATCATATCGCCAAAACCTCACTTCATAATCGTGATGTATCCTTGTTCCAAAACCTGCATAGCCGTGGTAACCTATAACAAAGGAACCCATTTTGTACATATTTCCACCAGGAAAATCGGCAACGCTTTTCCATAGAACCGGGGTGCCTGTGATACTCAGGGTAGTTGGTGACATTGCAGCCTGCCCGGAGGTAGAAATAGTAATTTCACAATCCGTTCCCTCAAGCATTGGCACAACAGCTTTTAACTGAGTTGATGTACTGCGGGCTACGATAGTTGAGAAGCTGTTGAATTTTATCGTATTAAATCTATTTTGCGAATGAAATCCGAATCCGTTGATTGTAATAGTATCTCCCGGGGCGGCCTCCAGGGGAAAGAAGGAGGTAATCTCGGGTGTCACTAGTTCAAACTTCCTCTCGTAAATGCTCTCTTCCGATTTATTCGTTACCGTTATTGTACTCTCTTTTTCATCGAGTTCTGCAGGCACTATTACCCTCAGAATCTCACTGCTAAAATCAACAATGCCCGCTGAATGGTTGTTAATAGTGACAGAAATGTCTGAAACACCACCCAACTGTTCGGAAAACAACAATGATAGCGTATCGAGTACATGCCCGGCTGACGGATAGAAATCTACAATCTGCAACGCTTTACTCCCCTTGCTGGTAAAACTGATCAGGTTACCGGCTGTGGTCAATGCCCCCGATGTTACATACCCATAATAGTAATATGTAACTCCCTCAGCCATTCCGGTAACCGGTCTTGCACTGAACGAACCGGTTTTGATATCCAGCTCCCCCTGAACTGAACCAACAAGCGATTGTGCTGATGGTTGCCCGCAAAAAATCACGAACCCACAGTTGGTGATATCGAAATACCTATGGTTAAGAACTTCTGCCAGCAGTGTCACACCTTCTCTGTTTATATCAATGGCATCAATAGTTTTTACCCTTGGAAAATCCCTTTCGGCCTCCCTGGTGCATCCATAAAACAATACAATAGATGCAGAAAGAATTACATAGTATAGAAGTGTGGTTCTCATTCTGTCTAAAATAATTTGTAAACAAATGAAACTGTCATATTGATTCTGCTCTTCATAAGTTCAGTCTTGTCGAAGAAGTGACCATATGAGGCACCGGCTCTCATATACATCCTGGGAGCTAAGCTGAAATTAGTACCGGCTTCTGCAACAATAGCAGGAAAATTACCGGGGATATTTACAAACTCGTTCCAATCAGTAATAATAACGTTGTACTCATTATACAGGGTTTCCATCATCACCCGGTTAGTGTAATTCAGATACGTGTTGTATTCAGCCCCTGCTGCAACATAAGGTATAAACCTGCCGACCTCTGAGAGGTTGAGCCCAAAAAGGCAACTGAAACTAATTAATGAGAGACTTGTACGCTCCTCATAGAAAACTGTTGAATTAGATGCAACATTCTCATAGACAAAGTCTCTGAAGAGAATACCGCCGTATCTTGCAAACCCTAATCGTGCAAAAGGCCTACCCGCATGAGAAACCATTTCAAATGAAAGATTCATGGTGGAGAGTGGGGAAAAAAAACTTTCGTCCGTTGATGATACTCTGGTCATATTCCTGAACAATCCTGCCCCTAACCCTGCACTAATATGCCAATCTGCCCAGGGTACCGGATAAGAGACATAAAATAATTTCTTATTGGTATGATACTCTGCAAGCAATTTCGACAAATCCTTTCGGTAATATCTGATATTATCCGTCAAATGATCGACTCCGGGCAAATCGCTTAATGTTGCGGCAAGATACTCCCTGTATTCGTAATTGAAATTCCCTGACACATCCTCCTCTTCTTCAATATTGCCAACGGTGTTTTCAAGCCTGGCAATATTACCCGAGGCATCTGCCAGGAAAAACACCTTATCAAGACCCTCGAATGCTGAGTAGAGGCTGTACTCTCCTTTGAAGTGCAGTTCTGCAATCTTTCTTACCTTGCCGGAACCTGCCGGTAGTAAAATTGAATAAAATCGACGTGAACCCTGCCATATTTCAAATTGAGCAATATCATCAGCATAATACTTGTCTGCCAGATCATTCAACTCCGGTTTGTAGAAGATGTAATCGAGGCGGTCAGACATTCCGGCAGCCGTCCATATATAACCTTCAAGGGATTGTGAATTCTTCAGCCAGAGGGTTCCCATACGGTAATCCTCTTTTTCTTGGGCTGATGACAACATAGCCAGAGAAAAAAACAGACTGAACAAAAACAGAAACCTCGTTCGTTTCATGAGTACTCAGGTTAGATATAGGGAAAATTTCAGAATTCTAAGCTAGAGAAAGTTATAACAACAGACTATGCCGTATACCCGTTTTAACTTTTTTTAAACAAAAAATATGATGCCAGAGTCATGGCACTATGCAATAGCCTCCACAACCAATGCCAAAATCACTTTTCTGCAGAGGGATTAAAGCGATAAACGTCACTGGCCAGATTATTATATGACAGGTAGCCAGTACCTATAAATGCCATCTGATTCAATACCATGCAGAATACCCCACCTCTGGCAGCGCCGGCAAAATCCTGCATCCTCTCCCATATATCATTCTGAACGTCATATCTCCAAAAATCCTTAAACACCGTTATACCATTAATCCCCAACCCTATGTAGTATTGACCATCTATCCCCAGTCCGACAGCAGATCTCCTTGCCTCTCCCGGAAAATCATTCTTCCTTGTCCATGTATTGGTAGAGGTATTGTAAGCCCATACTTCACGTTTATGTGTAATATAATTGTCGATACCCCCCACCAGGTATATTATGTCACCCATTACAAAACAGCTGCTATGTGAAAAAAGTTGTCCGGAGGGATTAGACAGTTTTGTCCATTGGTTTGTTGACGGGACATATGAATAGAAATCCTGTGGACTAAAATTAATATATGCCTTGTCGTTCACAACCTGTGCCCAGCCAATATAGTTATTCTGAAGGTTGCCGGGGTAATCACCCAGTCTGGTCCAGGAGTTAGTTCCGGGATTATATTCATATAAGTCCCGGAGAGCCTGTCCTGACTGATCGTCAAGGGTTGAGCCGCTGACAATGTAACCCCTTCCTCCTATTGAAAAACCCATGGGAGAAACTCTTGTAATTCCGGGGAACAGAGCGACCTCCAGCCATGAATCATCTGTGTAATCGTATCTCCAGAATTTAAGGCTATAATCATGGTGAACCCTGGTTCCCAATCCGGTATATCCATAGTCTCCAATTACAAATGATCCCATTCTGTGCATATTTCCTTCCGGATGGTCACTCACTCTATGCCATAATTCCGGCCAGAAAAGAATCTTAATTAATCCATTGGCTACTCCGGTTTTATTTCCGGCAATTACGCTTATCTGGCAATCATGCCCTTCAAGATTGGGGGCAAGAACCTGTATCTGATTGAAACTACTGCTGATAATCAACGCATTTGTATTATTGAACTTAACTATGTTCCCGGTAATACCGGTACCAAAATAATTTCCGTTTATGGTAACAAGCTGCCCCGGGTAAACCTCAGCCGGGAAAAAATCAGTTATCTCAGGTCCGGGGATTACCAGAACCTTGATTATGCCGGGTGCTACTCCGGTCAGGGTACCAACGGTAACACTCAACTGGCAATCAATGCCTTCAAGATAAGGCACAATTACTTTAAGCTGTGTGGTTGTACTACTTACAACTGTCGTTATTACATCGTTAAACCTTACAACATTCTTTGTCGGAACCGGATCAAAATTTTGTCCGTTAATTGTAATTGTCTCCCCGGGATAGGCTTCTGCCGGAAAAAAATCGGTTATCTCAGGCATTACCAGTTCAAATTTGGTGGCAAAAACATTGGTGGTGTTTCCGGTTGTAATTGAGACTGAACTCACCTTTACATTAAGTCCTGCCGGAACAATAACACTTAAAACATCGTTCATGAATTCCACAATAGTTGCAACGTGATTATCGAATCTGACAGTCAGACCAGATACCCCCCCGATAATACCGGAAAGACGTAAATTAACAGTATCGGATAAATTTCCTTTTTTCGGATGCATATCAACAATGCTGGCTGGCTGGGCTCCCCTGCTCTTGTATTTGCATTCGTTTCCTACCACTATTGTGGTACCGTCATATAAGAAAGCCGCATACCAATACTCCTCCCCGTCTTTCATACCTGATGCGGAAAAACCTGCGAATATCCTGGGATCAGAATAATAAATCCCTGCATTGGCATCCGGTATGAAAATGGTTTTATTGGCAAATTCGAAAAAATCATCCTGTTCTTCAAAGCGGAGTTTTGTCTGATCAACGCCAAACTGGTAAAACATCCCTGAAAGTCCAAAAGACAACTGGCTTTGTTGCATTCGTATATGGTAAGCATAGGAAAGCTGCATTCCGGTTCTGCTGATGGCTCCGTTTTGGTCATTAAAGATGTAACCTCCCAAACCAACC
>JAWOIF010000009.1:0-7877 GCA_046484805.1 Bacteroidales bacterium
CCCCGGTTCTGTGTGAGAAATTCCCTGAAGTGACCCGGCTCCCTACCCATCGTGCCTCGTTGCTAGCGCTGCAGAGCATGGGGGGCTTACCCCTGATCGTGGCGGCTGCAGGGTACATCTATCTGAAAATAATGGATTCCGGATTAAACCCGGAACTACGTAAACCGAAGAGTTAAGGTTTTTAAGAACAACATCAAATTTTCCTTAAAGAATGGGATAAGAATGGGAGTGAGCAGTTGTTGAAAACATATCTCTTTTCCGGATTCCGTGAACATATAGTCAGAAAATTGCTTCACGGGAGTATTATTGCATTGTTGCTCGTATTTCCTCTCTTTTTTATTAGTGGACCGGATTATTGCAGTTCACAATCACTAAAAGAGATATGGAACCTTGGGCATTTTTTCTTTTTTGCTCTTCTCGTTCTTGTACTTGATAGTCATTGGTGTTCAACCGGACGGTCGATTCTTTTTAGAGTAACCGGCATGTTTGTAACTGTAGGATGCGTCGGTGCCCGGGGCTGAAGGTGAAATAGCTCTGATAAAAGCATACCGCGAAGTGGATTCGTTTGAGGCGTCCGGAGTATAGCCTTATTATTGAGAACAACCTCCTGCACAAATTACTTATCCTGGTTTTTGTACCTGGTTTGGAGGATTATTGGCAGGTTGCATCATCCGGGGTAAGTAATGATGAAGAAACAATAAAGAAAAAATTGTACTTATTCCTGAGCTTACAGGATTCATAATATTAATGATTTGAGATATTGAATACTTTCTTCAGCCCATTTTTCTTCCTTGATGATAGTTTCTTCAACACTCTTTTCGGGGGGAGTCCATAATTCCAGGATTGCTGAATGGCAACGGGAATATTGATCAATATTTCTGAACAAGCCAGGGATATTAAGCATCCCTTTTCCGGCCAGGCGTCCTTCTATGACAAACCCCATTTTGTGGCTGACACGGTGTATAGTAAAATCCTTTACGTGAAGGTTAATAGTATATGGTGCAAGTATTTCCGATACTGTTTCAAAGCCTTCGCCTGCACCCATTGAATTCACTGAGTCGAGACATATACCAACCATCTCACTACCGGCATTGTTGATTATTTTCTCAAACTCCCTGGCTTTAAACCTGTCGTGGTTCTCAATAGCAAGTTTAATGTTCCTGGATTTCAATTCAGGGACCAGGTCTCTGAGTATTGAGATTATCGTATTTATATCAGGTTCAAATCCTGTTCCGTCAATTACCATTCTTAATATGGGGGAATCGATCATAGTTGCAGCTTCAAGGCACTTCACAACATGTTCCGGGATAATTCCTCTGCCTCCCATTTCAATGGAGACACCTTTCTCGGATGCATGTTGTTTCAGGTCCAACAGATCCCCTTTCGTTAGCTTTTCAAGTGGCATGTTGTCAGCTATCTGAACCAGGCCGATACCGGTTAACGCAGCCTTATCGATCAGACTGTATGCTGACAAGGGTTTTTCCGGGACCGATCCTGGAACTCCGACAGCCCAGGTGTATGTGTATGAGCTAATTCCTAATTTCATTACAGGTACTTCGAAGTGAGTTATTTAAGGTTCAAGATTATGAACCGGGTTCTTTATAACCTTTTGATGTATCATCGAGTACAAGGATCCAGTCGTTTCCCCTGCCATTGGAGGGTGGGGTGAATCTTCTTGTTCCTGTTGCGGGGACCGTTTCAATCAGCTTTGATTCTCCATTTTTGGGGTTGAACCAGTACGCCGTGACTGATCTGGCGCCTATTCTGTCGAGTATAATTTCTGCGGACCAGCCTGTCGGAAAATATACAAATGCATAACCATCGCCTCTTGTGGCAACCACATAATCTGTCTCAGGGAAATAGGCAGGTGCGATAAGTGACTGGTCTGGCACCCTTGATAAGAAGGGCCTGGATTCAATCAGTCGGCGGGCATGGATCAGATCCCATGCGCCCTCAAGGTCAAGCACATCGTACCAGCTGTTCCTTGCCAGTCCGACCGCCTCCCGTTCAGGAGTTTTCATCTGCCATATCGGGTGGCATCCGTAAGTGTGACCTAATCCTCCGCTGAAGAGATTCCAGTATAGCGCCTGCCTTACATCAGCATCATTGAACCATCCAAGAACCTCAGGATTCCAGCCTACCGGATGATCCTCATACCGCGGCTCCCCGTCGAAACAGGGTTTAACAGGTGTGAGATCATAATCGCGTACCACCAGCCTTCTAAAGATGGCATAACTGCGCTGTCCGTGTCCGGTCTGACACATGTTGAAATCGAGCCACGGAATGTTGTGGAACCACTCTGATGAACTTCTTTCACCCCAGGGATGAAAGGTCATGAGATGGTTTTTATCGACAGATTTGATCCCTGCACCGAGTGCGTTCCAGATCGGCGTATTATCACCCCCGCCATCACGGTCGCCTCCGTTTATCCAAATAATGTTCGGGAAATCTTTATACCGGTTGCCGATCCATTGACCGTATTTATACGCGTTATCTTTTGTGAAGATGACCGGACCGACCCCCCAGCGCTTGTCAACCTTATCGCCCCATGTGGGAAGAAGACCGATGAATATACCTTTTTCGGCAGCTTTCTTAATTACCCAGTCGACATGCAGCCAGTAAGCTTCATTGGGTTTGAGAGGATCGTTGTCGATCAATGGCCTGTTCCCTTCAGAATTAGGAGTGTTGAGGCCATCGAGTTCGGCAAGGGCAACTGCCTGAATCACTGTGAACCCTTTCGCCCGGCGATTCTCGAGATATCTTTCTGCCTCTTCCTTGTTAAGGCGATGAAATAGTTCCCATCCGGTGTCGCCCAGGTAAAAGAACGGGGTGCCGTCTTCGAAAACAAGGAAACGTTTGTTCTCTGAAATGGCAAGCTTGCCCCGGGAAAGATCAACTGATGATCCTTTCCAGGGATTTTCCTGCGCATTCGATGTGATGCAGACGAAGATTACAGAAGCAATTAGTACGAGAGTTCTGTTCATGATCAATGTGTTTTAACATGTAAATATTATAAACCACCAAGCGCACAAAGGGTTACACCAGGGGACACTAAGGGTTCATTAAGCAAGTCTGGACCAGACAATAAGCACCAGTCCGATAAGATAGAATAAAAACATCAGGCTCAGCAGGGTATTTGTGCCTTTGGGGGCATCTTTGAATTCTTTCCAGAGAAAGATACCCCAGAGGGCAGCCACAACTGGAGCGGCATTGCTCAGGCCGTATGAAATTGCAGGGCTGGCAGCGCCAACCGACATGAAGCTCACCGAATTTCCCAGGCACCATATGGCGCCTCCGAGTAAACCAAGCAAATGAGCTCTTGATGACCCCTTAAACCACTCTGCCATCTTAACGGGTCTTCCTTCTACAGGCCTGGCCATGAAGAAGGGAACTACTATAATGGTGCTAAGTAAGGCTCCAAGCGAGAAGAAGACCACGGCAGTGTAGGAGCTGATCTTCCCGGCCTCTGCCGGCGTGAAATCAACAGCCAGCGAAGCAGCTACAAACCTGTAAAAAAATGCGATGCAGATACCCGCAAGAAATGCCAGAAAGATCCCCTTGAAAGATGGTTTGTTCTGATGGCTTGCGAGTTTCCGGTAAGATTGCATGCTCAGAAGTATCGCTGCTATGATTACAGCAGTTCCTCCAAACAGCAAGTACGGATTTCCTTCAGGCCTGCCAAGATAGTTGATAAGGATGCCCAGCGTCCATCCGATACCTCCTCCGATCGGAAATGCTACTGACATTCCTGCTACAGAGATTGAGGCAACAAGAAGCAATGTGCCTATGTTCCATATAAAGCCTCCCAGAGCCGATGAGAGAAGATATTTTCCGTCGGCCTGAGCCAGATCGGGTATGAAGCTGCGGCCTTCAATGCCAAAACTCCCGAAAGTAAAAGCCATTACCAGGGCAAAGAGAAGTATTCCCAGAGTATAATCCCAGTAAAAAAGCTCAAAGCGCCATTCAAGGCCTATAAGATTTCTCGTATTCTGCCATGAGCCCCAGCAGATCATTGCAATAACACAAAGAAAAACTGCAAGTGCGTAATTTTGTACCAGTACCATAATTGATCGGGGTTAGTTCGTTTAAGGTGGTTAGTATGGATAAAAATAGTATTAATTTTCAGTGTCTGATCCAACCCTCTATGAAATTTATTGAATAGGGTTCTATAGTGAAAATGCCCTGGGATTTTACCACTTCCTCAGTGGCAATGCCTGTCCACTGATGACTTTTTGCGGCTTCTGAAAAACTCTCCCTGACGAGACTTCTTATTCTGAACAGACCCGAACAGCATTCAATCTCAATATCCTGTTGCGAGGGGCTGAAACTTACCAGTATGGCCCTCGCCTGTTTTCCGTCGGTGAGTGCCAGACATTCTGCACGATGTGGATCCGAACAAATGGTTTTTACGACGTCCATGTTCTTGTTTCCGAGAAGGAACCTGAATATGTGATAAACCGGAAAGATCATTCCCCGGAAGGCAGGGAAACCGGAAGGCCACTTTGGATCGTCATCTCCCTGAATAAAACCTCTTTCTCCTGCTGTTTCAAAATAAGTTACATTGTCAGCACCTGATTCGCAGAGGTACTTAAGACTCCCGACACTCCAGCAGGCACCGAACAGCGACATCAGGCGGCTGTCAACCTGGGGAGGCGGTCCTTCTCCGATCGGAGGTGTCTCGGTGAATATATTGTTGGCGTTAAATCTTCTCTGTATTGTTACCGGAGAAACCCATATACCCTTTCTTCCGGCGAATGTCAAGGCGCTCCTTACACTATACCCCTGTGCTTCAAGGTTTTCGACAAGTGTGCGGTTATCCGATGCATGTTCCTGAGGGTGAATAGAATAACATATGTGATCATTACCCGTTTCTCCCGGTCTGTGTCTGTTCAACTGGGCAAAATTGGCATTTGTACCTGTTACTATATCGATTTCCGGATCTAATTCCCGTAACAGGGGCACAATTTGAATTGCAAGCTCATCGGGTGTGGATGGGTGTGACCTGTGAAAGAGAAAGATCGCTTTAACAACCGGCTTTCTGTTTGAATACCATTCCAGAAACTCTGCTGTTTCCTCCGCTGAATTATCATCAAAGAACAAGGCTAGTTCAAGATCAGCACCAATCTCAAATGACTCAATGCATGCCTGCTCGGCGGCCTCAATCCATCCGTCTGCAAAGAGATGGAGATCGGCTCTGTAATGATCGAACCGGAGAGCTCTCAGTATTTTGATCTCATTATCCGATAAATTACGGGGACGGGAAGAGCGGCATGTGCCAATTGAAGGAAGATTCCTGGTCTCTTCGGGAAAGAGACTGATCACTATTTTGTTTTCCTGACTCTCTTCGCTACTTGTAGTTCCAACAGCACGGAATACAATTTTCTGTTTTATTCGTGTTCCTTTTTCAACAGATACCGGGTAAGGAATTGAAAGAGGCGTGGAGTATGTCTTGAAAGAAGCATCGGTCCAGTTCCTCTGATCTTCTGTTTCAAAGATGTCTCCCTCGAAATCAATACTGCATTTTACTTTGTGCCCTGTCCATTTCATAGACTTGATATCCCTGAATACCTGGTGCGGGCTGATCTCATCAGGAAAAAAGGATTGCTCCGTCGAACCGTCGGTGTGCTCTATGAGACAATTGTTACCGGCACAGCCTTTTATGGGATGCAAAACGCAAAACCCGATCCTGTTCTTTTCAAAAGTTGCCAACGCTTCACCTTCAAAACTGCAGATTATGACGCTGTCAGATCTGCCTTCAATTCTGATATCGGCAATAAAATCAATCCCGCCTGAATTGTAATGTGCCCTGTACTTTATTAAGAATGCATCAGTGCCGGCTTCCACTGACTCGTCGCTTATAACAGGGTTGATCGTAAGCCAATCCTTGTCGCGCACAGCTGAATAAATCATTCTGATTAACTCATTGCCGCCCGCTTTCACATATCGGATCGCTCCGTTCTCATAGATCATTGACAAACTGCCCGCCAGCAATTGAAGAGGCTTGTCGTTATCACAATGATTGCCGTGCAATATGTATTTGATACCGGTATTTGACGCTAAGGGGGCAGGATCCTTCATCATTCTAGAGTGTTAATATTATCGATCTGGCTGAAAATATATGGTTTAACATTCACCGGTGAACTGGAATACAACCTGTTTATAGTTAAATTATTTCCTGAAACAAATGAAGCCATTACCGATTTGCCATGTTCTGTCAGTGTTACTTCCTGCAGGGATATTGAGTCAAAATTCTCAGCGTAAAAAAATTCCGGAGATCTTAAAGCGGAACCTTCAAATCTATCTAAGTTTTCAGAACTGTTTTCCTTGTAGCTGAACTGGGAATTATTGATATTCATTTTAAAGAGCCTGCCTGTATCTCCATAGATATAGAAGGCTCTCAGAATACCGCTGGCTTTCACGTTTTCGAAGTTACCTTTTGTGAATGGCTGACCTGTCTGCCAAAGGCCATCCCTGAAGTTATAGATAAAAAAGACATCGACATTGTTCACGGTTATATCTTTAATGACCCAGTTCCCGCTCTGCAGGACCGGCTTTTGATCTTTGGGTGAGAAATGCACAAATGCTGATAACATATTGTTGCGGTTCTGTATCTTGTGTGAATACTCTCCGGGGCCCCACAGATAGCATTTTTCAACCCTCAGGTTCATACAACCCATACGGAATCCGTTGCATGAAGTATTTATTTTACAGTTTGTTATCGTGAAATTTCTATTATCATTTCCGGCAAAGGCATCGTCACCTGTACGGAAATCACAGCCTTCAACCGTGAATTCTTCACAGAAGCGAGTATGCAGACCATCGTGTCCTCCCCTGATCCTGACGTTTCTCACAGTGCCATTTGAACAGTACCGGCAATTGATGGCCCAATTTGCTGAGTTAATTATGGTGATATCTTTAAAGCTTATATTTGTGCAATTTATGAGCCTTATGCAGTGTGGCCCGCGAAATCCTTCTTCTCCCTTTGGGTTATAACAGTCGACCCCGTCGATGGTTCCTTTGCCAGTTATTGCGACATTGTTAACATCTCTGCCGTAAAAAAAAGCATCATTACTGTAGTCGGAATAATGATCACTGCCTTTTATTGTTGTTTTCTTATGCAGATGCAGTGTTACATTACTTTTTAGAAGTATGGTTCCGGAATAATATTCTCCTTTTGCAAAACGCACAACTCCGCCGCCTTTGCTTTCACAGTCATCTATTGCACGCTGTATCTTGTCCGTCATTAAAGAATCACCGGAGGGTTTGATGACAATCTTATTATTATTCGTGTTGGAGTACTTAAAGTCAGGAAGTGCAACTGAAAGAATAACCAGCTTGATCAGTAATACGTAAAAATATAATGTCATAAATGATATTTTAATTGATCCCCTTCTGATGTGTTTAAAAGTTATAAATAATAAAGGTAATCACTTTCATGCCATTACCAGTATCTTCACCTAATAAGCCTTGCAAACCAGTCATCCCCATGTCCGGGAGAAGTCAATCCTTTTCCGTCTGTTGTTTTCCCGCCGTTGATGATCTCCTGAAAATCACTTGCATTTATCCAGCTGACATCATATTCCCCATGTTCCAGTTCCAGGTTCACTATTCCTCCTTCCTCGAGATAAACAAGATATTCTTTCCCGGGCAGGGCAAGACAATAGCCATTATCTGCAATTTCATTCATTGGACTCATTTTATAGTACTCGAGAGATTCAAAAAAATCCAGAGTATTATGATAAATTTTGTGAATCGTATCATTGGCATTTTCCGGATCAAGTGAGCCCGAGAAACCTGATGATGAGTCCCCGTTCATGTCGGCAAAATTTATCATTGCCGCCGCCATTGTTGCCACTATTGTGTTTTTCCTGATATCG
>JAWOIF010000069.1:0-3463 GCA_046484805.1 Bacteroidales bacterium
TCTACACAGTGTAGGAATAATTATGCCATTCCTGTTAAGTGCCGAAAGGATTGTCTCTCCTTTCGGCACTTAACAGGAATGGCATAATTATTCCTACACTGTGTAGAATGAAGGATTTTACTCCTACAGGAGCCTGCCGTATCTGTGTAGTTGAGGTGGAAGGACGCGACAGGCTTGTAACAGCCTGTTCCCAGCCTGTTGAAGAGTGGATGAAGATCAGAACCCATTCACCCAGAGTGATACAGGCCAGAAAAACAATAGTTGAACTGCTCCTCTCAAATCATCCTGATGACTGTCTTTACTGTGATCGTAATTTAAACTGTGAACTTCAGGACCTCTCAGCAGAACTGAATATCAGGGAAAGAAGGATAAGGGCCAAGAAGATCAAACCACGCCTCGACCAGTCAAGCCCGGCTATAGTCAGGGAACTGTCAAAGTGCATATTGTGCGGCAGGTGTGTCAGGGTATGCGAGGAGATCGTCACTGCTACATCAATCGATTTCATACAGAGGGGAAAGAATACTCATATAGGTGCATCAATGGACAGGGATTTCAACTTCTCGAGCTGTATCCATTGCGGGCAGTGCCTGCTGGTTTGTCCGACGGGAGCCCTTCATGAGAAACATAACATAAATGAGATACAGGAATATCTCAACAAGCCCGATGTGATAAAAGTTATACAATACTCGCCGCAAGTCACTGCAGGGATAGCTGAAGAGCTTGGATTAAGACACAATAAGGATACCGACAGGATACTCAATGCCATATTACGAAAGATCGGATTCGACAAAGTCTTTACAACAGGTACCGGTACAGATGTGTTTATCACAGAGGTAAATGGTCAGCTCATGAGAAAGCTTGAAAGTAAGAGTTCCCAGCCATTGTTCATATCAGCATGCCCTGCCTGGATAAAATATTGTGAACAATTCATGCCGTCGTTAATTCCGATGCTTTCGACAGTTAAGTCACCACAGCAGATAACCGGTGTACTTATTAAAACCGTGGTGGCAGGCCAGTATAAGGTTAAACCTGAAAATATATTTTCCGTATCAGCAACTCCCTGTCTGGCAATGAAATTTGAAGCAAGACGCGATGGGATGATGCGTAAGGGCATAAGTGATGTTGACTCGGTTCTTACTGTAAGGGAACTTGCAAGACTTATAAGGTTATATGGAATTGACTCAACCAATATTGAACCTGAACCGGCCGATGAACCACTGGCAGGAAGAAGCTCTTCTGCCGTACTTGCCGAGGTGTCAGGCGGATTAACCGAAGGGATGCTCAGGGCTCTTCATTATCAGGTGCTTAAGAAAGAAGCCGACAGGCATCTCTTCAAAAAACTGAGATCATCAGGATCATTCAGGGAAATAAATCTGCTTATCGGAGAATTTGAAATAAGTGCTGCCGTTGTTGACGGACTCACCGGCCTGGAGAAGCTTAAAAATTCAACAGACTCCGGTAAAAACTATGATATTGTTGAGGTTATGACATGTCCGGGAGGATGTGTACATGGAGCTGGTTTACCTTTTAATTCTGCAAGCGATGATATCAAAAGCAGATCCAGAATGGTATATCAGACTGATGACTCTGAACCAGTAAACCTTCCGTGCAAATCGCCCCACCTGATTAATCTCTATGAAAAATTATTAAAGGAGAATACCGAGATATCGGATGGTAAAATATTTCATACTCATTTTGAAAAACGGAACGTCCTGCTGTAAAACAAACGATTAGACTATGCTGGTTTACACAATAAAAGAGCTTTGCAGGACCTGCTACACATGTGTGAGGGAGTGCCCTGCCAAAGCTATACGGATAGTAGGTGGTCAGGCTGAGGTTATAGATGAGCGTTGTATCGCATGCGGGAACTGCACAAAAGTATGCAGCCAGGGTGCTAAAGTATTCCTCAGAACCATCGACAGGGTTAAGAAGCTTCTTGAGAATGTTGAGGATGTTGCTGTTATTATTGCTCCAAGTTTTCCGGCAGAATTCTCTGACATTCCTGATCACAGGGAATTGATCGGGATGATAAAGGCTCTGGGGTTCAGATATGTGGCTGAGGTTTCATTCGGAGCGGACCTGGTGGCTGAAAAATATCGGAAACTGATTTTGGAAAGTAAGGATTTCTACATTTCATCTGATTGCCCTTCAATAGTAAGTTATGTGAAATTCTATCACCCCGCCCTTGTCGGAAAGCTTGCACCCATTGTCTCCCCTATGGTTGCCATGTCGAGGGTGATGCGCGAAGAATATGGCAGGGAACTGGGAATAGTTTTTATCGGACCCTGTGTTGCCAAGAAGGCAGAAAGCGCAGAGGTTGACGAAGCGCTGACATTTACTGAGTTAAGAGATTTCTTTTCAGAAATGAATATTACTGCCGCTAATGTCACCAAATCCGATTTTGATGAACCTGTGGGAGGACGTGGGGCTATTTTCCCGGTAACCCGCGGATTGCTCCAGACTGCCCATATCAATGATGATGCCGTTACCGGAAATATAATAGCTGCTGAAGGCAGGATCGATTTCCAGGGGGCCCTGAAGGAGTTCGAGATGGGACTTATAAAGAACCAGCATATGGAACTTCTCTGCTGCGAGGGATGTATTATGGGCCCCGGATTATCCAAAAACGGGAAACAATACAACAGGCGCTCGCTTGTGAGTTCTTATGCCGCAAAAAAAATGGACACACTCGACATGGCCAGCTGGCAAAAAGCCGCAGAGAGGTTTGGAGAACTTGACCTGAGCTGCCATCATAAGCCTGAAGAACCAAGAATTGACAAACTAAGCGAAAATGATGTTGCTGAAATTCTGGCCGAAATAGGCAAGAATGAAAAGAAGGATCAGCTTGATTGCGGTGCCTGCGGGTATGAAACATGTATCGAACATGCCATTGCCATTAAAAAAGGACTTGCCGAGGTTGAGATGTGTCTTCCCTATACCATAGAAAAACTTCATAAATCTGTTATGGACCTGGCTCTGTCGAACGAAAAACTATCCTCAATGAAGCAGGCTCTCAAACAGTCTGAAAAGCTTGCTCATATGGGTCAGTTATCGGCAGGGATAGCACATGAGCTGAATAATCCTCTGGGTGTGGTTATTATGTACAGCAATATTCTGCTCGAAGAAGCTCAGCCGGATGACCCGGTCAGCGATGACCTCAAACTCATTGTTGAACAGGCAGCCAGATGTAAAAAAATTGTGGCCGGATTGCTTAATTTTGCCAGGAAAAACCAGGTTAATCATCAGATGATAAATATCAGGGAGCTTGTTGCCAGCAGCCTGGAAAGCGTAATCGTTCCGGTAACCGTAGAGATAAGAACTACTGATCTGACGACCAATCCCGGAGCTATGCTTGACCATGAGCAAATGATGCAGGTTATTACCAATCTTATTAAAAATGCAATCGATGCAATGCCCCTGGGAGGATCAATAGAGATCGGCCTTGAGGATACTCTGAGTGATG
>JAWOIF010000162.1:0-6518 GCA_046484805.1 Bacteroidales bacterium
CACTTATTTATGTGGTTGGGCATTATTGCAAACACCCTCTTTGCGAAGCGCTTTCTTGATTTGAAACGATATTCGCCCAGATTTGATAGAATCGCGTTCTACAGTTACCACACGCAATACACCTCTCCTCAATAACCTCTGCCTGGCCCCCTACTATCCTGATAGCCTTGGCAGGGCACTCTCTGACACATGTATAACAGGTACGGCATAACTCTTTTATGGTGAAAACAAGCATAAATCAATTACTTTAGAGTAAAACATCTCTGGGAGAATACCTGGTAAAAAAAGCCTTCTTCTCCTTCAATTCAGCATCTCCCTTTTCCGAATCCTCATAAAAAGAGAGGAGTGCGGGTGATTTTGAAGCTATTGCCACTGCCTCTGCTTCTTCAGCCTGCCAGATGACTCTGGCCCGGTTCCTTATAATTTCCCTGGTTGAGGAGAATGAAAGGCCTCCACCGTTAATGCAGCCACCCGGACAAACCATTACTTCAATCAGATCATATTTCTGACCGGCAGCCATCTTTGCATTTAATTTCTGCAGGGAAGTCAGGCCATCCACCACTGCGAAATTGAAGACCTCTCCGCCGATCTCCGCTGACAATTCCCTGAATCCCGATGATGATCTAATCTTACGGAACAACGACTGTCCGGCGCTTTTATCACCCTTGATGTGGGCCATTGATCTTATGACGGCTTCAGTATAACCTCCCGAAACTTCTGTCAACAGGGCGGCAGAACTTCTCATATTCATCGGATCATCGCCCGGTTCCTCAACTGCATTGTTAATATCTATCCCGAACAAACGTATCAGGCGTACAAGCTCCATAACTGTAAGAACAGTATCTACATCGCTTACTCCCTTTCTTGTCATACCGTCGCGTTTTGCTTCAAACTTCATTGCAATGCATGGCGTGACAGAGACACTGAATATCTTTTCCGGGTCTTTCTTCTTTTTCCCGGCTATATAAGTCCTGATCAGCGTACCTGCAATCTGCTGCGGTGATTTTAAAGGCGAGAGCGAGTCAAGAATATCAGGCAGAAACTGCTCTGCATATTTAACCCAGGCCGGACAGGCCGAGACATAAAGAGGACCCTCGGAGCCGTTTTCCCTTTTACTCAGGAGGGAACCGGCAAGCTCATGAATGTAGAGGTCGGTAGCCGAGCCGGTATAAAACACCATGTCAAAGCCCATTTTTCTGAAGACAGAATTCAGTATCCGGTCAAAATCCCTGGTATATTTCACTCCCAGAGCGTCTGCAACCGCGAATGGAACGACAGGTGAGTATTGAATTACCCTGACAACATCATTATTGTTAAGATATTCCAGCACCTCGGCGGTATTGTGCTTCTCATGGAGAGCCCCGGTAGGACAGACCAGAACACACTGACCACAATTTATACAGCTTGAAAAATTGAAGTCCCGGTCCATCGCTGTGCCTATTTGTGTCTTCCTTCCCCTGTTAAGGAAATCAAGGGTAGTTGCAGTTACCAGCTCTTCACAAACCCTTACACAACGACCGCAAAGAATACATTTCGAGAGTTCCCTCACTATTGCGGGGCTCGACTGGTCGAGTCTCATCTTGATCTTTCTTCCCCTGATGCGCCTTTCGGTAATGTTGAGTTCTTCGGCAAGCCTCTGTAGCTCACAATTAAGATTGCGGTCGCAATAAAGACAGTCATCAGGATGGTTGGAAAGCAAAAGTTCCACTATTGTTTTCCTGGCCTTTATTACGCGGGGTGAATGTGTCGTGATCTTCATCCACTCCTCTACCGGCTGCGAACATGCAGTAACCAGCCTGTCACGACCTTCAACCTCAACAACACACATACGGCATGCTCCGGTAGGCGTGAATTCCTTCATCCTGCAAAGAGTTGGAATAAGTATCCCGTTGCGGTTCAATGCTGAAAGGATAGTCTCTCCCTTTTCCGCATTTATCTTCCTGTTATTTACCTCAATAGTGAATTGCATAATACTATTTCACTGAAATTGCACTGAACTTACATACATCATAGCAGACTCCACAGCCTATACACTTGTCCTCTACAATGAAGAAAGGCTGTAATCTCGTACCGTATATTGCATTTACCGGACATTTGGATGCACAGACAGTACAGCCCGTACACTTCTCAACATCTATGATAAATGTTCTCAACCCCCGGCATATATTAGCCCGGCATTTCCTGTCAAAAATATGCTCCTCAAACTCCTCCCTGAAATTGCTCATTGCACTAAGAAACGGATTGGGAGCATTCTGACCAAGACCGCAGAGTGAAGTATCCTTCATCACCGACGCAATTGCTTCAAGCTGCATTACCCCCTTGAATCTTTCAAGAGTGGTTCCGGCCTCATCATTCGCAGGCCTTTTAACCACACTGTCGAGAATCTCAAGCATTCTGCCTGTACCCTCACGGCATGGTATGCACTTGCCACAACTCTCATGGTGCATAAAATCCATGTAATACCTGACCATATCTACCATGCAGGTCGATTCATCAATGATGATAAAACTTCCTGCACCCAGGCCTGAGTCTATTTTCTTCAGCTCATCATAATCGATTCTTGTCTCCAGTTGCTCATCCGTTATAAAGGTTCCTGTTGAACCCCCCAGTTGAAGAGCCTTGAACTCCTTACCCTCCCTTATACCTCCGGCGATACCGTCTATTACCTCCCGAAGAGTGGTTCCCATTTCCACCTCTATTATCCCTGTCAGTCTTGCCTTTCCTGCAACCGCAAAGACCTTGGTACCGCTGCTACCCTCAGTACCCAGACCTCTGAACCACTCCGGACCGTTTTTCATTATCAGCGGCACATTCATCAGGGTCTCAACGTTGTTTATTATAGTTGGCTTGCCAAATAATCCGGATGTGGCCGGATATGGAGGTTTTAGTTCCGGCATGCCCCTTTTGCCCTCCAGCGAGCCGATCAGGGCAGTCTCTTCGCCACATACAAAAGCGCCTGCGTCAACAGAGATAATTATCTCAAGATTGAATCCGCTCGAAAATATATTGTGCCCGATCAACCCGAACTCACGTGCCTGTTCCAGAGCACTCCTGAAAGTGTTAACGGCATGATCTGATCCTGAGCGTACGTAAATATATGCTGTAGTGGCACCTATACCATATGCAGCTATCGACATACCCTCTATCAGTCTGTGCGGATCACTCTCCAGTATTGTTCTGTCGGTATATCCACCCGGGTCGCTCTCGCGTGCATTACATACCAGATATTTGCTGGAGGCTGAGGTGGTCAATGCATACTTCCATTTCAACCCCGTAGGGAACCCGCCTCCGCTTCTGCCTCTAAGATTGCTCTTCTCCACTATTTCACACACCTCTTCGGGGGTGTAATGCCTTATGGTCTTTACAAGTGTCCTGTAGCCACCCCTGGCAATGTATTCGGCAATGCTTCCCGGATCGTAGCAGCCGCAGTTACCCAGAACAACTCTTTTCTGCAACGAAAAATAAGGGTGGTCATCTACAAACGGAATTCCATGCCATGTCTCAAATCCCCTCGAACCCGATTGTCCTACAAGATCTTCATCAGGAATATCATTGTGAAATACCGAGTTGAGTAATGAATCCACCTTATCCTCAGTTATATTTCTGAACACCAGCTTGTTCTTGCCAGGCAATTGCACACAGACAAGAGGCTCATAATTAGCCGGCCCGTTACAGCCTGTATTTACAACATCAGCCTCAATCTCCATCTCCGACAAATAGTCCCTTACAGACCCGTCGGTTTTGACTGATCCGGCAATTATGCTGCTCGTCCCCGAGGAGATGTAGACAACCGGACGGCTGACCCTCTCCCTCCTGATAAGCTGCAGTTCCTTCTCGACATCCTGCGGAAGGGTATCGCTGCCTGAAAGCAGAATCTTACTTATAAGATAATTCTTAATATCCTCCATCTGGGAACAGGTTAATCATTCTCCACCATATGCTTAAACTTCTTTATCATGACAGGTATCTGATCATTAGTCACACCTGTATAATATTCACCGTTGACTTCAATCACCGGACCGTTACTGCAGCTTCCCATACAGGTTACTGTCTCATAACTGAACCTGCCGTCACGGGTCGTCTGTCCGGGCTCAATCCCAAGCTCTTCCCTGAGAGCCGATAATAGCGTCCCTGATCCATTCATGAAACATGTGGTTCCGTGGCAAATCAGGAAATGTATCCTGCCTGCAGGAAAAAACCTGAACTGATCATAAAATGTCGCAAGACCGTATATCTTGGTAGTGCTGATGCCCAGAAGATCGCCCAGTCTGACTATTGATTCTTCCGAAATATAGCCTGCCTCCTTCTGTATCTCCTGCAAGATCGGTATCAGGTTCTCCTTACGTGCCTGTCTGTGACGGGCAAACACTTCATTTACAATGTCTTTATTTTCCCTTTCCATTGAATGATATTTTCGGAAACATACAAATATAATGAATTTTATTGTTACAAAATGAACAATGTTATTTTATTAACAGTAAATTTGCATTTACGTTTTCAATAAACCACCTATTGGTTTTTGGGCTTTTCGATTAACTTTACTGTTCATTCGCACTAAACAGTACCTGTAACCAGATAAAATGGAGGTATGGTAAAGAGATATGAGATCCGGATTTGCCTTGGCAGTTCATGTTTCTCAAGGGGTAATAAAGAGCTGGTTCAGTTTGTAAAGGAGTACCTTGCAAAGAACCATCTCGACGACAGGGTGGTATTCAGGGGTGCAAGGTGCATGGGCCATTGCAATGAAGGACCCGTGATTGTCATAAACGACCGGCTGATCAGGAATGTCGGGCAGCCGGAAATTGAATCGATTCTCGACGAGGAGTTTGGAAATCTCATCTAATCAAGAAACACATCATGCAAAGCATTGTTCCTGAGCTATATATAAATGACCAGACATGCCGCAACTCATACTCATGCATAAGGGTCTGTCCGGTCAATGCAGTTGAGGTCAGATCAGACCGGCAGCATCCCGTAATAATTCCTGACAGATGCATAGGGTGCGGACTCTGCTATGTCTCGTGCAAACCTTCGGCAATTGAATTCAGGGATTCCGTGAGAGTTGTCAGGGACCTTCTTTCGTCTGACAGAAAAACGGCAGCTCTGATAGCCCCCAGCATAGCATCTGAGTTTGAGGACATAACCGATTACAGAAAGTTCGTCGGAATGATCAGGTCACTCGGATTCGATTTTGTATATGAGAACTCTTTTGGTGTTGACCTGATAGCAAACGCATACGCAAGACTCTTCAGGGAGGCTGGTGGTAAATACTATATTACGGCAAACTGCCCTGCAGTTGTAAAAATGATAGAGAGGCACCACCCCGACCTTGTTTCCAACCTGGCACCACTGGTGTCGCCGATGATAGCCTCAGCACTGGTGGTAAAACAGATTCACAAAGAGGAAGTCGCAACGGTATTTATAGGACCCTGTATAGACGCGAAGGATGAAGCACTGCAGTACGATGACGGAAAACTTGTCGAGGGTGTGCTTACATTCATCGAACTGAGGAAGATGTTTGATGAGATGAAGATACAGGAGAGGCAGGTAACAATGTCTGAATTCGACCCGCCCTTCGGGCACTGGGGCGCACTCTACCCCCTGCCGGCAGGTATCATACAGGCAGGTGGTATAAAAAGGGACCTGGCAACGAGCGAAGTGATAACCGCTTCGGGAAAAGAAGATGTGATGGCTGCTGTCAATGAGTTTGACAGGTATATCGATACCATAAACCACCACTTCAACCTGTTCTTTTGCGAGGGTTGCCTGCTCGGTCCGGGCATGGAGACCCACACCGACAGATTCAGGAAAAGAGCACTGGTGAGAAAATACGCACTGAAAAGGGTCGGACTGATTGATAAGGAGCAGTGGAAAAAAGATATGGAAAAGTGGTCGAAACTCGATTTCTCGCGTAAATTTTCGCCCAAAGACCAGACTATTCCCGAACCGCCTGAAGAGGCCGTTAAAGAAGTACTTAAAATCATCGGCAAGGATAATATTAAGGAGGAGATCGACTGCGGAGCCTGCGGCTATATGTCGTGCCGCGATTTTGCCGTAACGGTTGCCAAAGGTCTTGCCATACCTGAAATGTGCCATACTTTCAACCTCAGAAACAAACAGGAGTATATCGAAACCCTCAGGCAGACAAACAAAAAGCTGGCTGAGACTAAGAAAGCACTTAAGGATTCCCAGGAGATAGCCCTCAGAGAAAAGGAGATAGCCCAGAATGCATCAGATATGATGCACAGTATGCTTGAGAAGCTGCCAAGCGGTGTTATCATCGCTGACAACGGCCTGAAAGTACTCCACTCGAATCAGGCTTTCATAAACATCATCGGTGAAGATGCCAAAGCTATTGCCGAAATAATACCGGGACTGACAGGTGCGGACCTTAAAACCCTGCTTCCGTTCAGTGTCTACAATATGTTCACTTATGTGTTCAGGGAAAATGAACCGGTAATAAGCAGGGATGTGCCATACGAGGAGAAGATGCTCAATATATCTGTCTTTCCGATAAG
>JAWOIF010000024.1:0-3274 GCA_046484805.1 Bacteroidales bacterium
CGGAGATATACTGCATATAAGATTTAATGTATAAATATCATAATGCCAAGAACGCTTCTGATATTATTATTACTATTTATATTACCCTCAGAGATAATTTCTCAGGACAACAGCAATAACGATAAACTGAGGGAGGCGGTAAGAGAATCAGGGCAGGCAGAAGTGACGGTCCCTTATACCGGAAGAAATGAAGTTAATTACCTGAGCCGTAAGCTTTCAGTATATTCTGTCAGGGACAGGCTTGTTTATATCAGTATCTCTCCCCTGACTCTGGAGTGGTTTATAAGTCAGGATCTTGAATATAATATTATTGAAGATACCGGAGCCAAAGGGCTGCTTACTGCATCCGGTCTGGCTCAGGCTATGGAGTGGAATACATATCCCACCTATACACAGTACGACTCAATAATGAAGTACTTCAGCATCCGTTATCCTTCCCTGTGCCGACTCGATACAATAGGATACAGCATTAACAACAGGCTGGTGCTTGCCTTAAAGATTTCAGATAATGCAGCAACGGATGAAAATGAACCTGAAGTATTCTACTCCTCAACAATGCATGGTGACGAGACAGGTGGATTTGTGCTGATGTTGAGGTTTATAGATTACCTTCTGAAGAATTACAATACAGTTGACAGGGTCAGAAACCTGGTTGACAACCTTGAAATATGGATTAACCCACTGGCAAACCCCGATGGTACCTACAGGTCAGGCAATACTATTACCAGCCCGGTAAGAGTGAATGCTGAAGGAGCAGATCTGAACAGGCGTTTTCCTGATCCTTTGGACCCCACAATAGTGGTTGCGAAAGAGAATATTGACATGATAAAGTTCATGAGAAAGCGCAGGTTTGTGATCTCTGCCAATTTTCATGGCGGAGCTGAGGTGGTCAATTACCCCTGGGACAGGTGGTTTTCAAAGTATCACGCTGATGATTCATGGTTCCTGGATATCAGCAGAGCTTATGCTGATACCGTACATGTTTACTCTGCGACAGGCTATATGACTGATGAGTCGGATGGTGTGACCCGGGGAGCTGACTGGTATACAATATACGGAGGAAGGCAGGATTTTGTGACCTGGGAATTGCAGGGCAGAGAGGTGACAATTGAGCTGGACAGAATAAAGCTGACGCCGGCTGCTCAGCTTGAACTTCTGTGGTTGTATAACCGCAGTTCCCTTCTTGGGTATCTGGAAAATGCCTTATCTGGCATACATGGTACGGTCAGGGATTCTGCAACCTATGCTCCTGTAGGGGCGAAGGTTTTTATTTCAGGACATGATAAAGACAGTTCGCATGTCTATTCAGACACACTTAATGGTGCTTTTGTACGAATGCTGGCTCCCGGTTCATATAGTGTTACTTTTTCAGCTCCCGGTTATAAAACCAAAACGCTTAATAATGTGGATGTCTTCGCCGGACAAAGAACAGATATTGCCGTTGATATGGAAGCCGGGTTTGCCAATATCGGGATACCAGCAGGCGACAAACCCACTCTTTATCCCAATCCAGCCACGACCCGGCTTTTTGCTATACTGCCCGAAGGTTTTAATGGCAACATTAATGTGACGATATCAAGTATTTCAGGCCAGGTTGTAAGCAGGTACAATACTGAGTCAGGCCCCGGATTACCGGTAACAACAGATATCAGCAGGCTGTCAGGAGGAACTTATGTCATTAAGTTCACCAGTGCCGATACCGGCAACTCCTCGTGTGGCAGATTCAATGTTGTTAAATAATCACTGTCATTTGCATCTGTAATTAAAACAAGTATTTTTGCACCTTGCTCAGATACGGGAGTGTTTTATTAAATTATTAACTGTACACATACTGAATATGAAGAATAGTAAGGTGCTGGTTCGGGGATTGGCTGGATTAACTCTCCTGGTATTTTTTTTTCCGCAACTGACAGGTCAGGGAGCATATCTGCCTCCTGACAAGCCGCGTCTTATTGTCGGGATTGTTGTCGAGCAGCTCAGATACGACCAGATTGAGAGGTTCCGGGACAGGTTCGGTGACAATGGGATAAAGAGGCTGATCAATGAGGGCTCCTATTTTAAGAATGCTTCATTTGAATATATGCTGACACAATCTTCACCCGGTCATGCTACCATATCTACAGGTGCAGAACCTTCACAGCATGGTATTCCTTCCGATAACTGGTATGTACCTCTCAGGGATGAACTTATCTCCTCCACCAGGGATGCCAGGGTAAATCCTGTTGGCGGCAGTTTTGAATCGGGATTACATTCTCCGGCCAATCTGCAGGCATCTACATTTTCGGATGAACTTAAAATGTCGACCAATCAGCAGTCAAAAGTATTTGGAGTCGGTATAAATGAGAATGCAGCAATTATATCAACGGGTCACTCTGCTGATGGGGTATTCTGGTTTGATAATGGCACAGGAACCTGGATGTCAAGTACTTATTATAATGATTCTCTTCCGGTATGGGTAAACGATTTCAATGCTCTCAATTACGCTGAATCGTACCTGAGTAACCCGTGGGAGCTTTTAAGACCGAGGGAGATATATTCTGATTGTCTGCCTGATACCAACAGCTTTGAAGCAGGGTTTAACTCTTTGAACTATTTCCCTTACGATCTCAGGAAGCTAAGGTCGAAAGTGGTCACAGGTGCAAAGAATGATTTCTCTCTGCTGAGGGAGACACCTTTCGCCAATTCGCTGACAACAAGCTTTGCCATAAGGCTTATTGAGCAGGAAAATCTGGGCCGCGATGATGTAACTGATTTCCTTTCCATATGTTATTCCGCCACTGACAATATCGGGCACCGGTTCGGGCCATCCTCGGTTGAAATGGGAGATGCCATTCTGAGGCTTGATGACGAGATCCGGTACCTGCTTACCTATCTGAATGACAGCATAGGCAAAAGAAACGTACTTATCTATTTTACTTCAGCTCACGGCGTATCAGAGATCCCTTCAGTGCTTGAGCATAACCGCATTCCCTCAGGTTACTTCAGACATAATCAGGCTGTACAGTTACTCAGGAGTTACATGAATGCGGTTTATGGCGAAGGCGATTGGGTGAAGGGATACTCGGAGCGTCAGGTATTCCTTAACAGAACACTGATAGAGGATGCCAGACTTTCTCTTGAAGAGGTTCAGAAGAAGGTGGCCCGTTTTCTTTGAAACCTACCTCTGCGATCCCCGCGGAGGAACGGAAAGCATCATCGAATCTTTTTGCCCTTACGTACTCATAGCGGCCGTTGGGTAAGATGTTCCGCACAAATTTCCCCCATACCTCGTAAT
>JAWOIF010000097.1:0-20037 GCA_046484805.1 Bacteroidales bacterium
AAAAATTTCGACCCATTCACGGGGAGGAACGATTACCGTATCAATACAGGACAAAGGAATCGGCATCAGCAAACAAAATCTTAAGCATATTTATGATAAATTCTTCCGCGTACCAACAGGCAGGGTTCATGATGTAAAGGGGTTTGGCCTGGGACTAAGCTATGTAAGGAGGGTTATTGACTGCCACGGGGGGAAAATAAGGGTCGAAAGTGCTATTAACAAAGGAACGAAGTTTATTATTCATATTCCAAAATATTCTGACCATGGAAAGAAAAAAGATCCTCCTTGCTGAGGATGACGAAAACCTGGGAACACTTTTGCAGAATTATCTTAACGCAAAAGGGTATGAAGTTCTCCTTTACGGTGACGGGCAGAAAGCTCTTGACGGATTCAAATCAGGATATTTCTCAATCAACATTATTGATGTAATGATGCCGATTATGGATGGTTTTGAGTTGGTCAGGCAAATCAGGAAGATTGATCCGGTCGCACCTGTAATCTATCTCACTGCAAGAAATCAGAAGGAAGATATTATTGAGGGATTCATAACCGGTGCAGATGATTATCTCACCAAACCCTTCTCAATGGAAGAACTTCTTTACAGGATTGAAGCTATACTTCGAAGAACCACACAAGAGAAGGAAGAGGTTCAACAGGAGTCTTATAAAATCGGTGAATATACGTTTGACACAGTCAGGCAACTGCTCTCCTACCGCGATCACACCATCAAGTTAACAACCAAGGAATCAGAACTCCTCCAGCTTCTGTGCAAACACAGCAACAATGTCCTTGAGCGTAACTACGCCCTCAAAACCATATGGGTGGATGATAACTATTTCAATGCACGCAGCATGGACGTATATATTACCAAGCTAAGAAAATATCTCAGGAAAGACGACACTGTGGAGATCATCAACGTTCATGGTAAGGGCTATAAACTACTCTGTTGAAAAAACCCTGACCATTTACTGATCAGGGTTTTAAGCTTAGGTTAAATTCAGGGTTAAGTAAATATTTTCCAATTATACCTAACCATTAACAGGAGAGCTAAGATAGCAGTTTTTTTTATTTCAATAGATTTCAGGTTAGAAAAAAACCTGTACTAAGACAATACTAACCTCAATCAAGCTTCAACACAGCCAGAAACGCCTGCTGAGGTATCTCGACGTTTCCTACCTGTCGCATTCTCTTCTTTCCCTTCTTTTGCTTTTCAAGCAGTTTCCGCTTACGGGAAATATCTCCACCGTAACACTTGGCAGTAACATCCTTTCTGACAGCCTTGACTGTTTCTCTGGCAATTATTTTAGCCCCAACGGCGGCCTGAATGGCTATCTCAAACTGCTGTCTTGGAATAAGCTCTTTCAGTTTTACACACATACGCCTCCCGAAATCATAGGCATTGCCACGGTAGATCAGGGTTGATAGTGCATCTACCATCTCGCCGTTCAGCAGTATGTCAAGCCTCACAAGGTCAGCCTTCTTGTAGTCGGAATAATAGTAATCAAAAGAAGCATAACCCCGTGAGATAGATTTGAGCTTATCATAAAAATCAAATACTATCTCGGCAAGAGGTATCTCGAAAGATAATTCAACCCTGTCGCTGGTCAGGTAAATTTGATTCCTCAAAATACCCCGTTTATCAATGCAGAGATTCATTATCGAACCTACATATTCCGATTTAGTTATTACCTGTGCAATTATATAGGGCTCCTCAATATGATCAATGCTTGCCACCGTTGGCAACCCTGACGGATTGTGCACTTCAACGGTTTCCTTCCTTGTTGTCACAACCCTGTACGAAACATTGGGGACAGTGGTGATAACGTCCATGTCAAACTCCCTGTCGAGTCGTTCCTGTACTATCTCCATGTGCAACAAACCCAGAAAACCGCATCTGAAACCGAATCCAAGTGCAGCTGATGATTCGGGCTCAAAGGTAAGCGATGCATCGTTGAGCCGCAATTTCTCTATCGAAGACCGCAGATCCTCGTAATCATCAGCATCAACTGGATAAATACCGGCGAAAACCATTGGCTTGACATCCTTGAATCCCTCTATAGCTGTAAAGCTGGGATTTGCCACACAGGTAACTGTATCTCCCACCTTTACCTCGGTCGATTCCTTTATTCCGGAAATAATATACCCCACATCTCCGGCACTCAGTGTCTGCCTTGGCACCTGCTTGAGTTTCAGCACTCCGATTTCATCAGCATCATACTCCTTTCCGGTATTAATGAATTTGACATGCTCTCCTTTCGATATTGAACCATTAAAAATCCGGAAATATGCAATAATACCTCTGAAAGAATTGAATACAGAATCAAAAATAAGTGCCTGCAGCGGTGCTTCAGGATCTCCTTTGGGTGGAGGTATCCTCTCCAAAATCGCTTCAAGAATCAGATCTATCCCTGATCCGGTTTTAGCACTGGCCTCTATGATATCATCCCGGTTACATCCCATAAGATCAACTATCTGATCCTTAACCTCATCAGGCATTGCGCTTGGCATGTCCATCTTGTTCAATACCGGAATTATTTCGAGGTCATGCTCTATTGCCATGTACAGATTTGATATCGTCTGGGCCTGTATCCCCTGTGTAGCATCAATTACAAGAAGGGCTCCCTCACAGGCAGCTATCGACCGTGACACCTCATAGGAAAAGTCAACATGACCCGGAGTATCTATAAGATTAAGCAGATACTTTTTACCTCCGGAAGTATGCTCCATCTGAATCGCATGGCTCTTTATTGTGATACCTCTTTCTCTTTCGAGATCCATATTATCAAGGACCTGCTCCTGAAACTCCCTCGATGTCACGGTATTGGTAGTTTCCAGCAACCTGTCGGCGAGGGTGCTCTTACCATGATCTATATGGGCTATTATGCAGAAATTCCTTAAGTGATCCATTCCATCCCGAATTTGAGACTGCAAATATATAAAATTAACCGCATCCGGCTTCAATCAGGCAGAACAGGTCGGGGAAGCTAAATAAAATCAGATCGCAACCGGAATCCCTGGAGCAGGATCAGGTCTAACGGGAGGCCCCTTTATACATTTCTGTTTCTGAAGCGCCAGTTTCATCATCTCTTTCCTGAGGAAGATAAAACTGGTAATGCTGGCAAGGAAGTCTGATACCGGCATAGCCAGCCATACTCCTGTAAGACCAAAGAACCCGGGCAATATTGCCAGAAGAGGGATAAGATAGATCACCTGACGCAGAAGTGAAAGAAATGTGGCCAGTTTTGCCTTCCCTATCGACTGAAAAAGATTGGAGGCAATTATCTGAAAGCCGACAACAGGGAATAATGGAGTATAAATACGAAGGCCCTCGACACCCTTCCTCATAAGTTCCATGTCATCGGAATTGAATAATCCTACGATCTGGCCCGGTATTAACATACAAAGCAGCCATCCTCCGATAGCAATCAAAGTTGCAGCTTTTATTCCCACTCTGACGGTCCTTAATACCCGGTCAAAGTTTCTGGCACCGTAGTTAAAGCCCACTATTGGCTGGCTGGCCATATTGATTGCCACTATCGACATTACAAGAATTATTGCAATACTGTTAATAATCCCCATTGCCCCGACTGCAATATCACCGCCATAAGTTATCAGCTGCTTCGCAAATAGTCCGTGAACCACGCTTGCAGCGATCTGCATTGCAAAAGATGCAAAACCGATTGTGATTATGTAAATTATTATCTCCCCGACCGGAATGAGGTTCCTTAGCTTCAACCTGATGACACTCCTTCTGCTTCGGAAATGCATTATAACCCAGATGCAGAGAACTATCTGGGATATTACAGTGGCCAATGCCGCTCCCCTTACACCCATCTCAAGGTAGAAGATAAAGATAGGATCAAGGATAATATTGAGTCCTGCACTGATGAACATTGAGTACATGGCAACCTTCGGATTACCCTCTGCCCTTATCATGTTATTGAGTGAATATCCCAGCATTCCAAATGGAGCACCCAACAAAATAATGTCAAGGTAATCGTTGGCAAACCGGAATGTCTCTTCTCCTGCTCCGAAAAAATACAGGACGTGCTTCTTCACAAGGAATCCGATGATGACAACAGTGATTCCAAGTACCAGCGCAAGCGTTACTGAATTACCAAGTACCCGTTCTGCTCTTTTGTAGTCTTTTTTCCCCAGATTAATCGATATTCTGACAGCACCTCCCGACCCTACAAGCATCCCGAATGCCATGTAAACTATCATTATCGGAAACACCACACTTAAACCGGCAAGTGCCAGAGAACCTACACCCTGACCAATGAATATCCTGTCAATAACATTATAAAGAGAATTGACTACCACACCTGCAAATGCGGGAAAGTAATATTTAAGCATCAGGGAACCGATGCTTTTTTCCCTTAACTCCGTGACCTGATTATTCTCCTGCATAGCCTGAAAGATCGACAAATATATGGAGTGTTTGTACAATTAACAAAAAAGAGCCTCCACTAATGAAGGCTCTTCTGTAACGACAATATGCGTTATCTGCTAATACTACATCATTCCCGGCATACCGCCACCCATTCCTCCGGCAGGCATTGCAGGCTCATCTTTAGGCTCATCACAAACGACAGCTTCAGTAGTCAGGAACATACCGGCAATCGACGCTGCGTTCTGAAGGGCAATACGGGTAACCTTGGCAGGATCAATTACTCCGCTCTCATAAAGGTTCTCGTATTTGTCTGACTGCGCGTTATAGCCGAAATCATCCTTGCCTTCCCTAACCCTCTGAACAACAATTGATCCTTCCCTTCCGGAATTCACAACTATCTGACGCAAGGGCTCTTCAATGGCTCTTTTTACAATCTCGACACCGGTTGTCTGATCTTCATTGTCACCCTTTAGCTTTTCAAGTACCTTGATGGCTCGTATATAGGCTACTCCTCCTCCGGGGACGATACCTTCCTCAACCGCAGCACGGGTTGCACTCAGGGCATCATCAACCCTGTCTTTCTTGTTCTTCATCTCAATCTCAGAAGCAGCACCAATGTAAAGAACAGCCACTCCACCCGAAAGCTTGGCAAGGCGTTCCTGAAGCTTCTCCTTGTCATAATCTGACGTGGTTAATGCTATCTGCTGCTTGATCTGATTGATTCTCGCAGTAATCTGCTCCTTCTGTCCTGCCCCGTTTACAATGGTAGTGTTCTCTTTGTTTACGCTAATTTTTTCAGCAACACCAAGCATGTCAAGTGTGGCATGCTCAAGTTTCAATCCCTTCTCCTCGGTTATTACAGTACCTCCGGTAAGAATTGCAACATCTTCCAGCATCTCCTTTCGCCTGTCACCAAATCCGGGAGCCTTAACGGCACACACCCTCAGTGAACCCCTCAAACGGTTAACAACCAGAGTTGCCAGTGCCTCACCTTCAATATCTTCAGCAATGATCATCAGGGGCCTGCCGCTCTGTGCCGTGGCTTCCAGTATCGGAAGCAGATCCTTCATCGTTGAGATCTTCTTATCATATATAAGTAAATAAGGGTTCTCCAACTCTGCCTCCATCTTCTCGGCATTTGTAACAAAATAGGGAGAAATATATCCCCTGTCAAACTGCATTCCCTCAACTACTTCCACATAAGTATCAGTACCCTTGGCTTCTTCAACGGTGATAACACCCTCTTTTTTTACCCTTGACATTGCCTCGGCAATCAGTTTACCTATTGAATGGTCGTTATTTGCAGAGACTGTTGCCACCTGTTCAATTTTGTTCAGATCATCGCCAATTACATGTGCCTGACTGGCAATGTTCTCTACCACCTTCAGGACAGCCTTGTCAATACCCCTCTTAAGATCCATGGGGTTGGCTCCGGCAGTGACATTCTTCAGGCCCACATTGATAATAGACTGGGCAAGAACTGTTGCGGTTGTCGTTCCGTCTCCTGCATCATCTCCGGTCTTGGAGGCAACCTCCTTGACCAGTTGTGCTCCCATATTCTCAAAAGGATCAGAAAGTTCAATCTCCTTTGCAACAGTAACTCCATCCTTAGTCACCTGGGGAGCTCCGAATTTTTTCTCAAGTACCACATTGCGGCCCTTTGGCCCCAGCGTAACTTTAACTGCATCGGCCAGCTTGTCAACACCGATCTTAAGCTGTGCACGGGCTTCAATATTAAATTTAATCTCCTTTGCCATAATTATAAATATTTTAGGTTTTCTTGACTATTTTAAGCAATGTACAATACATCAGATTGTGATATCAAAAGGTAGTCATCACCATCTATGGTGAGTTCCTGACCGGAATATTTTCCGTAAAGTACAACATCACCCGTTTTTAGTTCCATCTCCTCATCTTTTTTTGCTGCCCCTGTCAGGACGACTGTGCCCTGGCGTGGCTTTTCCTTTGCTGAATCCGGAATAATAATTCCGCTAGCGGTCTTGGCTTCGGCTTCGTGAGGTTTCACAAGTACCTTGCCGGCTAATACCTTTCCTTTAAGTTTTGTCATTGCATTATTGTTTTAAGAGTTAAACATCATTCGTTGTTTATTGACACGGTGGATAAGCATATTTTGTGCCAAGCAGTGGAAGCATGTGTGACATGACTAATACGCAGCCATTTTAACATGACCCCGGTTTTGACATGACATGCCTCAGTATAATTAAATACCTGCATATTAAACAATTACATATATAGTAGCAAAAAAAGATAAGTGTCAGTTTGTCACAAACTGACACTTATTGTTCTCATATCTTTTATATCCGGAACTGCTGACAGTTATTCAAACTCTGGATCGGAACTGGGAAGTGTCGGAAGGGCCATAGGATCTACCGCACCTCTGATACTTTCCTCAATCCTTGATTCCCTTCCCTGTTCTCCACGGGGAATAGCAGCAGTAGCAGCCAGACTTAAAACCAGTATTGCTATGGCAAGTGTCCATGTAGCCTTCTCAAGAAAATCAGCTGTCTTCCTTACACCCATCGTCTGGCCCGTACCAGTGAACCCGGCAGCCAGACCTCCGCCTTTACTGTTCTGCACAAGAACGATTAGAATCTGCAGGAAACAGGCTATGATTATCATAACCGAGACAAATATGTAAATTCCCATCTCTAACTGTTATTTATTAAATCGTTTATCTTATCAATTTGAGCCGCAAAGTAACTACTTTTTTCCGGATATTTCAAACATAATTTATCATATATATTCATTGCCCTTGCATAGTATCCCTGGTCTACATATATCCTGGCAAGTGTCTCACTTACAAATGCTCCGCTGTCTTCAGTATGCTGAAATGAAAGATCTGTTTCGGGCTCAGGGTCAGACTTGTTACCGGCCCCGATTCTCGGACTAAGTTCGATGAACTTGTCTATAAGGTCCTTTTGTGTCGGATGTTCCCGGGTTTCTCCCTCAAATTCAAGCAGCCCTGATGAATCATCATCTAACGGCTCTGCTGTGGAATTGAAAAATTGAGGCTCCGGGATTGTTGGTTGGTCATCAATCTCTAGCAGTTGCTCATTCACCACCTCCGGTTTCTCTGGTTCCTGCACCGGTTTTGTTTCCTCGCTCCTGTCACCCTCTATAACATCAATCTCAGCAAGCCTCCTGTCTATCTCGGCACGCAATTCCTCTCTTGGTCGGGTTGCAGCCTCAACAAAATGTTCATCTTCCCTTTTTTCGTCGGCGTCTGCTAAAGGAAGGTCAGGCTTCTCATCAACGACCGGCGAATTAAGCAGGTAATACAACCGGGTACGGTCTGCAATATGAGGAGCCGATTCTTTGAGTTGTGTCTCAAATCTTACATCGTCAACATTTTTCAAACCTTTAAGAAACAGCACGTGGGCCGTCTGAAACCAGGGGAATATCTTAATCAGTTCCCTCAAATCAATGAGGGCCGGTCGATCGATCCGACCGGGATTCCTGATCAGGTTATGAAATTCCGTCCTGTTCATGGCTCTTTACCAGTTAACGAATGCCCTGTTGAAGATGTCTTCTACCAGTTGCTCTATGATTTTGACCGAAAGCTCACCCTCAACCTGACTGAGGTCAAGGTTGCTGTCATAATCCTCGAATCTTGAGAATGTCATCTCATAACTGTTCTCAGGAATTACCGAGTTCGAGAATTTTACCTTAACGGCGATTGAGAACCTGTTGACGGCAGCCCGCGCGTCACCTGATATCGTTTGTGTTACAGTCTTATAATCAACAATTTCTCCCTCAAAATTTGCATCACCAAAACCATTTACTAGCTGAAGGTTGGTTTGTGACTTGCATTTGTCGATCAGGGCTTCAGTAAGGTTCTGACTCAGTCCCGGCTGTACAAGACTGGCCCGGTTTTGAAAATACTGAATACTGACAGTTTTAAGACCTGTGGTCGAGGCTCCTGTTAATGAATACTTTATAATACATGATGTCAGCAGTAATGTCACTATCACTGAAATTGCGGCACCTACCCTTAGCCCTGTTTTTCGTGTATCAGTTATCCAGTCCATACAGTCTGATCTTCCTGTAAAGTGTTCTCTCACTTATGCCCAGCTCCCGCGCGGCTAGCTTACGTTTGCCGTTATGCTTCTCAAGGGCCTTGGTTATCATCTCCACCTCCTTGTTTTCAAGTGACAGGGACTCTTCAATTACCTCTTCTGTATCCTGAATATTGGCACGGGGCGGCCTGACCTGAAATTCCTGCTCTTCCGATACCTCACCGGATGCAACCTGATAATCCCCTGCCTGATCGTCATTGAAAAGATTTCGTATGGCCCGTGACCCCGACTCGGAAATGGTAATCGATGAAGACCCGCTCCTGAGCATATCAAGAACAAGCTTCTTCAAGTCTGTCATGTCGCTCTTCATGTCGAAGAGTATCTTATAAAGAATCTCTCTTTCTGAAGAGAAGGCTCTCTCATCCTGCCTGCCAGCAACAGCAGGAAGATTACTGGCTGAGTAATCGGGAAGATAGTTTCGGAGCGTCTCTGCCGATATTTCTCTCCCGGTCTCAATTATTGATATCTGTTCTGTAATATTCTTTAACTGCCTTACATTTCCCGGCCATTGATAACCTAAAAGCAAAATTCTTGCTTCGGCAGTCAGCTTTATTGCAGGCATCCTGTATTTCTCGGCAAAATCTACGGCAAACTTCCTGAACAGCAATACTATATCTTCGCCTCTCTCCCTGAGAGACGGTATCTTAATTGGAACTGTATTAAGCCTGTAAAAAAGATCCTCTCTGAACCGGCCTGATGCCACAGCTCCTGTGATATCAATATTGCTGGCGGCAATCACCCTTACATTGGTTTTCAATGCCTTAGACGAACCCACCCTGATAAACTCACCGGTTTCAAGTACCCTTAAAAGACGTACCTGAGTGGAAAGTGGAAGTTCCGCCACTTCATCAAGGAATATTGTTCCCCCGTCGGCAACCTCAAAATATCCTTTTCTGCTGTCAGTCGCTCCGGTAAAAGACCCCTTTTCATGCCCGAAAAGTTCCGAGTCTATTGTACCCTCAGGTATCGCACCGCAGTTGACCGCAATGTACTGACCATGTTTTCTCGTTGAAAAAAAATGAATTATCTGTGGAAATGACTCCTTGCCAACACCGCTCTCTCCAGAAATAAGAACAGACAAATCGGTCGGAGCAACCTGAATAGCTATATCTATTGCCCTGTTAAGCCCCGGATAATTACCGATAATGCCAAACCTCTGCTTTATGCTCTGCAACTCTTTCATACTGACTCAAAGATCACGCGAATTTACTTCTTTTTTAGGACATGGAAAAATCATCTGCTATGAATGGCTCTGCTGCTGCAATCTGATAATAAAAGCATTTACTTGCGTAAAAAATTACTATATTTGAACTTTTAGCACAATATTTGTTGCGACACTCACATATCAGCAACTTATGAAAAAAGTAGTACTCACGGCGATTATTCTGCTCTTTTTCCTGCCTCTCAAGGCACAGAAAAATCCTGTTACCGTCGCCTCAGGTGCTGCAATACGTGAGACACTTATCTCAGAATCAGATCAGTCAGGCCTTAAAATATTTCCCGTCCCGGTAAAAGATAATAGCTTCTCGGTAACCTCTGAAAAAGAGATATCTCTGATTCGTATCACTAATATAATAGGCCAGGAGACTTACAGATCAAGATTCCCATCTCCCGTTCTGACAACCCGCGTCTTTCTTGACAACCCGCAACGAGGTTTTTATCTGGTAACCGTAGTCTTCACCGATAATACACGAGTGGTCAGAAAAATTATGATTGAGAGTATGTAGTGGCATACATTAAACTCTTATTCCTGATCAGACTTCATTTGTTTTTTACATTTTTTAACTATATTTGAGATGTTCAAGCCTTTGGCATCAATCTCGAATCTGAATCACATTTGTAAAGGATTATTATCTGTTTTTGAAGTTTTTTCTTTCTGGTTAAATACGTTTTAAACAATCTGGTTCGAGAGGTGTTTCAGAAATGAGTGTTATTGGAACCATTAATGAACATACTTAAATCATGAAAGACGTATTGGATGCTTATTCAATTAAAGACCTGGAATACCATACAGGTATCAAAGCCCATACAATAAGAATCTGGGAAAAGAGATACAGTATACTCGCACCTGAACGCACCGATTCAAATATCAGGATGTACACGGAGGATGAGTTGAAAAAGCTGCTTAACGTTGCTTACCTGAACCGAAACGGACTGAAGATTTCCAAAATTGCCAGATTAAGTGAAGATGAACTTAACAGTACTGTATTATCAGTAAGCAGTAAATTCGGGGATCCTAATCAGGAGTTTCACCCGGGAAAAGCCCTGATGTCTGCCATCAGGTTTGAGGAGAACAGTTTTTTGGAAACTCTTATTCCCTATCTGGAAAAACATGGTTTTGAGATCACCTATTCAAGATTTCTTGCTCACCTGCTTGAAAATGCAAGGATACTATGGCAGACCGGTAGTCTCTCCAGAGCACAGGAATACTTCATCAGAAACATCGTACGTGATCTGATGACAGAAGAGTACTACAGAATTGATACACCTGTTAACGATGACCGCTATTTGTTCGCAGTAATAAATACCACCGGAAAGAATGCTGATATTCCTCTTCTTTTCTGCAGATACGTTATAAGATCCATGGGCTTCGATGTCATCTCCCCGGGCGAACTTCTACCGGCAGCTGAAATTGCCGGAATACATAAAATGAGACCGTTTAATATGCTGGTAATAAGCTACAACAGCTCATCTCCCGACAACAGGTCGCTGAAGTACTACAGCGATCTTGGAAAGATGCTGGGACTGAACAGAATTATTATTACTAACCCAACAGGTAAAGAAGACAGGTCAACCTTCGATAATATAGTTGTGGCACCCACTCCGGAATCTTTTTATAATGCCATCGAAAAGTATAAATAGTCAGTTCCCGCTGACAATAACAGTTAAATAACCTGTTATATCAAGTGCCGTAGTTAGAGTTGAAAAATCAGGGAACAGCTCACCAGTCCTGCCCGACCAGTGGCTGTGTCCTATTGGTTTCATATTATAGGGACCTCCGTTTGATTCAATATCCAGAATTACTTCGTAAACAAGCGCAGGCTGTGCAGACATGGCATAGTTTTCATCTCCCGGAAATCTGTCATTTGTCCAATACTGGTTCCAGTCCCAGTTTTGATTGATCTCCATCAGAAGCCTGACTCTTCCCTGAAGCATTTTATCAGCCCGTGCCGTCAGTACAAAACCTGTCACAGGAGTCGCTCCGGTATATGCATCCGGAACAGGATTACCGGGCTCGGGCATAAAAAGGCCGTCAGAAGCCATGATCCCCCTTTGATGAGACCAGTAAGGAAGCGCCTGGGGAGCTCTCCTGTCTGACTCAACCCACCTGTTTCCCTCCTGCCTCCCATACTTGAAGACCCCCGTAGCAACCGAACGTGCAACATACAGAGTTTGAAGATAACTGCTATCCATATCCTCAAGCCAGAACGCCATCATGGGATAATAGAATGAATCTCCTGCCCTGAAATCGATTGTAAAAACCTGCCCACGGCCATCAGTATTAGAGGAGAATTCTGTCTGGACAGCCAATTCGGAATTCCCCGATTTATCGCGGTAAGAACCGCAGGAGGCAACAATAACAGTTATCAATAAAATAATATATCTCTTCATATCTCTCTGCTTTTTCTAAAACTCTATTATTATACCAACTGAAGGCAGAACAGTACCCAGCGTACCACTTATGTATTTAAGACCGTATCTCGAAGGATCGTCCGGATCTGGCTGCGGAGTGCCGTTTTCATCTGTCACACGCACCAGGATAGGCGGCTGGTCAGCCTGATGGTTGTAGACATTCTGAACATCTGCATATAACATCAGCGACCATCGATTGAAGTAGTATTGTTTATCCACTCGAATGTCAAGCTGATGAAATGCCTTGAGCCGTAACTGGTTATAGTTGGAAAAATCAGGAACACCCTGCCCTGTTATATCCCATATCTCACGCAATGCAGAGAAGGATTCATCAAATGGTGTATAAGGAGCCCCTCCGACATAACGCCACTTTACACCTATATCCCAGTTACGCTTGAGTTTCGATGTGGAAGTCAGACTGAAAAGATGACGGTTATCCCATGCCGTCGGTATGTAATTCTGACCCGGTCCCCTGAATTCACTCCTTACAAAAGTGTAGGCAAAAACCAGGTTTGTTGCTTTAAACTCTTTCAACCTTCCAAGTAGTTCAATACCATACGCCCGCCCCTCAGCAACGGGAATCAGTTCCTCATCACCAAAAATTCCGTAATCGGCACTCTTGCCTGATAATGGCACACCTTCCTTAACTGAGAAGGGATATGATGAATAGTTCTTGTAGAAACTTTCAATGGTGAATAGACTGTTCTCATTGGGAGTAAAACCAATACCCGCGACGTAATGATCAGCCGAAATATAGCTTATTCCATTATCACGGTTGATAAAATCACCTCCATTGTTCCTGTAGCCAAGAGCTGTGTATGGAGGCAACTGGAAAAACCTTCCGGTACTCAGGTTCAGCGAAATGTCAGAAGTAATGTTATATGAAGCCGACAGCCTCGGAGAAAGTTGTTTCAGTGGGTTGGACATAACCGAAGAATAATCATTAAAATCAGTTCTTACTCCAAAAGAAATATTTAGCCTTTCATCGAGAAAACCGCGACTTATCTGGCTGAAAACCGAGAATTTGTTGAATCGCAGGGCAGTTTCGTACCTGAGTTCCTCAGTAACCTCACCAACAGGTATCTTTCTGAAGGTTGAATTCCGGTAAAGGGCATTTTCATATCCTGCGCCATAGGTAAATCTGAAACCGTTATCGCCAATAAAAACACTCTCATATCTGAACTTGTTCTCTCCTTCCCCCGAACGGTAATCCAAAACCAGAAGAGTGTCAATTGTAATGTTATTCATGTATTTGAACTGATTGTTGTTCAAATAGTTTCTACTTGCCACCCACGTGTCAAAACCATTATCACGGTATCTCTTCCATACTGCCCCGACAGTATAGCTGTATTGCTCCTGAACCGGTATATAGTCAAGAATATATCTCTGGTACTCTGTGTCGTTGGCATCAAGGTTCAGCCTGAAATCATCCTTCGCCCCGAGACCCAGCAGGGTAAGCTCATTCCTGTTTCCAAAACGAACCTTGTACTTGTACTGGAAGTCAGTATAAGTTGGAAGGAAAGGGAGACCTATAGCACTGAACAGAAACTGAAGATATGACCTTCGAACAGATAGTATCACTGAGCTGTTCTCCCCTGTCGGCCCGTCGGCCGTAAGTCCCAGATCTGAAGCACCCACCGTTGCCCTGTATCTGAACTTGTCACTGTTACCATCTATAAGGCTAAAATTAAGAACGCTGCTTAATGCATTACCTCTGGTAGCGGGAAAGGCTCCTGAAAGGAAATCCACTTCCCTTACAAAATCTACGTTTATGATCCCAACCGGACCACCCGAGGCGCCTTGAGTAGAAAAGTGATTAAGATATGGTATCTCGACATTGTCAATGAAAAACCTGTTCTCATTTGGCCCTCCCCCCCTCACAATAACATCATTCCTGAAAGCAGGAGTTGAAGCAACTCCGGGGAATGACTGAATTACCTTTGATATGTCACGGTTGCCACCGGGATTCTTCTCTATCTCTGCAATACCAATAACGCGTGATGAGACCGGAGATTCAACTCTTCTCCTGAAAGGTGAGGCCTTGATTACAACTACATCAATATCTACAGTAGTCTCCTCCAGGGAAATCTCAAGGCTTACCTCCCTACTGTTGGTAACCATCACAGACTCTGATATATAGGGCTTGAAGCCAACAGACGATGCCCTGATCTCAATGAAACCTGGCTTAACCCCGGTAAACAGAAAATTCCCGTCAAAATCCGTCATGGCCCCTATGGTAGTTCCCCATATTACAACACTGGCAAAAGGCAAAGGCTCATTGTTGCGTACATTGTAAACCCTGCCCCTTATAACCCCCTGGTTCTCCTGAGCCGAGACACCTGACAAAAATTGAAATAATATTACCGCAATAATAAAGAATCGTTTCATAAAGACTGAAATTGTTCAAATTTTCCTAACTAACAATAGACAATCAATACTGTTCAAAAATAAGGGTAGAATCTATTAAGGATTTAAAGTGCTAATCCACGCTTTTACATCTGGCCAGAGAGAAGAAATGATGGAATGTTAGTGCTTCAGAGACAGAAAATACTCCCTGAGTGAAGAGAGATCAACACCATAGCCCGCTGACTCCAGCTTCTTGATCCTGCCGAGCATGGTATCTGCGAACGATTCTATCTCCTTTCCTGATCTTGATGTAATACGATGCCTGCTGGCTTTCGAGATTTCAGATATCTCTTTCCAAAGCCTGCCAGCACCACTATCAAGACAGGCCCCGCTGAATTTCTTCCAGATGTAGTCTGTAGCCGCATCTGAAGGATGAAGCATGTCATCGGCATAGAACCTGTAATCTCTGAGATCGTCAAGCAGCAGTTCATATGAAGGAAAATATCGCGTGGCAGGGAAGATCTTCTGCAACTCCTCAACAGCCAGAAAGAGAACCGACTTGCTTACCTGATTACCATGCGCCCCATCCTTCCAGTGACGTACCGGACTAATCGTGAAAATTACAGAAAGGTCAGGATTAAAACGGTAGAGTTCTTCTATCAATTCGCTCCAATCTTTTACGATCGATGAGACAGACAATAACTCCCTGCTGAAAAACGAAGCAGGTATCTTGTGACAATTCGATACGGCTTCTCCGGTATCGACGCGTCTGTATATCCGGGCAGTCCCGAAAGTAATGAACAGAAAACCCGTACGTTTGATGAAACCGGAAGCCTCAGAAGCAACCCTGTTTATCCTCTCAAGACAAATATCCCTG
This sequence comes from Bacteroidales bacterium, assembly GCA_046484805.1. Lineage (GTDB taxonomy): Bacteria > Bacteroidota > Bacteroidia > Bacteroidales > VadinHA17 > SLNP01. The sequence goes on from JAWOIF010000097.1 coordinate 15,347, forward strand.
TCGTCGTCAGAAAAGTCAGTGTAATGGGCAAAGCTCAGCCATTTTCCGTTATGGAACCAAAGATCATCCTCTGTGAAGATCTTTCCGGCAATCAGACTGCGAAGAGCAGACGACACTGAAACGGGATTATATACTACGCCGGTCGGATTTGAAAGCACCGGCATAAGACCCTCCTTCATCTTAGAGGCCATCTCACCTGAAAAACAAGATCCTATAAACATAACGGGAGTGGAGTAATCAATAAGCCTCCTCTGCGGTTCGATCTTAACTTCAGTCCGGAAATCCATCTGAATAAGTTTTATTCACCGGTCTTCATTGCCAGCCAGCCAGCCAGATAGCTAAAAACCTCATCCTTAATGATATCATTATGCAACTCATGATATCCGCCATCCCAAATCTTCAGGTCTGTGACAGATGAGGCGTCTGCAAATTGCCTGCTGCCTTCCGGTGATGTTATCATGTCTCCGCTGCCGTGCATTAAAAGCAACGGTGTACGCAACAGGGCGGCATTCCTGAGACAATAGTCTGCTGCCGATACCGCTCCATTGAAAAGCGATACAGAAATACGATTATGAACAAGTTCATCAGCTACGTATGAGGCTATCACTTCCCGATCACGCGAAAGATGGTCAACTACCAGTCCCGAAGGCTGAATCATCGCAGGCGCAATACTCTTTATGGCCGCTGCCATCCACAATTTGAACCTGGGCGGCTCAAAAGAGAGCCTTAGCCAGGGAGAAGTTACTACCGCACAGCATAGTTCAGGCTGCCTCCTGATCAGATAACGCAATACAATGCCCCCTCCCAGACTGTGTCCGTAAAGAATCACCGGCTTACCGGAGAAACGGTCCCGAATCTTAGCAATCAGTTTGTCAATTATCTCTTCCGTATGAACGTATGAAGCTACATGCCCCCTCTTACCTCCAGACCTTCCATGACCCGGAAGATCAGCCCCGGTAACAGCATATCCCAAATCTCCAAAACGGGAGATCCATTGTTTGTAACGGCCAAAATGCTCACCAAGTCCGTGTAACAGTACTATTAAACCCCTGCATTGACCAACAGGTTCATGTATCTCTCCTATTACAGGTGTGCCGTCTGAAACCTTGAACGAAATCTCCATATAACCAATTTTCGTTAAAGTTAACCAGATGATTCGTACCTATCAACATAAGACTAAAAAAAAACAGAAATTATCGAATCCAACAAAAATACTATTTAGATACTATTTAGACTCAGTTGCTTTAACCAACACATATAACACTGAATAAGTGTAATTTAAATGCGCGCGACAACCCCTCCGTAAATTAGAAAAAATGCGGTATTTTAGTATATTAAGATATTAAGATTTGGATATCCTTTATTTGTATTATATTTTTGCATCAACAACCTATAAAAATACTGACATGACAACTTACGAATTCAACAATAATCTGATAGAGATGAAAAGCAACCTAAAAAGGTTTGCACTATCACTTACCAGTGATCACGAAAAAGCTGATGATCTGGTTCAGGACACATACCTTAAGGCGATATCATACAAGGACAAATTTGTAGACTATACAAATCTGAAGGCATGGGTATTCACAATAATGAAAAACACCTTTATTAATAACTATCGCCGCAACATCAAGCAAAACACACTCATTGATTCAACACAGGACTTATACTACGTAAATCTTACGAACGACAAGGGCTACGTCTCCCCTGACTCATCCTACTCCGAGTCTGAAATTGAGAAGGCTATCGATTCGCTCGAAGACGAGTTCCGCATTCCCTTCAGAATGCATGTTGAAGGTTACAAATACAAGGAGATAGCCGATGAGCTTAATCTTAAGATCGGAACTGTAAAAAGCCGCATCTTCTTCACCCGTCAGAAGCTGATGAACATGCTTAAGGATTACGCCCGTTAGGATTTACTATATTTCAGGGGTTTATTCGTATTCAATTTTCAGTTACCGGCTCTTCATGGGCCGGTTTTTTTTGGGGGAACCGGGGCCTCCCTGCCTGTGACGGGGTTTCCGGAAAATCATCCCTGATATCGCCAGTAATAAAAACCCGAATGAAACAATCCATGCCCAGATATTCTGATGGTATGACTCCGCCCACATCTCATAATCATCGAACAGAAATAATTCAGCTTTTACCTGCCATGCTACCTCCCCCGAAGATGTAAAATAGCCATTGCCTCCCTTAAGCTTGCCCGGCATAACTGTTTTAAGGGTGTATGATCTAATACTCCAATGCATGTCCATGCCTTCAGACAAAACAGCAATAGCGCTGTCGATGATATGTCCATACCCGGCTTCATACTCTCTTCTGAATACCAGCGGAATCAATGAATCGATGTCAACTTCAAAAGTATACGACTCAATTAATTCATCCTCTTTTGACCTGAATCCGTCTATTATTTCGATATCAGCACCTTCATTTTTAAAGAGTCCGGTCGCACTGTGAACGAACCCTGAAACAAGACCCTGCATCACCCATCCATACATTAGAGAATCAATTCTGTCAGACATTGCCTCGTATACCAGGCTGTCCCCGCCTGACAGAAGTCCTTCGGAAACAGAACCGGGCAGGACAAAGAACTCCATTTCGTCTTCACTCAGGTAGTCAGCAAGTGGCCGACCTCCATGGATAGTTCGTTCAACTTTCTCTGCAAACCTGAAAACAGTAACAAACCACCTGAAGCTCTTTGTGAACGATGTACTTCTTACAGCATATGAATTCACATCTTCACCTGCCTCATATTCGGCATTAATGCTTTCTGCGGCCGGAAATGTTTTTTCCGCAATTATCACCCAGGTAGTATCTCCCTCAGATGACACCTCAATACTGTTAGCGGTGGCCCATGTTGAATCAACAGGCACTCTGTAGGAATTGGGGTCTATCTCATAACTGCTTCTCATCTCAACATGCCGTGTAACGGAACCATCACTGTGTACGATATTGGTTACAATGGTTTCCGGTTCATTACACCCCTGAAGCATCGAAAGCATAAGGAACAGTGTAACAATCTTACTCTTTTTCATGATTTCAGATTTTTGGTTTGTGTTTCAGATTTTCCAGTGATGCACCATACTCCCTTTCAATTCTGCGAAGAAGTTGCGGATTCCTTTCAAGAACCTTGATTATCCTGTACCACGACATCTCAAGCTCATTATAGGATTCTATTAATCTCTCAATATCATGTGCCGCTACTCTGATGCTGTCGGGCCCGATGTGGCTTACTGTCATAACAGCCATTCGTGATAAGGTAACACCACCGGTAGCAGAAGGTGTTACTTCAAAGCTACCCTCTTTCATCCGTGATCTGATATCGCGTATACCAGACATGATCTCATGCTGCTGATAAGCGAAAAGCACAACCAGTGCCAACGAAAAAACCGCCATCGGCATTCTGGCCCAACCCACCATTGTCCAATCCAGTAAAAACCCGGGAATTATGGTTTTCTCTCTAATCATCTTCCTTTTCTGATTCACCCTGTCGATAGCTTTTTCGATTAGTATATCAGGATGTGCAGGAGTAAAATGATTTTCGCCCAACAACTTAACTAATCTCAAATATTCACTATCTCCATCTTCCGTCCTCATATTAATATCTCCCTTTGATTAATTCCTTAATTTTTTTTCGCGCATAATGGAGATTTGATTTCAGGGAACTCCCATTCATGCCGGTAATCTTCATTATCTCTCTCCTCTCCATCCCTTCCAGTTCACTTAGTACAAATACTACTTTCTGCTTCGGACTAAGCTTCTCAACAGCAACCTTAAGCAACAATTCATAATCATCAACAGATAATTCTAATCCGTTATCTCCGCGGGTAATCTCACTCAGAATCTGCCAGCTCCTTTCATCCGTAACTGAGACAATCTCCCTCTTCCTCCTTCTTAATTCATCATAACAGCAATTCACCACAATCCGGTAAAACCATGAGCTAAAACATCTGTCGCTATTGAACCGGTCAAGTTTTCTCCAGAGCTTTACCATAACCTCCTGAGCTATATCCTCAGCCGCAAAATTGTCAGTTAATATCCTGAAAGCTATCCTCCAGGCTACCGGTGTGAGATCCCGTACCATCTCATTAAATGCCCCAATATCTCCCTCCTGACTCCTGGTTATTAAATCTCTGTCAATCAAAACCACTGTTTCTATTATTACGTCTGTAGATTATAAAAGTAAAAAAACTGCCATAAAAACAGAATATTCCTCCTTCTTCCATGCTGGTAAGGTAATAAAGCCCCCTGTATCAAATGCATCACAGCGGCAGCTCATCATCTTGCAAAAAACAATTACTTTCTTCTATATTTACATATCTATATCTTTGGCAGATGAACACTATACTAAACGATAATATTTTAAAACGAACAACCATGAGAAAGAGCATTTCATTTATTTCAATTATTCTTTTAACAGCTATTGCAGCTTTTGCCCAGGAAGAGACAGAGCCGACCGGGCCATGGACCTTAAACGGCATGGGCTCGCTGAACTTCTCACAGGTCGCCCTTGTAAACTGGGAACGGGGGAGGGAAGGAGAACTTAAGGTTTCTCATAAATGCTTCGTATCCGCGACGCTCAACGGTGGTGCCGCCAAAAATAGTTTTAAAACCTTCGGGTGTAAGATATGCCCACTCCTTCATAGTCATAGTGTCGAGCCTCTTGTCACGGGCAAATTCGTCAATGTCCG
>JAWOIF010000163.1:0-3308 GCA_046484805.1 Bacteroidales bacterium
ACTATGATGTCAAGCTTCTTCTTGTTCGCCGGGTTGACAAGCCTGGTGGCTGACTTGTACCTGGTCCATTTCTCTTCAAGCGGACCTTCGGGTATCTTTGCATTCAGATTTATCATGATTTTCAGTTCTTCGGGTTATTTGAAAAGCCAGATCACAAGCGGGATAATTGCAAATCCTGCTGGCAGAACTATTGAATATAAGAGCGAGATGACCTTAATGACAGGGGTCCAGAACTCATTGGCCAGGCCGAGGGTCTGAAAAGCCGACTGCAGGGCATGGTAAAGGTGAAACCCAAGCACCAGGAAGCAGACCCAATACAGGATGACATAACCGGGGAGGGAAAAAAGCTGGTGTGCGACCGCATAAAAATTCTCCGGATCGCCTTCAACTATTCCCAGCCTGATGAAGTAGAAATGGAAGAAATGGATTATCAGGAAGATCAGCACTGTCCCCCCGGTCCAAATCATGAACCTCGAGAAGGCGGAGGTTTCGGACTTGTTACTGACGGCATACCTGACGGGTCTCGAGAGCCAGTTCTGTATCTGGAGCATTATTCCCCAGGTAATGTGCACCAGGATTGCGAGGATCAGTAGAATCTCCACAACCTTCACCAGGGGGAAGGTTGCCATGAAGTGGGCGGCTTTGTTGAAGGATTCCGGGTCACTTTTGAGAAGCATCAGGTTGATGCCCAGGTGAACCGGGAGAAACAGAAGCAGGAACAAACCGGCCAGCGCCATCACAAATTTCTTTGAGACGGCCGAGAAAAGAATCTTGTTCATCGGTGTTGTACTTTTGGGTTTGGAGTTATAAGAAGGATCAAAGGAAAGTCTTTTCTTCCTTGTAAATTTATAAAGTTTTTGTGCGTAATCAAATTATCAGTGAATATGACTATACAATTTGAAGGGATTAAGGTGTCATATCGCGCAGAGGGAAGGGGGATGCCCCTGGTCCTTTTGCACGGTTATCTTGAGGCGGCTGAGGTATGGGAGCCTCTGGCTGAAAGACTATCGGGTGATTTCCGTGTTATTGCAGTTGACCTGCCCGGACACGGAGATTCGGAAGTCAGGGGAGACACTCACACGATGGAGTTCCTGGCCAGCGCTGTCAGGGCGGTGCTTTCAGATGCAGGTGAAGAACGGATCCTGTTGACCGGCCACTCGCTCGGAGGGTATGTTGCATTGGCCTTTGCGGAGATGTTTCCGGAGCTGCTTGCCGGTTATGTCCTCTTCGCTTCCCATCCGCATGCTGACACTTCCGAGGCTGTCGCAAAGAGAAACCGGGAGATTGCAGTTGTAAAAGCCGGGAAGAAGAATATCATGTACCCGGGGAATGTATCGATGATGTTCGCGGAGAGGAACCTCAGATCAATGGCGGCCGAACTCAGGAGATCGAAAAGGATAGCATCGCGCATTTCAGGGGAAGGGATAATTGCCATGCTGAACGGAATGATAACGCGGCCTTCAAGGCAGTCGCTGGTGGAAAGCGGAAGGGTGCCCCTTCTTTGGATTCTGGGCAGGCACGATCTTTATTTCAGTCCTGAAAAGGCGATTCGTGATACGAGGCTGCCGCAAAACGCGGAGGTGGCTATCCTTGAGAATTCCGGGCACCTGGGATTCCTTGAAGAGACGGAGAGGTCAGCAGGGCTGATCACCGGTTTTGCCCGGAAGCTTGACTGGCAGAGTATAAACGGCTGGTCTTCCGGAAACCTTCATAGCAGATTATGACACGAGGCAATTCCGGGCTCTTGACAGTTAAAGAATGATCAGATGCTTTCTATATACTCCAGGGCATCGAGAAGGGTCCTGTCAATCTCCTGCCAGATAGGATAGAATCCCATGTTATCCAACATATTACGAGCAATGTACGCCTTCAGCTGAACATGTATGATTTTTTCAGAAATGGCAATCTGCTGCCGGTTGGCCGCAACACCGTTCTGGCCGGCAAACCTTACGAACTTTGAGATAAGATCCTGGCTGGAAAGCCATTTATCAAGAGAGGGGAGGTCCTTATACTTTTTCATTGCTTCCCGGTTGTCTTCCGTGTACTTCATGGCATAACGGTAGAGCAGTCCTGAATTTCTTATGGCCAGGAAATAATCAGATACTCCTGTTGTGTCTATGGCGATGAAGATGTCAGGCATTATTCCCCCTCCGCCGTAAACGGTTTTCCCTCCGGGGGTTGTGAATCTCAGTGAGTCATCCATCTGAATGGAATCAGCCTCCTCGAACTCACCGTGCATCAACCTGTTGCCGAGATCCTCATAGTACTTGTCCACTCCCTGGTCATATGGTTTCTGGATTGACCTGCCTGTGGGAGTATAGTATCTTGCAATGGTAAGACGCATTCCGGATCCGTCGCGGAACACCACCGGTTCCTGGACAAGGCCTTTACCGAATGATCGGCGTCCGATAATTGTTCCGCGGTCATTATCCTGCACGGCACCTGCCAGGATCTCACTGGCTGAAGCGCTCCATTCATCTATCAGCACAACCAGCTCGCCCTTTTCAAAATCGCCGCGGGAGGTGGCCTTTATATCCTGTCTCGGGGTTGATTTGCCCATTGTGAAGACTATAAGTTTTCCGGCAGGGAGAAACTCATCGGCAATCATGGTGGCGGCATCCATCACTCCGCCGGAGTTGCCCCTGAGATCGAGGATCAGTTTCTTCATACCCTGGTCTTTCAGCTCGCTCAGACCCTGTTTGAACTCATCATGGGTGGTCAGGGCGAAGTTGGATATCTTGATGTAACCCACCTCATCTGACATCATGTAGGAGACATCAATGCTGTAAATGGGTATCTTGTCACGTACGATAGTGAAAGGAAGCAGTGTGTCTGTTCCCTTGCGTTCGATCTTCAGGCCGACTTTTGTGCCACGGGGACCCTTGAGCATTTTGACAATATTCTCATCCGGAATTCCCTTGCCGGCTATAAGAGAGTCATTGACGTAAATAATCTTGTCTCCCGCAATAATTCCGGCCTTCTCCGATGGTCCTCCTGATATGGCGCTTATTATCAGTACGGTGTCAGTAAGCATATTGAATGAGACCCCTATCCCGTCGAAGTTGCCCTGCAGGGGCTCATTGGCCTGTGCCAGGTCAGTGGCCGGAATATAGACAGAATGAGGATCGAGCTTACGCAGCATTACCGGGATGGCTTCTTCAATAAGGGCATTACGGTCCACATTGTCAACATAATCGGATTCGATTATGTCCAGTACCCGTCCCAGCTTGTCATTTGGGCGGCGGGGCTTGCTGGATCGAGCGGTGCGCTACGTCGGTCAGTGGCGGGCCGCCATCGAGCGGCTCGCC
>JAWOIF010000226.1:0-14569 GCA_046484805.1 Bacteroidales bacterium
AGGGCGTCTATACCAGATCCTCCCATGGTACTGGCATATATGGTGTTTGATGAGCTTCAGGCAAGGGGTATAACTGTAACCGGAGGTGCAGGAACAACCCGGACGGTATATGACGTGGCCGAAGGTGAGTTACAGTCGGTTCTTGAAATAGTCTCTCCCCCTCTTTCCGATATTATCCATATACTTACTCATGAGAGCGTTAACGTGTACGCTGAACACATGCTGAAACAGCTTGGTTATGAGACATCAGGTAAGGGAACGGTATCTTCGGGAGTTCAGGCTGTAAGAGCCTTCCTTGATTCTGCGGGAATTCAGCATTCCACTATCTTCATCGAGGACGGAAGCGGACTGGCATCGAGAAACGGTTTGACGTCAAAATTTATGACAGACCTGATAAGATACATGCTGATAAACGGGAATAATTCAGAAATATTCAGGAACTCACTGCCGCCTGCAGGTGAAGCAGGCACTATGAAAAGTTATTTCCGCGATCCCATATTTTTGGGGAACCTGAGGGCCAAAACCGGAACGCTGTCGCGTGTAAGAGGATATGCTGGTGTTTTTACCGCATCATCAGGAAATGAATTTACGTTTTGCATTCTGGTGAACAATTATCTGGGTCCACTGTCTAATGTTAACAGGTGCATAGAAGAGCTGTTTATGTACTTGTTGCTTAACAACTAATAAATATTTAGCTGCATAATGAATAAAAAGGTTGTTCTTCGAAGGTGCGAAGAATATGACGCTGACCTTCTTGAAGGCCTTATCGGGGAGATTTACGTTGAGTGCGGAGGACCGGCTCCTGAAGGTAAAACTATACTTGTCAAGCCAAACATCCTAACCGATGACGATCCGGCCAGATGCATAAGCACACACCCTGCGGTTGTGGAGGCAATGGTCCGGTTCCTTCAGAGCAGAGGGGCCAGGGTACTTATTGGTGACTCCCCTGCTATTCATTCAAGGAATTTCAGGGCTGCAAGGTCGGGTATCAGGGATGTATGCGAACGCACCGGAGCTGAGTGGTCAGTTTTTACTGATAAACCCGGTTCCCTCAGGATTGCAGGCCGGTCGCTGAAGATAGCGAGGGCAGCGCTGGAAGCCGACCTTATTATTTCACTTCCAAAGTTCAAGACACATGAGCTGATGTACCTTACAGGGGCGGTTAAGAATACTTTCGGACTGGTTCCCGGTCTCCAGAAGGCTGCGCAGCATGCTTTGTATCAGGACAGGGTTAGTTTCGGAAGGTTCCTTGTTGACCTCAATGAGGCGATCCTTCCCCACTTTTTTCTGATCGATGGCATTATGGCGATGGAAGGTCCGGGCCCGGGAAATGGTTTCCCTGTGAAGACAGGCATTATCGCCGGCTCCACAAATCCGGTTGCGCTCGATGTAATTATTTCAAGAATAGCAGGTTACGACCCCCTCGAAATATCTACCAATATGATTGCTATTACGAGGGGCATCTGGCTTTCGGCCGAGAATGAGATAGAGTATGACGGACCAGAACTGAGTTCTGTGGTCAGGGAAGATTTTCTGAAAGTAGGAATTAGAAAAAACGGTAATATCGCTTTACAATTCTTAATCCACCGTATCAAGCCGCTCAGAAAGCTTGAACACCGGCCGGTATTCATTAGCAAAAATTGCATCGGATGCGGGAAGTGCATCGAGATCTGTCCGATGAAGGCTTTGGAATTTCACCCAAAGAAGAAAAACAAGGTGCTGCTCACCGATGATAAATGTATACGCTGCTTCTGCTGCAGTGAAGTTTGTCCTTCGAATGCTGTTGAGATAAGGCGAAAGCTGTTCGGACGATAGAACCTGTGATACAGCGACGTTAGCAAACCGGTCAGCTATACATCTATCTTGGCATATTTCGCGTGGGTCTCAATGAATTCCCTTCTTGGCGGAACCTCATCTCCCATCAGCATCGAAAAGATATGATCTGCCTCGGCTGCACTGTCGATGGTAACCTGCCGCAGTGTCCTTGTTTCAGGATTCATGGTGGTGTCCCACAACTGCTCGGCATTCATTTCTCCCAAACCCTTGTACCTTTGCATTCCAACAGTAGAATCCTTCCCCTGTCCAAACTCTTTAACAGCCTCGTCACGTTCCTCATCCGACCAGCAGTATCTTTCTGACCTTCCCTTTTTTACCAGGTAAAGAGGTGGAGTGGCAATGTACAGGTATCCCCTTTGAATCAGCTCCTGCATATACCTGAAGAAGAAGGTCATTATTAAGGTTGTAATGTGAGAGCCATCAACATCTGCGTCTGTCATGATAATCACCTTGTGATACCTCAGACCCGAAAGATTAAGCTCCTTGCTGTCTTCCTCCGTACCAATGGTTACCCCCAGGGCCGTAAAGATGTTTTTTATCTCCTCACTGTCAAATATCTTATGGGCCATAGCCTTTTCAACGTTCAGTATCTTACCCCTGAGAGGCAGAATAGCCTGAAAACGCCTGTCTCTGCCCTGTTTGGCAGTTCCTCCGGCAGAATCGCCCTCAACCAGAAATACTTCCGTAGCGGCTGGGTCCTTATCGGAACAGTCTGCAAGTTTCCCCGGCAAACCTGACCCTGAAAGAACGTTCTTGCGCTGTACAAGCTCACGAGCCTTCCTGGCTGCATGCCTTGCCGTTGCTGCAAGAATCACCTTCTGCACTATCTGCTTGGCATCTCTGGGATTCTCTTCAAGGTAGTTTGACAGAACAGAGCTTACGGCCATATCTACCGAACCCATTACTTCAGTATTCCCGAGCTTTGTCTTCGTCTGACCCTCAAACTGTGGTTCGGCAACTTTGACAGAAATAACAGCCGTCAGTCCTTCACGGAAATCATCCCCGTTTATATCGAATTTCAGTTTTGCAGTCATGCCTGAATCCTCTGCATACTTCTTGAGGGTGCGCGTGAGCCCGCGCCTGAAGCCTGCCAGATGAGTACCCCCTTCTATCGTATTGATATTGTTTACATAAGAGTGAACATTCTCTGAGAATGAGGTGTTGTATTGCAATGCTATCTCAACGGGGAAATCAAACTTCTCAGTAGTTACATGAATCGGTTTTTCAATCAGGCTCTCCCGGTTAACGTCCAAATATTCAACAAATTCTATAAGTCCCCGCTCAGAATGGAACTCCTCATACCTTGGCTCGCCTCCGTTACCGTTCTCGATCATTTCTCTCATATCCCTGATAGAGAGTTTTATTCCTTTATTAAGGAAAGACAGTTCCCTGAGTCTGGCAGCCAGTATCTCAAACTTGAATTCAGTAGTCTGAAAGATAGTCTCATCAGGGTAGAATGTTACAACAGTACCCGTTTGTGACGACTCTCCGATTACATCAACTGCCGTTACCGGCTTGCCTCTTTCGTACTCCTGCCTGAAAAGCTTTCCCTCACGCATGACCCTGACCTCAAGCTTAGATGAAAGGGCGTTTACACACGATACCCCGACACCATGCAATCCGCCTGAAACCTTGTAGGAATCCTTATCAAATTTCCCTCCCGCATGAAGTACGGTCATTACAACCTCAAGGGCCGATCTCTTCTCTTTCTCATGCATACCTGTCGGTATACCTCTCCCGTTATCCGTAGTGGTAATAGAACCGTCTTCGTTTATTTCTACCTCTATATTGTCACAATAACCGCCAAGAGCCTCATCAATAGAGTTATCAAGTACCTCATAAACAAGGTGATGCAATCCTTTCACCCCGGTGTCTCCAATATACATTGCAGGTCTCTTACGCACGGCCTGCAAACCTTCCAGCACCTGGATACTTTCTGCAGAATAATCACCCTGACCCTGTACTATTTTTTCCTTCTCACTCATCTCGTCAAAATTGTTTTTATATTTCCCAATCACTCTGTTAACCTTATATACGTAACAAATCCGGAGTAAATTCCGCAGCTGAAAAAAAAGCTATTCGGCAACGGTTCTCCGGCCTTATTCCGGACTGTCATAAAAGCTTGATTTTATGCATTTTATTTCAGGTCGTAAAGATACGAAAATTACTTAAAATCCGGTAAAAATACCTGCTAAAATAACGGCAACTTATGAACAAGATAAATCCATTTATGAACCTTCAGGTTTCCGCCCCCTTCGGCGCCGGAAGAGAGAGGGTTGGATTGTACCCCCATCGGCGCCGGAAGAGAGGGGGGGATTGTACCCCCTCTACAGACTGTAACTGAACCCCGCCATGAACATGAACCGTTGTGACGGATAATAAGCCCATTCATAATGGCGGTTGAAACTCAGGTTGCTCATCCTGACCCAGAAAGAGAGAATCTTTGTATACCTGTACTCAGCCGAAAGGTTCATATTGATATACATCGGCAATTCAATATCATCAATCGGCGAAGGCGGCGGTCCAAGCAGCGTCCGCGGCGTTATAAATGCCGTCCTCTTACCGATGGCATTCAGACCTGCGCCTGCAATTATCTTATCCCGCAGGTTATATCTGAACTGCACCGATCCGTCAAACGCAGGCTTGTTGTAGGGGAAATCTATGCCGGTAAGGGTATATGAATAGTAGTCAGCCTTAAGTTTCGCCGACAGCCTTGAGGTGACCGAAGTATTTATCTCAGCACCCACATTCGCCAGATTACCGTCTGACATGACAGGAATGAAGAAATTGCCCACACCCTCAGGAAGTATGGTACCCCCATCCCACACAACATTCGAGTAGAAGAGCATATCCTTGAAAATTGTGTAGGAACCGTACACCCTGTAGGTAGTTGAAGGTATCATTGAGCCCGAGAAACCAATCCTGGCAATGATCTCATTATCGGTGTAAGGAATCCTGTAAAGAGATCCGTCTGTAATAATGAAGGGATTGATCCGGACTGTTTCTGTCACGCTGTTGTTCGCCAGCTCCCCTTCCAGTCCAATGTGGAACGAAAGAAACGAGGGGATAACGGCAATATTGAGGTTCACATCAGGATAGATATGGAATCGTGTCTTATAATCCTCTGAAAGAGTGCCGATATCATGCCTTCTGGTTTCTGTCACTGCCTTGAATCCAAGATTAAAGCTCCATTCATTGCTCTTTTTGCTTAATGCAGGATTAACCGTGAAGATATGTCTGGGCTGATTCTCTACAATATTGTCAAAAAGGGACATTTCATAACTACCCCTTACCCTTCCGTAGAAATGAGACACCCCGGGTCTGCGTGATGTTCGTTTCAGAGTAAGAGCCCTGATATTCCTGCCGGCATCGAAATTCACTTTAACATCATGCTGCCAAAGGTCACTGCTCTGCCTGAAATAGTTATATCCAAGCCTGAAGTCATAGACAAGGGACCCTGAGTCGGCTCTCAGTGAGTTAATGGCGGCACTGACTCCTGCACTCATAAAACTGAGCCGTATATCTTCACGCTCTGCTTCCCATAGAGTAAACAGGGTATCATAGCCATAGGCATGCCTGGTCATCTGGGAAAAATCCAGTGAACCGGTTAAAACCGACGTTCGCATAAACTTTTTGCCATACAATACTGCATCGTTATCCATGTACCCCGCATGTACCTTTTTGAGATTTGCAAGCTGTATTTTGCCGTTACTCGAATAGTGTCGCGCATAAAAAGCCAGCATGCCCGATCTTGACCGTTCGTTTGTTATACTAATTTCTCCCACGGGTGTAAAATAGTTGCCGAAACCGAGATTCAGCCAGCTCTTGTAAAGTCTGGGAAGCGGATCGGCCATCAAAGCTGCAGGACGGATCTGTGAAACCGTGTAAGGCGGAGAAAATGGCTCAGGTGTCACCTTATAGGTAAACTCCTGACTCACTGTTGTCGTATCGATCATATCAGGGAAGAAATTCTTCTTTCCTGCCTCCGAAAGGGTTGGCCTGAATGGATTGTAAAGCCTTACCTCTCTTTGAATCTCTCCTGTCTGAGCCTCCGCCATCGTAAAAGTAATCATGGCAAGAGCTAGTGGTATTATTATCTTCCTCATATCTTTTATCTCCGGTCTTTTTTCACCTTGATAGTTCATCCAGTTTGGCCCTCACTTCATCGAGAATACCGTCATCGTCAGCCTTGTAATAGTCAAGCAAACCCTGCAGTGTTGCTCTTGCAGTAAGCTTGTCATCCTTTGCCAGACTGATATCTGCAAGAAGTATGAAGACCCTTGCCATCCAGTACTGATGGGGTGTGTTGAGTTCAATAAACTCATTTACCACCTTCTCCGACTCGTCTCTCTGTCCTGCTTTGAAGAGAAGCTCTGCCACCCTGTACTTCGACTCTGCTCCTTCAGTGCTTACCACCTCTCCGGCTGTCATCCTGAAATACCTGAGTGCTTCCTGATGCCTGTCAAGGCTCAGATGTGCCTTGGCTCCCAGGAAAGCTGCCTCCCTTATAAGCTCTTCGGGCATACCCGTCGCTTTCAGTATCTTGTCAGCTACGGCAATAGTCCTGTTCGCATCACCCGACCACGTCGCCGACCTCAGCTGACCGGCATAGATACTTACAAGGCTCTCGGGTCTGTTAACTCTCTTCTCCAGCTGATCGTAGTATAGCAATGCCTGTTCATAATCCTCTTCTCCGTACGAGATATCTGCCAATGCTCCTAACACCTGCTCGGCAAACTCAAAATTAGGCACCCTCATCAGTTCCAGGTACTGATCCCGTGCCTCACTATTCTTCCCGGCAGCAAAGAGACATTCAGCCAGATAAAAACGGGCACTGGTCAGGAAAAATCCTGACGGAAACTCATTAAGATAATTTCTGAATACCTCGGTGGCACGATCACAGTTACCGGTCATGAAGAAGTTTTCACCTGACTTGAAAAGAAGAGAATCGCGCTCCGAAAGATTCACATCACCATATCCGCCACCCAGCGTCTTAACATAAGCAAAATAGCCATCAATCTCATTCATGTCAACATATATGTTCCTCAATCCGGTAAGAGCACTACGCGCCTCTGCCGTTGAACGGTATTTTTCAATAACCGTCTTGTACTGTGCTATTGCCTTCTGGTTATCACCCGTATTGTAGTAGAGTAGTCCTAACTGTACATGAGCCCGGGGCACGAACGGACTGGTTGGATGGTTGTTTATCACTCCCAAAAAGTCAATCTCTCCCCTTCTGTTGTCATTCATGGCAACATATGCTCTTCCTCTCTCAAACAGAGCATCTGCAAAAAGGTATGAGCCTGAAAACTGGTTCATCAGCAGGGTCAGGGTTTCCACCTTGCCGGGCTGATTATTCATCAGTCCCTGCGCGAAACCTTTCTGGTACATCGCATAATCTGCATCTACCCTGCCATAACCAATAACCATATCATAATAAGTTATTGCCTGCCCGTACTCCGTGGCAATATAATAGCAATCCGCAATCCGGTTCCTCGCATCTGCAAGCACATCAGGCTTACGCTTATCAGAATCGGACTCATACGATTTGAACATATTGAGCGCTTTCTGATACTCCTCGGTATTGTACCATGCATACCCAAGATTATACCTGACCATCCTGTATTCATCCGTCGTCGAAGCGCCGGGTATTCCCATATACTCCTGATAATCAGCAATAGCACGATCATAGTCCCCCAACCGGTAATACGACTCTCCCCTCCAGTATATTGCCCGGGCTCTGATCTCGCGGTTATGCTTTGCGTATTGAAGCGAGCGGTCAAGCATATCGATAGCCAGTTCAAACTGAAGGTTCCTGAAAAGTTCCAGCCCCCTGAAGAATGCAACCTTCTGATAGGCTTCTTCCAGCCTGTCGTCCTTTCTTGTGATCCTGTCGAGCGAATTGAGGGCCGCCTGGTAATTACGCACCTTCAGATAGGTTGATACCAGGTAATTATAGGCTTCATCTATCTTTCCCGATGCAGGAAACTCGTTTATATACTCCTGGAAAGCCGTTATCACCTCGCCGAAAGGCGATGCAGACGTCTCATATGTAAGTTTTGCGTAATTGAACAAGGCCTCTTCCTTCAGGCTCTTGTCGAAATCCATCTTCGATGCTGCTCCGAATGTAAGCCTTGCCCTGTACTTGTCGTCCTTTTCAAGGTAACAGGCTCCCAGTACAACCCATGCATTCTGGCTCAGAAGGTCATTTGGACTATAAATTTCATTAAGCAGCTTAATGGCCTTATCAGTTTCACCCGTCTTGTAATAACTGTATGCCAGCTGATATTTATCCTCACGGCTTGATATTCGTGTAGCCTCCGTAAATTTCTCAAGATATTCAACCGCCTTTGCATACTCTTCCTTATTGTAGTAAGCATCGCCTATAAAACGGTATAGTTCTATCTCGCGATCTCGACCGGCACGGCTGAGAAGTCCCGGAGCCATCTCCAGTATCCCGTCATAATCCTTCTGCATATAAAGTATCTGCACGATATAGAAAGGGACCACATTACCAAAGGTATCATCATCCTTAAGCTTCAGGAAGCCATCCATCGCTGTCTGATACTTGTTATCCTCATATGCCAGATGTGCAAAATAATAGAGTGACGGAGAGGAGTATTCCGTATCAATATCCTTCAGTTCCGAGAACATAAGCATCGCTTTCGGTCTGTCGCCGCGTTGCATGAGGGCATAACCGAGCCTGAAGAAATATTCAGGCAGTTTTTCAGGCTCCAGTTCGAGCCTGTTTACCTTTTCAAATGCATCCACTGCCTTCCGGTAATTCTTCGACTGATAGAAGAAATCGCCCAGTTCAAACCAGGCCTCATTCGTACGCGGACTCTCAGGATTGGTTGCAATAAACTGCAACATCCTCTGTTCGGCATCAGAATGGTACAGTTTCATAGCCGAAATTGCCCCCCAGTAACCGGCTTCGGCTGAAACCAGCGTGCCTTCAGTCAAAGGATCGGCCAGTATCTGGTCAAATACCCTTATCGCTGCCGCGTACTTTTCCTTTGAATAAAGATTCATGCCGGTCTCCAGGTTTGAAGGCCCGTCCGACAGATTGAAAGACACCTGACCAACTGAACTTGTCAATGGTGTCAGCAGCAGTAAGACCACAAAAATCTTTCTGAATCCTCTATTCATAACAAAATATTTTTTGACCATCCGGTTATCCTGTCTCCCTATCATACCTACAACCCCTTAATCGTCTGATAATTACATCCATCAACCCGATAGGTTTAAGAAAGTTTAAAATTACAACTATTAAACGCCTCACAGAATGCTTTATTATTGATTTTATCAACACATAACTGTTAATTATCAATCTTTCGCTATTTTGCGACAAATTAAGGAAGAGATGGAGAAGATTGATCCCCTCGACACGATTATCGAACTTAACAATTGCAGCATCTGGCAGGATGATCATCTTGTGCTTACCGATGTATGTCTGAAAATTGACAAAGGTGAATTCGTCTACCTGGTGGGCCGTGTTGGAAGCGGTAAAAGCAGTCTTATAAAAACCCTCAATGCACAGTTGCCCCTGAGGGAAGGCACAGGATTTATCGCCGGATATGATCTTGGGAAAATAAAAAGAAGGGAAGTACCTTATCTCAGAAGAAAACTGGGTATTGTCTTCCAGGACTTTCAGCTTCTGACTGACAGGTCAGTAAATGAGAATCTTGAGTTTGCCCTCAAAGCTACAGGCTGGAAGAACAGGCAGGAGATAGATGTCCGTATCGGAGAAGTACTTGAAAAAACAGGTCTCTCGCTGAAAGGATATAAAATGCCCCATCAGCTATCAGGTGGTGAGCAGCAAAGGGTGGTAATAGCCAGGGCTCTTCTGAATGACCCTGAAATTATACTCGCCGACGAGCCTACCGGCAACCTCGACCCTGAGACTTCAGAAGGAATTATCTCCCTCCTCGCTGAAATAAGCCGCACAGGCAGGGCCGTTGTAATTGCAACTCACAATTACAACATAATAAAGAAATTTCCTGGCAGAACTATCAGGTGTGCCGATGGCCACCTGCATGAAAAGAATGACGAGGAAGAGATAGAGCTGATCTGACACGATCATTATTTTTATCACCTTTTCTTATTGACTTTCAAAAAAATAGTTATCTTGGTTTCAGGATTTCAATATTCCATTCTAAAAAAATCAGGAAGTTCATAAAGTATGCTAAGTATTGCCGGCCCCTTAAGCGAAGGCGTGGGTTCAGACTAAACAAAAAATGATTCAGAATGGGTGCATCAGATTATTCATCCAACTCCTTCAAAGGTCAGGGAGACTCTTTATACCATCTGGGTATCGATATCGGATCAATATCCGTTAACCTGGCAGTCATTGACAATGAAAAACGAATTCTGGAGAACAGGTATTACTACTGTCAGGGCAAACCTTTCCATACTCTGAGGGAATCCCTGAAAGAGATATTCACTATTTATCCATCAGAAAATACCGGTATAATAGCCTATACCGGAACAGGCGGGAAACTTGCCTCGGATCTCACCGGAGGCGCCTTTGTAAATGAAATCATAGCCCAGTCGGCCTCTGCCTCTCAATTATATCCTGAGGTAAAGACCATAATCGAGATGGGTGGCGAAGATTCCAAACTGATTTTCATGGATCAGTCCGGTGCAGCCGAAAGCTCCTCACTGACTGATTTTGCCATGAACAACCTGTGTGCCGCAGGCACGGGTTCTTTCCTTGATCAGCAAGCGAACCGGCTGGGATTATCCATTATAAATGATTTCGGCGACCTGGCCATGAAATCGGAAAAGCCCCCCCGTATAGCCGGACGATGCAGCGTCTTCGCCAAGAGCGATATGATACACCTGCAGCAGATAGCCACCCCGGTGCATGATATTGTGGCAGGACTATGCTTTGCAGTTGCCCGTAACCTTAAAAGTACTCTGGGAAGAGGTAAGCACTTCCCCGTACCTGTTCTTTTTAACGGCGGTGTGGCAGCCAACAAGGGAATGGTGCGTGCTTTCAGAGAGGTACTGGGACTAACAGAGGAGCAACTTCTTGTGTCTGAATATCATGCTTCAATGGGAGCCATTGGGGCCATCCTCCATATAATGGACAATGGCTCAGACAAAGCAGGTTTTAAGGGTATGGAAGAACTGGCAGTCTACCTGGAATCGGATCAGAGACAGAAAACGTCTCTTGAGCCACTTGAAGACCCCGGAGACAGGGCAATCAAGGATGTTCATCCCCTTGATCCCTCTGTTGCAGGAACAGGCGTCTACCTCGGAGTTGATGTCGGTTCCCTGAGTACAAACGTGGTACTTATCGATGAGAAGAACAGGGTTATTGCCCGAAGGTACCTTCCGACGGCCGGAAAACCCATCGAAGCTATAAAACAGGGTATCAGCGAAATAGATGACGAAGTCGGTAAAAAAGTCGAAGTCCTGGCAGCCGGCACAACAGGCTCGGGCCGCTACCTGACAGGGGACTTTATCGGCGCCGATGCCATAAGAAACGAGATAACCGCACAGGCTACGGCGGCAATAGCTTACGACCCTACTGTTGACACAATATTCGAGATCGGGGGTCAGGACTCCAAATACATCAGGCTGCAGAACGGAGTGGTCATCGATTTCGAGATGAATAAGGTTTGCGCCGCCGGCACAGGCTCATTTCTGGAAGAGCAGGCAGAAAAGCTTGGCATCAACATCGTCGGGCAGTTTGGTGAAATGGCGCTGGCGTCAAAGGCACCATCAAAACTTGGTGACAGATGCACGGTTTTCATGGAGTCAGACCTGAACTCCCATTCCCAGAAGGGAGAATCTGTAGAAAACCTGGTTGGTGGTCTGGCCTATTCGATCGTTCACAACTATCT
This sequence comes from Bacteroidales bacterium, assembly GCA_046484805.1. Lineage (GTDB taxonomy): Bacteria > Bacteroidota > Bacteroidia > Bacteroidales > VadinHA17 > SLNP01. Next base: position 11,688 of record JAWOIF010000226.1, read on the forward strand.
TAACAGAGTGGTGGGAAATAAACCTGTAGGCAACAGGATATTCTTCCAGGGTGGAGTTACAAACAACAAATCGGTGGTATCGGCCTTCGAAAAGGTTACCGGCAAACCCATAACCGTTCCTCCCCATTTCGACGTCACAGGTGCTATCGGAGCGGCCATCCTTGCAAGGGAGTCAATGACACATGGTCAAAAGACACGATTCAAGGGTTTTGAAATACGGAACCGAAGTTATGTAACCGACAATTTCGAATGCAAACGATGCAATAACCATTGTGAAATAAGAAGGATAAGGGTCGAGGGAGATAAAAAGCCTCTCTACTACGGTGGCAGATGTGACTATTATGATGTAAGGGAACGCAAGGGAAAGGGAAAGGAGATCCCCAACTACTTCGTTGAGCGTCAGAAAATGTTGCTCGGTGACTATAAATCCGATCCTGATAGCGGAAAACTGATAATAGGTATTCCCAAAGGCCTGATGGTCTATTACCAGCAGTTTCCGCTCTGGCGAACATTCTTTGAGAGGCTGGGCTTCAGCATAATGATCAGTGGTGATACCGACAGATCAATTATTACCCGATCGCTGGAAACAATGGTAGCAGAAACGTGCTATCCCGTAGAAGTAATGCATGGCCATCTGCTTGACCTTCACGAGAAGGGGGCAGACTATATTTTCACTCCTTTCATAGTCAATGCTGCCGGCGCTGAAGATAATCCTACTGCCAACTGTAACTGCCCCTGGATACAAACCTACTCTTATCTGCTAGGTTCTGCATTCAACGACAGGAAGGATATTACAGGAAAAATGCTGACACCGGTACTGCATTTCCGATATCGTCACGTAGTCAGCCGGGAACTGGCTGAATTCATGAAAAGCAACTTCGGAATCCCATTCAATAAGAGCCGCGAAGCTCTCAAGCAGGCTTACCTGTCACAGGCCGAATTCGAGAAGGCAGTGATTGACAGGGGAAAGGAGGTGCTTGCATCACTTCCTTCAGACAAGCAGGCAATGGGTATTATAGGGCGGCCATACAACTCAGCAGACCCGTCTCTTAATCTCGACCTGATTGAAAAGCTTATCAGGATGGATATAGTGCCGATACCGCTTGATTACCTCCCTCTGGGAGATGAGAATATTTTTAATGACTATCGGAGCATGTACTGGCCGAATGGTCAGAAGATCCTTGCCGGAGCCGGTATAATCGCAAGGGATAAAAAACTTTATGCAATATACATTGGCAACTTCAGATGCGGGCCGGATTCGTTTCTACAGCACTTTGTGCATCGTGAGATGAAGGGTAAGCCCTTCCTTCACCTTGAGGTTGACGAGCACAGCGCCGATGCGGGCATGATAACCAGAATCGAAGCATTTCTCGACAGCCTCAGCGGTTACGAAAAACAACTGGAGAGTCGTGTAGCAGAGGAAAAGAAAACTCGTATAGAGTCCAACGGAGATCCCAGGACAATATATTTCCCTTATATGAACGATGCAGCCTATATGATCTCGGCGGCCTGCCGTGCATGTGGCACCCCCTCGGAAGTACTCCCGATGCAGACTGACAGGGAGATTGAACTTGCAAGAAAGTACACGACAGGTACGGAATGCTTCCCAATGATATGCACAACAGGAAGTTTTCTGAAGAAGCTGCAGGAGCCAGGCATCGATCCATCGAGGGTAAGCTTCTTCATGCCCGACCATAACGGCCCATGCCGCTTTGGTGAGTATAACAAGCTGCAAAAGCACATATTTGAACGGATAGGCCTCCCCGAAGTGGAAATAGTAAGTCCGAGCAATGACACCTCCTATGCCGAGATGCCGGTTGACAATCCGGTCAGATTCAGGCTGCTCACATGGAAAGGCTTCGTCGCAGTCGACTTCCTCAGGAAGATGGTGCAGGAGAAAAGGCCCTACGAACTCAGTAAAGGGAGCGCAAACGAAGTCTATTACAAGTACCTGAAAAGGCTGGAGGAAGACGTTGAGAAGGGAGCACACAACCTTTCAGTTATTCTTAAGGAGGCTGCCGACGAATTCGAAACTATCCCTCTCACCGGAGAAGCCCGCAAACCTGTAATCGCAGTGGTTGGGGAGATATTCATGCGAGATAATCACTATTGCAGTGGCAGGCTGGTGGAAAGGCTCGAACAGATGGGTGCCGAAACCCTGATAATGCCGTTCTCTGAGTGGCTTCTCTACTCCACCTACAGGTATATACGTGACAGTAAATGGAAACGCAGCGTTAAAGGATTTATCAAGGCGCACATCCAGCAGTTCTCACAAAATATTACTGCCTCGATGGTGTCAGGCAAAGTCAAGAACAGAATTGACAGGCGGGGTGTTACCCATATTCATGACATACTTGAATACTGCTTTCCCTATATCCATAAAGATTACGACGGCGATCCGCCCCTCTCACTCGGAAACGTTTCGCTGATGTCAAAGGACTTCATTTCAGGTGTGGCAAACCTTCTTCCATTTACCTGCATGCCGGGAACCATCATCTCAGCCGTATCGGAGACATTCAGGAAGGATTACAATGACCTGCCATGGGTAAACATCGCTTATGACGGGCAGGAGGACACAGCTCTCGATTCAAGGCTGCAGGCCTTTATGTTCCAGGCAAAACAGTTCAATGAGAGAAGGAAGGTGGTTAATGTGGGAATGAGCAAATGAGCAAATGAGCTAATGAGCTAATGAGCAAATGTGAGAATTAGCAAATGAGCAAATGTAGGAATGAGCAAATGTGGGAATGAGCAAATGAGCTAATGAGCAAATGAGCTAATGAGCTAATGAGCTAATTATTTAAACAGTTTTACGGGCCAGGGGAGGTTATTGCGGAAGATCCTGTAGTAGTTAACCCTGGTACTGCCAAAAGACATGTTGTACT
>JAWOIF010000017.1:0-3426 GCA_046484805.1 Bacteroidales bacterium
GAGGGGAACCTCATGCCCCTGGCTTCCTGCCGCTCCCTCGCCCAATCGCCTCTTCGCCCTGTCGCCCAGTCGCCTCTTCACCCAATCTCCCCCTCTCCCACTCACCTTATCTCCCTGAGCGCCTCGAGCATCGCCACAACATTTCTGAAGGGCACATTAGCCTGGATGTTATGGACCGTATTAAAGACAAAGCCTCCGTTTTCATTAAGAATACTGCATTGAGTTTTTACCTGTTCCTTTACCTGATCAGGGGTTCCGAAGGCAAAGGCTCCCTGGGTATCTACGCCGCCTCCCCAGAAAACAAGTTTATCACCGTATTTCTTCTTGAGGATCTTCGGGTCCATTCCGTAGGCATTGATCTGAACAGGATTTATTATATCAAATCCCGATTCGATGAAATTATCCATGAGAGATTCAACGGCTCCGCATGAGTGTTTGAATGTCTTCCAGTTAGTATTCTGATGTATCCAGTCATTTACCTTCCTGTAATAAGGCAGCCATACCCGGTCATAAGTTTCGGCAGAGCAGAATGTCGAATTCTGTGTTCCGAAATCGGTGCCGCAGGTAAATACCACATCAAGTTTATTTCCAATTACTTCATGATATCTTTTGAGATTCTCAATTGCTATATCGGTTTGTCTGTCATAGAGTTCTCTCACAAAGTCTTCCCGCATCAGGGTTGAAATATACCACTCCTCCACTCCTCTTATACCTTTAGGATCTTTAAGCTGCATTGCCGGGACAAGGGCAATATCACCCAGTGCAGTTCCTCCCAGGGAGGCAACAACTGCCTTATTCTGACTGTCTGCTTCATCTGCCTGATTCTTCCAGTACTTAAGGTCACTTTCAGTTACATATCCGAATTCTTCAAGGTTATCTTCTACCTTAAGAGTGGAATCATCAACCGGTTTCTGCCTGTTAAGTGCATCGAAAAAATATCCGGTCTTTGGCATCATGGCAGTTGGGGGATATGAAGTATCACCTTCTGCATAAACAAGGATATCCCCGTTGTCATTGTATTTATGGTTGAAGTTTCCCGGAAGAAGAACCTCCTGGCCCCATGGAGTTTTATGCACCTTCCAGTTTTCATTTGCTATCCCGAACATATTTTTGTGTCCGAACAGACCAATCACATCAATTTCCAATGCATATAAAAGCTCCGCATCAATCTCGCCAAGCATCTGGTAAGGTTCAACAACTTTCACGGGTCTCTTCTCAAGACCATAATATTCGCGTAGTTTTTCAACGATAAGCACATGGATCCCGGTCACTGCAGTTGAGCCAAAATCTACAACTACCCTGTCGGGCTGCTGATGGTTTATTGTCTTTATAAAATTTTGTTTTGACGATACTGGCATATCAGAAGATTTGGTTTTGTAATTGGTTTTAAAGATAATCTATTCCTTAAATTTTAACATTTCTTAAATAAGTTTCTTTAACCTTTAAAATTTGTTTGTAGTATCTTTGCAGTATGGTAGCTGATTATCAAATACCTGAACCAATTCTGTTCAATCCGCTGAAACATCATCTCGGATTTATCAAAGACTTTGTGACAGCAAGAACAGATGCCGGAAGAGATTCATCAGACAATGACCTCATAAGGGAACTTAAACATCTGGGAACATCTGTCATGGATGTTTATTCCGGAGCTATGTCAGTAAGCAACATATGCAGTGAGATACTTCAATATACTTATGAACACAGCCTCTCAGGGAAGAACCAATTCTCAGGGTGGGCAGGGGCAAGTGCGGATAATTACAGGGTACTGCCATTATCTGACGGATCGCAATGGACCCTCAAGTACCATAACAACAATCTCAGATTTGTCCATATATTCCCTGCCCGTAACAGCCGGCTGTCTTTCAGGGTTAAATCGAACACATTGAAATCGGCCTTGTTGTACTATATAAAGGTGGGGAAAGATTACATAAGCGGTGAAGACCTGAACAGGGTAAGGCCACTTCTCGGTCTGTCGCCAGTAAAGGATGCCATTGACGCTGAAGCTATAGTGGAGATGATTGAAATATTAAGAGATTAAAAACAACAATACTTTTCTATACGGGAAATACAATGCTGAAAAGGAATAAAATACTGAAAAGGTTCTCAATAACAACAGGTGTTATTGTTGCAATCATAGCCCTGATCGCTTTTAACCGGCTGACCTCATCCAGGGGAAGGGTTGTCTTATACGCAGAGGCGCTAAAAGATGTTTTTGAGATTTCAGTTTCAAATTCAGGCGAGCTGATTGCTGAAAGATCGATCGAGATAAAAGGGCCACAGATGGCCCAGGGCCGTAGAAGCAGGGGTGGCAGGGGGAATCATATGCGCAGGATGGATCTTAAGATACAGGATATTGTGCCGGAGGGAACAATGGTGAGAAAAGGGGATTATATTGCACAGATCGACAGGACAGAGTACGACAATACCCTTAAGGATGAGAGGGAAAGGCTACAGAAAGAGACAGAGACACTTGAGATGAAGCTGCTCGACTCAGCTGTTGTGCTGACCAATCTAAGGGATGATATCAAAAACCAGACCTATGCCGTGGAAGAGGCAGCCATCACGCTGGAACAATCGAAATTTGAGCCCCCTGCCACTATCCGAAAGGCTCAGATCGATCTCGATAAACAACAACGGACGCTTGTTCAGAAAAAAAAGGCTTACGCCTTGAGGGTTGCGCAATCAGAAGCAGATATTGAACATCAGAGGCTTCGTGTAACAATGGGAACCACGACGGTTGAAGACCTGGAAGATTTTCTTTCACAGTTTACTGTAAAAGCCCCGTCAAACGGGATGGTGATTTACAAAAAAGAGAGAAACGGGAACAAAAGAAAAGCCGGCTCCAACGTCAATCAATGGGATCCTGTTATTGCCACCCTGCCTGATCTCTCTTCAATGATTTCCAGGATATATGTAAATGAGATCGATATAAGCCGTGTAGAGACGGGTCAGAAAACTCAGATCACTGTCGATGCATTTCCTGATAAACAATTCAGCGGATCAGTTGTGACCATTGCCAATATCGGGGAACAGTTGCCCAACTCCGATGCAAAGATGTTTGAGGTTCTCATCAGGATCGATGGTTCTGATCCGGCATTAAGGCCGTCAATGACAACCAGCAATAAGATCATCATTGAAACTTACACCGATGTTATCTCAATACCTTCCGAATGTGTCAATGCCGGCACCGACAGCATCCCGTTTGTGTATCTTAAGAACCGTACCAAACAGATTGTCGTTCTGGGCAGGTCGAACGAAAAACATGTAATTGTCGAGAAGGGTTTGAAACCCGGAACACAGGTATATATTATTCCTCCTGATGAACCTGAAAAGTATAAGCTGGCCGGGGAAGAGCTGATACCGGAGATCCGGCAGAAGACATTAAGTCTGAATTATTAGATCAACCGGGAGTATTCTCTTTGAAGG
>JAWOIF010000031.1:0-12923 GCA_046484805.1 Bacteroidales bacterium
GTATCCAGAGCTTTATATCCTGATAGCTGATGTAAATACTCGGCTCCTCTTTTTGTCCACGCAGGCAAATATATCATTGATTGATTGTCCGTCAGTCATATTAACAAAATATTAACAATTGTCAAAAGAGACAGAAACTGTAATTTTTAAAACCGTCGTTTTTAATTGAATCGCCGATGGTACAGAATATAGAGGTTTTCTCTTTCTTTTTTTCCTTATTGTTTTATTTTTGCCGTTTCCGGTCTTTTTAGAGCAGGCAGGCATGTATTATTAAATTGAGCTCTTTATCAGGCCGGGTGATATAACAAATAACCAATACCGACCCGTATGAAGAAAATTTGGTTTAAGATCAGAAAGAAATCGAGCAGGATCTTTGCCCGGGGTCTCGATTACGTTGAGATCATTGGTAATAAGCTACCGCACCCGGCTACGCTTTTTGCACTTCTTGCCCTTTTCGTTGTGATTATGTCATGGATAGGGCATGCGCTGGGCGCTCAGGCGGAACATCCTGTCGACGGCTCTATAATAGTTGCAAAAAATCTGCTGAGTGGCGATGGAATACGCTGGATGTACACAAATCTGATCAATAACTTCCTCAGATTCCCTCCGCTGGGATATGTACTTGTTGTTATGGTTGGCATAGGTGTTGCTGAAGGCTCAGGCCTCTTTACCACAATGATCAGGTCGCTGGTGCTGGGTGCTCCGCCGAAACTGGTAACCGGGGCAATAGTAATGGCCGGTATTCTCTCACACCTGGCTTCAGAGGCCGGTTACGTAATTCTCATTCCGCTGGGGGCAATGATCTTCCATGCGCTGGGCCGCCACCCCATGGCCGGACTGGCAGCTGCATTCTGCGGCGTCAGTGGAGGCTTCGGTGCCAATTTCTTCATAGGCTCGATTGATCCGATTCTTGCGGGAATTTCACAGTCGGCGGCGCAGATGATTGATCCTGAGATTGTTGTCAATCCGGCTGTTAATTATTATTTTATGTTTGTCTCCAGCTTCGTGGTAGTCATCATCGGAACATGGGTCACGGAAAAAATCGTGGAGCCTCGCCTGGGTAAATATGGCGGAACTGCTGAAAGGCTTCCTATCGTTCAACTCACAGCTGAAGAGAAAAAGGGATTGAGATGGGCCGGTATAGCACTACTTTTAACAATTGTCGCTCTGGCTTTTACGGTTATACCTCAGAACGGTGTTTTCCGGGATCCCGAAACAGGGTCTGTGCTCCATTCGCCTTTTTTCAACGGAATTATTATAGGAATCCTGCTGCTGTTCTTTATTCCGGGTCTGGTTTATGGCATTATTGTGGGAACGATAAAGAACGACAAGCATGTCGCAAAATACATCGGCCAGTCGATGAGCGGTATGGGAGGTTATATTGTTCTTGTATTCTTCGCGGCCCAGTTCGTCTATTTTTTCAATTACAGCAACCTGGGTATAATCTTCGCCATAAAGGGGGCACACGGACTGCAGGCTATAGGACTAACGGGTATTACTCTTATTGTCGCCTTCGTGCTTCTGTCGGCTTTCATTAATATGTTCATGGGAAGCGCCTCTGCAAAGTGGGCAATTATGGCTCCGGTATTCATACCGATGCTTATGCTTATTGATCCGCCATATCATCCGGGACTAACACAGGCTGCTTTCCGTATCGGCGATTCGGTAACCAACCTGATAACGCCCATGATGAGCTACTTCGCACTTATTGTGACATTTGCCCAGAAGTATGACGAGAAATACGGAATCGGAACCATCATCTCTACAATGCTTCCATATACGGTATTACTTTCTCTTGGGTGGATTATATTGCTGGTAATTTGGATGATGCTCGGTATTCCCCTCGGCCCTGACGGTCCGCTATATATTCCGGTTTAGCGTCATGGCAGGTTAATACGATTCGCTACTGTTCAAGGAAGGCATACTTATCCTTCAGCATCACCTTGAGCTTGTCCAGTCCGCGGCTTCGTATCTGCCTTACCCTTTCAGAGGTCATATCATATTTTAATGCTATGTCGTTGAGAGAACAGCTTTGTGTTCCATCAAGACCAAAAGACATCGTCAGTACCGAGGCTTCGCGTGTGGTAAGTTTGTTCAGGGCACGGCCGACATTGGTGGAGACAGATTCTTTCATTACCACATCGTCGGGTGATAATATATCATCGGATTGAACCAGATCGTAGAGACAGAAATCGTTACTGCCGTCATTTGACAGAGGCATATCGAACGAGACCTGGGGCTTTTTCATGTGGTTTATACTTGTCACTTCATCTCCGCTCATTCCAAGGTGTTCGGCAATCTCCATGTCGGTGGGTTCGCGTTCGAACTGCTGAACCAGGTGTGGAATAGCTTTCTTTATCTTATTGATGGATGTGATTCTGTTAAGTGGAAGCCTCACAACGCGAACCTGGTCAGAGAGGGCCTGAACAATACTCTGGCGTATCCACCATACTGCATAGGAGATGAATTTGAACCCTCTCGTCTCATCAAATTTACCGGCGGCTTTAACAAGGCCCATGTTTCCTTCGTTTATCAGGTCGGGAAATGATAATCCCTGGTTCTGATACTGTTTTGCGACGGAAATCACGAAACGAAGATTGGCCACAACCAGCTTCTGAAGAGCGGCTTCATCTCCTTTTCTGATGCGCTGGGTCAGATCGACCTCTTCCTCCGTAGAGATCATCTGGTACTTGTTAATGTCCTGAAAGTAACGGTTTATTGATCCTTCTGATCGCTGGGTTATCTGTTTGGTTATCTTTAGCTGCCGCATTAATCGCGCCTCTTCGGCTTAGCTTCATTAACAACAATCTCCCGATTTTCGAGAGTAGTTCCGTTAAGTTCCTTGATTGCCTTTTCAGCCTCATCCTGGTTGTCCATCACAACAAAACCAAAGCCTTTGCTTCTGCCGCTTAATTTGTCTGAAATAATCTGCACGGAATCAACTGTTCCGTAATCTTCGAAGGCACCTCTAAGAGCGTCTTCATCTACCTTGTAGTCAAGGTTTCCAACGTAAATGTTCATAATTGAGCTTTATTAATTAGTTAATGAAGAAAGTAAATACGAGGTTGTTATGAGGTACTGTCTGTCAGCCACCATTCTATTATCTTATTATCTTAACATTATTGGCGGCAGGTCCTTTCTGACCGGCGCCGATTTCGAACGACACACTGTTGCCCTCGGTGATAGGCTCTTCAAGACTGTTTGCATGCACAAAAACACTTTCACCTGTTACGAGGTCTCTGATAAAACCATAACCCTTTGAGTCATTGTAATGGGTGACAATACCTTTTCGGAGGCGGTCACTCTCTGTTTCAGGCTCACGTGATGTGGCGCCAATAACAATGTCATCCGGATTGACCTCCTTTTTGCGCTTCGGATCGGGAGGGGTGTCTGTAATATTACCAAACTCATCAACATAGGCAATCATATCTTCGAAGGAGTTCTTTCCCTGTTCCTTTTTTGCAAGCCTCTTCTCTTCTTTTACTTTCCTTTTCTTGGCTTTATTTTTCCTAACTTCCTTCTTGTTGAATGACTCCTGTGATCTTCCCATTTACGTTGTTCGAGTTTAGTTTTTTAAATAATTCGGCAAAGATACTGATAATATACGTTCAATCCTAATTTATAGCCTTTTGGCGCGACAGAGAAGAGGGGGGCGGCTTGCCTGTTATTGATATTCAACTCCTCTGAAGTTGTCAGGGTAATTGTCTTAATGGCGCGACAGGGTAATTTATATTTTGCCGCGACAGAGAGGAGGGGGGCGGCTTGCCTGTTATTAATATTAGTTTATATTTGCCTGTTAACCTTTAACCAAACACCACCTGATCATGGAAACTAACTTCCTCACAGACCTTATGCTTCCGATATCGCTTGGTATTATTATGCTGGGTATGGGATTGTCACTTACGCCCGCCGACTTCAGGAGAGTGGCTGTTTATCCCAAAGCAGCAGCTATTGGGATCATTAACCAGATTATCATTCTTCCCCTCGTGGGATTCCTTATATTGATGATCATACCCATGCGTACGCCTGAACTGGCGGTTGGAATAATGATCCTCGCCGCATGCCCGGGCGGACCGACATCGAATCTTATTACTCACATCTCGCGCGGTGACACGGCTCTCTCAATTACCCTGACAGCAATATCAAGCATGATCGTCGTCTTTACGATTCCGCTGATAGTTAATTTTTCACTTGCTCATTTCCTGGAGGTGGGAGAGTATGTTCCCCTGCCGGTATTGAAAACAATGATAAGCGTTATAATAATTACCCTTGTTCCGGTGACAATAGGGATGTTCATTCGCGACAGGGCTCAGAATTTTGCAGCCAAAATGAGTAAACCGGTAAAAATAGCTTCAGGTATTTTGCTGTTCGTAATCATTATTGCAGCAATTCTTGCCGACAAAGAGAACTTCGTAAACTTCTTTCAGCAGGCTGGCCCGGTAGCTCTTGCACTTAACCTGTCGATGCTGTTGGTCGGCTATTTCTCAGCCAGACTATTGAGACTGAGAATCGACCAGAGCATTACTATATCAATTGAATCGGGTATTCAGAACGGTACGCTTGGGATTGCCATTGCTGCAACCCTCCTTCACAATCCCACCATGACTATCTCTCCGGCCATTTACAGTCTGATAATGTTCGGTACCGCCGGAGCGATAATTTCCTGGATGAACCTGCGGTTCAAAGGTAAAGAATTGGTAATGAGGTAAGGAGACTTTATTCAGACAGACGTTTTTTGTAGTCTCTGCAGAAGCAGAAGACCTCTTTGTCCTATACCTTGCGTTTCGATTTTTCCGGGGGGATTTCTTCCCTCCGGCGATTTGCCCTGAACAGGTTAAGGAATAATTCTTACTAAAAAACAAAAATATTATGTTTTATAAAACGCATATAAACAGCTATATAGCAAATAACGAATAATAATATATGTAAATAAATGAACAAAAATCAATTATTACTGTTTCTCTTGTGACATGACAAATTAATAATCAAAAAACTATTAAAATGAAAACAGAAATAATTAAGAATTTTGGTCGTACAAGGATTTTCCAGATTGCACTGGTTTCCGCTCTTGTAGTTTTCCTCGCATCTTGTTCAAAGGATGATGTTAATCCGTTTGACGAAGATGCCGTGATTGAAGGCAATATAGTTGATGTTCTTGCATCTTATGGTGAGATTGAGGACTTCGGTGAATTAGGTGAAGAAAAAGGTAAATATTCGTCTGTTAAGCCTACTTTCGGTACTCTTAACGCTGCTTTGGCCCGTACCGGTCTTGCAGGCATTGTTTCAAGAAATCAGATGACGGTATTTGCACCCACAGATGCTGCTTTTGCTGAACTGGGTCTTAGTCCCAGGAACATTACATCAGTTCCTAATCTGCGGGAGATTCTCCTTTACCACGTACTTAACGGTATGGTTTACAGCAATCAGCTTAGTGAGGCGTTTTTCGGAACAGTAAACGGATCTTATATTGAAATCAGCTTTGCTGATGGTCTTAAAGTTAATGACTCCGAGATTCTCAGCGCCGACATAAAGGCACGTAATGGTGTGATACACGTAATCGATAAGGTGTTGTTTCCTCCTACTCAGAATCTTGTTGAACTCGCTTTGAGTTTCGATCCTGAATTTTCCATACTGGTACAGGCTGTTATTAAGGCTGGTCTTACCGATATACTTGCAACTGGTGGTCCGTTCACCGTCTTTGCTCCGACTAACGATGCTTTCGTTGCTCTTCTTGATGACCTTGGTGCCACCAGTCTTGACGACATCTCTGTTGATCTGCTGACAAGCGTACTCCTCTATCATGTGGTAGGTGGCTATGTCTTCTCGAGTGATCTCTCAAGCGGAACTGTTACCACACTCAATGGTAATTTTGAAATCTCTGTCGAGACTCTCAGTATTACCGATTCCAACGGCCGTGAATCAAATCTGGTGCCGTCATTGCTTGATGTTCAGGCATCCAACGGTGTTGTACATGTTATTGACAGGGTTATACTTCCCGTTCTCTCAAAATAATGATTCGGCTATAAGCCGCATATATTGACTCTAAATGAAGGAGGCCTGACTGATCAGTCGGCCTCCTCTCTTTTTGGATCAGCATACAATGTGCCTCCCTTGGTAAGCCATGAGACCCCAAAGGCTATAAGTGCTGCTGTCTCTGCCCAGAATATAAACGCAGAGCTACCATAGTCGCCTGAAATAAGAAAAAATACCAGCATTGCAACCAGGCAAACAAGCATCACCACTCCGCAGATTATATAAATGACATTTCTCTTTAGCTTTTCCGGAGTGGGGTCGTCATCTTTCCTTGTAAAAAGGAAAAGCGAAAAAAGGGCAAGTAAGATGAAGAAGATTGCTGCAGCGGTAAAATGTATAATATTCACAATACCTCCCATACCGGTTTCAGAAGCCGGGAACCATGCTACCAGCAATGCGAAAAACCCCGTAAGGCTTGCAGAAATATTGTCCAGTCTGCTATAACCTGCATAGAAGAAAAGAAACAAGGCCACAGCACAAAGTCCGCCAACAAACACATCACGCATCGGAGTATGGTAATAGAGGCTTATCGACTTGCCGGGAAAGGGTCCTCCGAACAAGATAGTGTTGCCAAGCATCAGGATAAACGGCAGCAGTATGCCCGTCCAGCCAACAGCCTTGCGAAGTGCAAGGTAAGAATAGGTGTGAATTTCATATTTGTCGCGGGGTTTCATGGCATTCATGTTATGACTCTCTGAAGCGTAAATTTACAAAACTCTCACACAATAATCCAGATCGTTTATGTGAAAACTCATCTCTATCCTCTGTACCCTGTCAGATCAGATTAGCCAATCATCGCTTATAACCAGTTTTTATCACGACGTCATTAAAATTTTTCCTGGCTTACGGCTTCGTTGGTATAGTATTTGTTAAATAATGTTAAAACAACCTTTTTTTAACTAAAAACCTGAACGTCATGACAATCAAGAAAACCGAGCAGGCCAATATGGAAAGGAATAAGAGTACTTTCTTCTTATTGGGAACCGCAATAGTGCTGAGTTTTGTACTTATTGCATTCGAATGGTCAACAAATGAATCGAGTGATAATCCTTTCCTTAACGCTGGCTGGGAATCATTTGATGTTGAGGAGATTCCGCTGACGATAGAAAAGGAGAAAGAGCCGGAGCCGATTCAAATTCCGGTCTTCGCTGAGCTGATAAATATAATTTCCGACACGGCGCTTGTTACAAGCCTGTTTGATCTTTTTTCCGGTGATCCTGGAGATCTTCCTGACCTGCCACCTTTCATTCACAATCCGGTTCCACCCGACACAACTCCTCTGGAACCTGATTACTACGTATCTGTTGAGGAGATGCCAAAATTCAGGGAAGGAGACCTTAATAAGTTTAATCAGTGGGTAAACGAAAGGATCAGGTATCCTGAACTACCCAGACAGAATGGAATACAGGGACGAGTGATAGTCGCATTCATGATTGAACCTGACGGATCGGTATCAAACGTTAAGATCATAAAAGGTGTAGATTACTATCTCGATGAAGAGGCAATAAGGGTTGTTACTTCCTCTCCTGCCTGGACTCCCGGGAAGCAGAATGCCAGGCCGGTCAGGGTCAGGTTTTCAATACCAATATACTTCAGGTTGCAGTAAAGGGCTATTTAAGCAAAATATCCATTTATTTTAAAACACATCATAATAGGCTGATAGAGATAAATGAATAAATAAAACAATATAAATTTGAACAAAAATAGAGTCTTTAGTGTTTATAGTGTTGACATGACAATTAAAACACTAAAAAACTATTAACATGAAAACAGAATTAAAAAATAGATTTGGTCGCACACGGATTCTCCAAATTGCACTGGTTTCCGCTCTTGCAGTTTTTGCTGTATAACCGATGCCAACGGACGCGAAGCTTCCCTGGTGCCGACACTACTCAACGTTCAGGCAACCAACGGTGTTGTACATGTCATTGATAGGGTTATACTGCCCGATCTCTCTAAGTAATGCTTCAGCTATAAGCCGCTGGCATCTGTTATATCACCAGGAGGCCGTACTGAAAATCGGTCGGCCTCCTTTATTTTTGCGTTTGTGCTTTATGAATTCAGTGGCCTGATTAAAGGATCTGTCTGCTGGCCGACAGTCAGGCGCAGTAGCTTTATTCAGTTACATGCTTCATTGCACTCTGCTGCGACAACTTCAAAATAATTACTCTTTCACTTGCAGCAGGCAACTGACGGAAACCAAACCTTTCTTCTATATATCTGAAGGTTTCGGCATGGTAAAATGTTACGTGGGTATTGTCTTTGGGGTAGTACCAGGAGGCAAAGTCCACACTCTCCTCCCATAGATGTGTCATTACAATCAGCAGGCCTATGGGCTTCAGAAGCCTGATGATACTTTCAATCTCCCTGGCAGGATTGAATAAATGCTCGAAGCACTCAGTCGCGAAGATAAAGTCAAAGGGCCCTTCCGGCAGTTCAGGGAAGAACAACGGATCGTAGTCGAGACAACTAATCCCCTTTTCTTTCAGTAACAGGCTCAGCGTGGGCACCGGTCCGCAACCGTAGTCAAGTCCCGTCATATCTTCCGAAAGCAGTGGAAGCGCCGGTTCAATGGCCTGGTTAAGAAAGTTAACATAGCCGGGATACTCAATTCCGTTATTATGCTCCAGATAACGCTCTCTCTCTTCTTCGGGGGAGGGGAGATATTCCCTGCCTGAGAAAATCAGACGGCACCCGGGGCACCTGTGGTAACTCCTTTTATCGGGTCCCTCAACGGCAACCAGCCCGGCATCAGTATCACATAAAGGGCATACTTCCATTCGTCAGTCTCTCTTAATCAACGGTGTCAGCTCACGGCTGAAAATTATTTCAAGCCTGTGCATCGCCCTCGTGCAGGCGATATATAACAGGCTTCGGTCAGCATCTGAGTGATAGTTTCTGCTGTCAGCCCCCGGTATAATAACATGGTCGAACTCAAGTTGTGTTTATCTTTTTCGCTCTGATTAAACATAGTCTCTTCCTGATTGCAGCTCGCCACACCTGTATATCGAAGCGGCGGTTTTCATATCGGCTGACAAAGGTATGATTATTTTCTTTTTCAGGAATCTTCCAGTATATTCATGGCGGCAACATCACAGAAGCAATGAGCGGGGCGGGTGCGCCTCTGCCGTTAAGTAATTAAATCATTTTCAGTATTATGAACAGAATTTTACTATTACTTGCTGTCATCATGATTATGCTGGCCGCTTCAGGCTGCAACTCTCCTGAGCAACTTGATCATGAAGCCCTGACAGAACTTACCATATCTGAAATCCACAACGCATATTCAGAGGGCCATTTTACCAGCCGTGACCTGGTTACTGCTTACCAAATCACGGCTGCCGGCAGGGTCAGGCTGCGGGAGAACGCCTGGAAGCGGTGTTCGCGCAGGTGATATTTGGCATTCTCGTCCACCTTCTCCTGCTTGGTTTCCCCGCGCATGGTCAGCAGATCGCCAGTGATCTGGATGTCAATATCCTCAGGTTCCAGTCCAGGCAGCGTGGCTTTGACCACGATATCATTTTCTGTCTGGTACATGTCAACCATCGGAGCGCTCCAGCCCTGCTGGCCGACACTGGGCATAGCGAAGAACTCATCGAAGAGCCGGTCCATGTCCTTTCGCATACTGGTCAGGTCGCGGAAAGGTTCCCATTTAGTGATGTTTGACATATTTTCCTCCTTTCGAAAATTTGTTCATTACTTAAAATATAAACAGCCTGCGTAAGAAAAACGCAAGCTGTTTATTAACGATCTATAAATTTTACTTACCGTTTGTAATCTACAAAACGGTAGCCCACCCCCCGCTCGGTGAGGATGTACTTGGGGTCGGAAGGGTCTTCTTCCAGTTTCTGGCGCAGGTAGTTGACGTACAGCCGCACATAGTGCGGTTCGTCCTGATACTCATAGCCCCAAACCTTGGCCAGGATCTGGTCATGCGAGATCACCCAGCCGGCATTTTGCACCAGATGGTAGAGTAAGCGGTACTCCGTCGGGCGTAGTTTGACCAGTTCGCCTTCCACCCAGACTTCGCGGCGGTCAAAGTCAATCTTGAGACGGTCGTCCACGTTAATTGCGCCAGTGGACTGGCCGCGTGTCTCTGTACGGCGCAAAACCGCCTTTACCCGGCTAACCAGTTCCCGCGGGCTGAAAGGCTTGGTGACATAATCATCGGCGCCCAGCTCGAGGCCGCGGACGCGGTCATCTTCCTCACTTTTGGCAGTCAGCATGATCACCGGTACATCGTGGTTCTCGCGCACCATGCGCAGCATTTCAAACCCGTCGATATCCGGAAGCATCACATCCAGCAGGATCAGATCCGGCAAGGTCTCACGCAGCCGGTCCATGGCTTGCTGACTGTTATAGGCTTCAATCACCTGGAATCCGTCGTGCTCCAGGTTCAGACGGATGAATCGCACCATGCGCTCTTCATCATCTACCACCAAAATTCGTCGATTTGTGAATTGTGTCTCTTCCATAACCTTCATTCAAATGATGCGGTAAACCTGCATTTCTTACTTTAGCAGTCTCAGTGCGGGCAATGCTCACTCGCGGACCGAGCTGATGATCTCTTCTTCCTCTTCTGAAGGCAATACTTCACAGAAGTTGATCTTGTCCCAGGGCCAGATCACCGAGGCGACCTCATGAGCTGCCAGGTATTGCAGATCCTTGCCATCTCGCCGGCGGGGATTGCGCACATTCAGGATCACATCATCAGCTTTGGGCATTTCGTCGACCTCGCCGATGATCGGCTCTTCGCCGCTGATATGTAAAATGACACTGATTGCCATTGATTCCTCCTTGGGAATTACTGATCCTGCCGGATCAAGGCCTGGACCTTAAAGCGCCCCAGGGCGATCACATCCCCATTTTGGACCAAATAGTCACTCAGCGGCTGGATCTTATTGTTATTGATCCGCGTGCCATTGGATGAGCCCAGATCTTCAACATAGAAAAGTTCATCCCTGATCTTCAGATTGGCATGCAGACGGGAGACGCCCTGCGAATAAGCGTCGTAGGGGGAAAGGTCAATATCCGGCAGGATGGATTGGCCTTCACTGATCCGGCCGATGGTAAAGTCCGTGCGCCCCTCAAGGGGGATGATCTGCCCGGTGCGGATGATGTGGAGATTGATCTGTGCGCTGGTAACCGGTAGCGGGGCAGCCGGTTTTGGCGCCGGTTCATCCTTTGGCGGGACGGTATCCGTGGTGCGGATCGCAGCAGTTGAAAGCCCCCCGGAATCGATCAACTTGGTGCCGCACTCATTACAAAAGATGGCCCCCTCAAGTACTGGTGCATTACAGTTTGGACAAAATATTTTCATCTTACGGGCCCTCGTTAATGGTCTCTAGCAACAATGCTCTGGTGCCGTATTTAATCCGTTTTTCAGCATCAGGATCCATCTGCTGGCTGTTGCGTATCTGGTCTAATTCTAACATGACAGTTTGGGCCAGGGCAGTTTCTCCGGAGGTGAGTAACTGGGTGGCCAGGTTTTTCAGGCGGGAGGTTGCTTTGCCGATTTCGCCTTGCTTGATATCACCGCGGGCCATCTCCTGAAGCCGATAGAGCGACAGTCTGGAAAGGGCTTCCACCAGGATGCGCGGCGGAGGCGCCGGCAGGGGATTCTCTTCCAATTTACGGGAGAGGGTCAGGCGGGATGAAACATTGGGGATTGAAGCCGTCGGCATGTTCATGCTCAATTCGCCGTCCAGCAATATAAAGTCTTCCTTTTGACGGGGCGTGTTTTTGACTTCAAATTCCAAAATCACACTCAGGCTCTGGACACGCGGCACATCCCCCAGGCGCAGGATGGAACCCACCGGAATGGAGGTGGTTTCAGGCGCCAGGCGGAATGCGTATCGCATGTCCACACTCTCGGGAGTTTTGAACTCCAGGGTGACATTATTGGCAAATGAATTCTGGATATGGCCGAACTTGCGTTTGAAGAAACCTCGGATCGCAGTGCTGGTGTGCGCATATTCGCAGCTGCCCCCGGTGGAAGAAGAAAGCTCTTCAAGGAAATCATCGTTCCATTCGTTTCCGATCCCCAGGGCGTGGATGGTGATACTCTGGCTGGAAGCAACCTGTGCCAGCTTGATAGCGCCTTCTTCATCGCCATAGGTACGCCCATCGGTGATCAGGATGATATGGTTAGCATAATCGGGCTTCAGATTCTGGATCACCTCGTTGTAACCCATCTCCAGCCCCCGCAAGATTTCAGTCCCGCCCCGGGCATTGATCAGACCAATGCGCGCCTCGAGGATATTCAGATTCTGGTTACGCTGGGCAGGAATGATCACTTCTGCCCGGTCGTTGAAAGTCACCACCGAGAGAATGTCCTCGGCCCTTAAGGACTGGATCAGGCTGAGGGCAGTTTCTTTCACCGTATTCAAACGCTGTCCTGACATGGAATTTGAATTATCGATCACGATGCACATGTTCAGGGGCTGGCGGTGGAGCATTTCTTCCGCCGCCCTGGGCGAGACCATGATATTGAGCAGCACATAGAGCAATTGAGGGTGCGCCAGCACAGTCAGCGATTCGCGGCTGTAGATCGCATTAATCAGCACATCGTTGGGGCTTTTGATATCCTTGGGCAGCACCTCATCATAGACCATTCTTTTGGCCGGGTTTGAGAGGGTTTCATACGCTTCCTGGATCTGCAGGAAGATCTCTGTCGCCTTAGTATCCTTATTCACGTCCGGGTGGAACTTCCGCGCGGCCGCATGGAACGCATTTCTGATCTCTTCCTGCGTTGCGGAGTGCGGTACGCCCAATCGGGCGTAGAAATTATCAAGATATCCAGTTGCCATATTTTTTGGTTCCCACTATTCGAAAGTTCAGGCGTGCAGGCGCTAACCTGACAATCGAGCCAAAACGACAGTGATATTGTC
>JAWOIF010000059.1:0-22806 GCA_046484805.1 Bacteroidales bacterium
GTCGTATTCTGGTTCCGATAGCCAATCCTGATAACGTAGGGACACTTATTGATCTGGCAATAATACTTCGAAGTCCGGGAACCAAAGAATCTATCTATCCCCTGGCTATTGTAAAAGATGACAAAGAGGCAACGCAAAGAATTCGTAACTACAAACCAATACTTGATAAAATTACCAAAGATGCTGCAGCCTCAGAGTGCTCGGTAAATGCTATTACACGTGTCGATCTGAATATTCCCGATGCCATTGTCAGAGCCTCTAAGGAGCTAATGATTTCGGAAGTGGTTATGGGGTGGAGCGAAAGGGCCCCTGAGATAAACAGAATACTGGGTAATGTGCTCGACTCGGTTCTTAAAGGAGCCGATTGTGCTACCATTGTAAGCCATCTGCCGAAGCCGCTGAACACCACCGAAAGGATCATTGTTTCGGTGCCCGAATATGCCGAACGGGAACCCGGGTTCCACCAATGGCTTAAGCTTGTGGCAAATCTCTCAACTCAGTTAAGTTGCGGATTAACTTACTGTGCCAGCACTGAAACTTCTTTTGCCATTCAGGAGGCAATGATTACCCTTAAAAAGTCGTTGCCATCATCGT
Source organism: Bacteroidales bacterium (assembly GCA_046484805.1). Lineage (GTDB taxonomy): Bacteria > Bacteroidota > Bacteroidia > Bacteroidales > VadinHA17 > SLNP01. Next base: position 595 of record JAWOIF010000059.1, read on the forward strand.
ACAAGGCACCGGTGCTGCCTGATAAGCTTTTTGTGCAACCGTCATACAGGGGACAGTCTCTTTATGTATTTGTAAGCGCCAGGCCTCGAGGTGTATCGTATAATAATAGTTTACGAAATTTGAGGTATAAGCTGCCATTAAACTCTGTGGGTGAAAATCTGCTGGTAATCTACCCGCAACAGATTGTAAATCTGTAATAAGGCGTATAACAAATCGCTGCCGGCGCGGATTACTCTCAGCAGTTATCTTGTCGTTGCTGGCGCGATCCGGGGCCTGCGGCCATTGGAGGAATGGATTGCTTGCGCGATCCGGGGCCTGCGGCCATTGGAGAAATGGATTGCTGGCGCGATCCATGGGGGAGTCCCTTACAAACTAACAAAAGGCTTATTGGCCTGCGGCCATTGGAGGAATGGATTGCTTGCGCGATCCGGGGGGGAGTCCCTTACAATAAAACATCAGACCAATTCGCCATTAGGCGAATATTGTTTCGTTTTTTGCAAATAGTCAATCAAACAAGTTTGTTGACTATGCAAAAAACGAACCGGGGGCAAAAGCCCCCGGTCTGATGTTTTATTGTGGGTTGTACTGGATTCGAACCAGTGGCCCCTACCCTGTCAAGGTAATGCTCTAAACCAACTGAGCTAACAACCCATTGTAAGTGTCTGCAAATATATGCGGTATGTCTGAAAAAAACAATATCATGAAAAATCAAAGCCTGATATGTAGGCCGGAGCATCATAGAACATATCCCTCTCATCGCCGGCGATATCTGTAAACCGCGCATACACCAGGCCTGGCTTCGCATTCAGCAGCCTGTTCAGCGCACCCAGGTCCACCTGTGTCCGCAACGTATCGTACAAAGGTCCCCTGTCATCGGCCCAGGTGAGTGCGGTGTTGTTTCCGGTAGCGGCACATACCGACTCAAAAAGCGTGGCAAGCACATCGGCACGGCCAGGAAGATGAAATATTGAATCCAGCGCCGTAAATTTGAATAATCCGGGCTTAAACAGTCTTCGCCAATAAGGTGCGAAGGGCAATATTTTCATCATAATCCACCCCCATACGCCCGGCACGTTATGAATCACATACTCTGTCGGCACTGCCGCAACCCCCGCAATAATGCGCCCGTTTTCCCTCAGAACATAGAAATTGTCGCCCTGAAAAGCCATCGTGTCACTGAAGAAAGAATAGCCTTCATAATATTCTGCCAGCAGCTTCCTGATGACAGGATAATCTTTCTCAGCGGCCCGCGAAACCGACCCTGAGGCGACCGGACTGAAACGGCTGAAGGCAACCGTAAGAAATGATCTTATATACTCATAACCAGCCTGCTGAACAATATTCTTCGTGCGTTCATTCCTGCTCTCAACATATGCATACAGTATATGCCTTTCATTCTCCTTTACCCCCGGAAATCCTAGCAAATGCGGCTGACTGAACATCTTCAGCGCCTGTTTCTTGAAGCCCTCACCTCCAATACCCTTCCTCTCGCGTCCCGGGCGCTTCTCAAAGACTCTCACGGTCTGGTATATCTGTCGCAGCGACAAATATCTCAGAAAAGTACACTTATTCCTGACTCCATTCAGCACAAACTCCCTATAACACGCCCCGATAACCCCTGCCAGCGAATAGTTTCTCCACAACGAAACCAGCCTTATCCGGTCACCATAGGCCTCCAGCTTTTCAGGTATATTCCGCACCACATACTGCATTCCTCCCTCACTACCCATAACAGTTTCGGAAAGCAGCCGCTCAACCTCGTCACAGGCCTCTCCCGAAACCTTAACCTCAAGTCCCTTATAGCTGAATACCGTTCTGTCCCTCACAATATTATTTTTAAGGGGTATCGAGGGAACCGAAAACTTTCTTTAAAAGGGGAGTAACCCGCGCAGAAACATCCTTCCGTATCTTGAACTCCTCCTCCTGTACCTTCAGGAATAGTCCGTCAAGCGCCTTGCGAGTCAGAAAATCGTCAATTTCTGTGTTTACCGGATTCAGTCCGGCAAGCCTTCCGGCCATACTATTAGCCAGGCTGTTCCATTTCTCCGTCAATGTCTCCCATGACTCCTTTGTAGATATCCCGGCAACGATCTTTTTCTCGGTTGATACCTGTATCTTCGGCTTGTAGAGAGAATAGAGTTCGTTATAGGTTGTACGGTTCAGATACATCGTGGCAGCATTGTCCTCGCCCCTGAGAATACCAAAGGCATCTGAAACGGTCATCTGCGTTACGGCGCTGACAAATATCGGGGCTACCTCCTTAGCTGCATCCTCTGCCGCCCTGTTAATGCGAACAATAACATCCTCTAACAGCTTATCGCCCCCCGGAATACGTGAAATATTGTCGACAATTATCTTAGCCTCATCAGGCAAAAGTATTTTTACGGCAAGGTCACGATAATAGCCGTCTGTCACCGAAAGCCTGCCTGCTGAGTTTCTGGCACCGGTGATAAGCGCCTCTTTCAGTCCGTTTACAACCTCCTGTTCAGTAAGAGCAGCCGGACCAACAGTTTCCATTATCTTAAGCAGTTCTGCGCACCCTGCCAGCATTAGCAGCGCCAAAGTCAAAATCAGAATTCTTTTCTTCATAGCCAGTTATTGTTTAGTTTCCTCCCCCCTGAACTGCCTGATAAGCATCTCTGCAAAAAGCAGGTCATTAGGAGTGGTAATCTTAATATTTTCAATATTCCCTTCGACGATACTAACAGGTATACCGGCCTGTTCGGCTACCGTGGCATCGTCTGTGAAAAGTGGATTGAAGTCAATTTCATAAGCCTTCCTGATGAGGTTGAGCCTGAATATCTGAGGTGTCTGTACAAGCCTTATAGCATCGCGGTTCATCGGCAGGGTACCCCTCACCGTTACCATACGCACCGATTCACGAGGGGCTATTACCGGTATTGCCGCCCCGGAACTTTCTGCCTCTTCAAAGCACCTTGCCACGGTCTCTTCCGACACAAGCGGCCTGACACCATCATGTATGGCTACCAGTCCCTCTTCCGGAAGCGTTTCAAGGCCATTTTTTACTGACAGGAATCGCTCATCTCCGCCCGCAACAACTGTATGCGGAACTGTAAACCGGTGCTTTGAAACCAGGTTATTCCACAGGTCAATGTGATCGGCAGGCAATACAACTGTCACAGGTGCATTTCCAGTCAGGTTGTACATCTTTTCAATTGTGTGCATCAGCAGTGGTTTGCCTGCAAGTGGCAGAAACTGCTTTGGCAGCACAGAGTTCATCCTGCGCCCTGCACCTCCGGCTACAATAAGCACATACCTTTTCATTACGGTGCTATATCTTCACTCCTTTGTATAAAGGAACCTCTTGATACTCCTCTTGGGTGTCTTGGCAAACTCTTCGGGATGGAGACGTACCTTATGTACAGCCATATAGTCAGGTAGCCTTTCGTTTACTACCTTGCGTGTAATCTCAAGTATCTCGAGAAGCTTCTCTTCGCTTACACCATCCTTCTGCTGCGTTTCACTATCGGGGCAGATAAGCGCTACCAGCCTATTGTCTTCATTTAATACCAGCGTCTCCAGTACCAGGTACTGGTTGTTGAAAACAGACTCAATCTCTTCGGGATAGATATTCTTGCCTGAAGGACCGAGGATCATGCTCTTGCTCCTTCCCCTGATGAAGATGTTGCCTTCATCGTCGATATATCCGAGGTCACCTGTATGCATCCAGCCCTCATCGTCGATAATCTCCTTTGTAGCCTTCTCGTTCTTGTAGTAACCAAGCATTACATTCTCTCCGCGAAGAATAATTTCACCCTCTCCGGTTTTTGGATCAGGATTATCTATCTTAACCTCTAGTGTGTCAACGGCTCTTCCCGAAGCACCCACCTTAGTGGTGTCCCATGAGGCATAGCTGATCAGTGGTCCGCATTCCGTCATGCCATAACCGACAGTAGATCTGAAGCCTATCTTTTTGAAAAACTTCTCGGCATCAGCATTGAGTGCGGCTCCGCCGATAACGACCTCCTTGAACCTGCCTCCAAAGCTGGCGTTTAGGGTCTCACGTATTTTCTTGTGCAAAACCTTGTTGAGTCCGGGTATTTTTAAAAGCACCTTCATGTGCGGTTTTGTAATAACCGGAAGCAACTTTTTCTTATATATTTTCTCTATCACCAGAGGCACCGACAATATCAGACGGGGCTTTATCTCACCGAATGCCTGCAGGATTACCTGTGGTGAAGGTGTTTTTGTAAGTATCGTAATATGGCATCCGTATGTAAACGGGAACAGAAACTCAAATGCACAGCCGTAGGTATGGGCCAGAGGCAGGAACGATACCAGCGGGTCGCCCGGTTCGAGTGGCATGTGCTTCTGCGCAAACCTGACGTTGGCAGCCAGGCTGTTGTGCGGTATCATCACTCCCTTCGAAAAACCCGTGGTTCCTGAAGTATAACTAATAACTGCCAGCTTATCATTGGTTATATCTGAGAATTTCACATGTTCGGGTTTCAGCTCAGGATAGCGGGAGGCAAAGGTTCCCTCAATAGATTCAAAAGCCTTTTTGACCTTGTCGCCACGGCAGGTTATCATACCGAAGGTGTCAAGCGAGAAAACTCCGATGACGTCGGGCATCTTTTCAAGGTCGAGGGTCTCCCATATCTTGTCGTCAACGAACAACAGCTTCGAGTCAGAGTGGTTGATGATATTTGTAAGGTCTTCGGGCTTGAAATCAGGCAAAATAGGCACCGTAACTGCTCCGTAAGCAACCGTCGCCAGGTAGTTGACACACCAGTTGGCTGAATTCTTGCCTACAAGCGCCACCTTGTCGCCTTCTTTTATTCCGTAAGCTTCGAAGGCTATATGATGCTTCAGTATCATAGTCGCTATTTCACGGTAGGTGTAGCCCTTCTCCCTGTAGTTTGAGAGAGCTTCTATTTCCCAGTTTTTCCTGATGCTCTCTTCAATGTAGCCGATTAGTCTTTCTGTTATCATAAGTTGAGGTTTTAATTATCGTAAAGTTAGTAATTCTATTTCTGCCTGATATCAGGGTTTTGTTAAAGAATACTACAGCCTCAGTATATCCGTGTGCCCCCTAGAAAATGTACATAAGGAGTAATGCGGCAATACTTAAAAAATTAACCACAGTAAAAAAGTAGTTGTAGCTGTCCCTTTGCTTACTGAAATAAGCCAGTTTACGGGCAAAGATACCGATCGTCGGCGCAAACAGTACAAGCAGGAAGGCGAAGAACTCTATCTCAAGAAATACCTTGTCCAGGCCTCCCTTGTGAAATATTGCCCTGTAAACAACTATAAGCAGCACCAGGACATATAGCAGGTATGTCACTTTCAGCATAAGTGTTGAAACCATTCGCCTCTTGTGAAGCCTGTGGGGTTTAAGGTAGGCATAGGCTATTGAGAAGACCAGTACCATGAAGATAACCGACAGGATCTTACTCATTACATCAGGAAAGTTTGACATGGGCCAACATCATTTAGTTGAACTTTTTCGTCTGATAATCAATTCCTTATTTTTGTTGGAAAAGATGTACATCTCTCTGCGGGAAGGGTATCGAAATGCCCTTTTTATCGAATTCTTTTTTAACCTTTTCGTTCATTTCGAAAAAGACATCCCAGAAAGCAGGGGTTTCGACCCATACCCTTGTTACAAGATCAACTGAACTCTCGCCAAGGGTTTTAACGGCTACCATTGGCTCTGGATCCCTATTAATTCTGTTGTCTGCTTCAAGGCACTCCATGATTATCTCTCTTGCCTTGTCTATATTGTCTGAATAGCTGATGCCAAAGGTCCATTCTACCCTTCTTACAGGTTCGGCTGAGTAGTTGGTTATTGAACCGTTGCTTAGTCCTCCGTTTGGTATTACTATACGCTTCTTGTCAGGAGTATTCAACATTGTGTGAAAGATCTGTATCTCCATAACAGTACCCGCATGACCTTCTGCTTCAATATAGTCTCCAACCCTGAAAGGCTTCAAAATCAGCAGCATCACACCCCCGGCGAAGTTCTGCAGTGTTCCTGACAAGGCCAGACCAAAGGCCAGGCCGGCGGCACCAAGGAGTGCTATGAATGAAGTCATCTGGACTCCGACCATAGATATCACACTTATTAAAAGCAATATCTTAAATATGGCACCTATCAGGTTAAGCAGGAATTTTTGAAGTGTTGGTTCGAATTCTCTTAACTCAAATAGTCTTTTCAGCATCGTGGTGAACTTTCGGATAAGCCACCAACCAACCAGAAGGGTAATTATCGCAAGCAAAAGCTTGCCCCCGTATGTTGCGGCAAGTTCAATAAGCTTTTCTGATGACGGCAGCATCGATTGTATCTCTCCCATAATATAAACAGTATAATTTAAGCCATTTGTAGTTTCGAATAATCTGCTAATTTTTTCCAATATACTAATAAATATCTTTTCAGGACAAGTCCCAAAATTAATATATTGGATAATAAACTGTTACCCCTCAAATTGAGGTGCCTTTTCATCTTGAATATACCACCAATCCCGACTATTTTTTCAACAGTTCTTTCACGGCTGCTTCAATTTGCTGATCCCTGCCGGCGGCCATTTTATCCGGTTCGTTCATCACACGAATATCGGGTTCAAGCTGGTTGTTTTCCAAAAATGGTTCATCAAGCGGTTTCCAGCCGCCCATGGGAATTCCGAATACAATGGTCGGGTCAATCTGGGTTTCCCACCAAACAAACGTTCCGGTACCGGGCACGGGCATACCAAGGTTTTTGCCCACGTTTTTAATTTTATAGGCCACCGGGAATAAATGCGCATCGGAATAATTGCTTTCTCCCATGACCACAATGGAGGGCTTTGTCCAGCGATTAGATGGCTGTGAACCAATGTACTGGCCGTGCGGAATGATATCCATGTATTTTTTGCCATTCAGAAAATCAGAAAGTACGTCGTGCAGGTTTCCTCCGCCGTTGAAACGGGTGTCAACCACAAGTGCTTCAGCAGAAATGTGCTTTCCCAGCACTTCTTCATAAACCGTTCTCATGCTTGCGTCGTTCATGCCCCGGACATGTACATATCCAAGTCTTCCTTCTGAAAGTTTTTCAACCTCTTCCCTTCGCGATTCAACCCAGCGTTCGTATAAAAGCTGGTTTTCTTCCCCGAGCGAAACGGGCTTGATTACCTCCTGCCAGCGCTCCCGGGTTTCCGGATTATATAAATCAAGCAGTACATTTTTCTTTTCTTTCCGGTTTAGAAACTGGTAAAAATCTACCGATACAGTAAGTTCATTGCCATCAATTCTTTCCAGAATATGACCTGCCTCTATTTTGGAAGCAGCCCGGTCAGCCGGTCCTTTTTTAAGTACTTCGGCTATTTTTAAACCATTTTCATGGTGATTATAGTCGAAAAACAATCCCAGTGAAGAGGTCTTATCGCCTGTTTCTTCCTGGTGCTGGTATCTGCCTCCGGTATGGGAAGCATTGAGTTCCCCCAGCATTTCACTTAAAAATTCAGCGTAATCGTAATTGTTGTTGATATGAGGAAGAAATTTTTTGTATTCTGAATAATAGAAATCCCAGTCAACTCCTTGCAGATCTTCCACATAAAATTTTTCGCGAACCTGTCTCCAGCAGTGCTCAAAAATGTACGAACGTTCCCGGTCGGTCTGCAGTATCATTTCACCGGACGTTTTAATTGGCGTACTTTTCCCGTCAGCAACATCAACCTTCAGGGGTTTTCCGTCTGCCAGAACAAAAATGAATTTTCCATCATCTGAAAGTTCCATTGAAGTCCGACCGGCATTGATCTTTGAGAAAAGCCTGGTTTCCTTTGTTTTTAAATCGGTAACCCAAAGATTGTTTCTCTCTTCGAAACTGGTAAGGTAGAAAAGCTTGTCTCCTTCTTTCGATAACAACCAGTCATTGAGGTTCGAAGTATGCACGGTTAGTCTCTCTTTTCGGTCATTTAAAGCCTCCCAATCAAACTTTAATCCTTCAACTTTCTCTTCTTCTTTTTTATTTTTATCCTTTTTGTCTTTTCCCGGTTCAGAAATTTCGTTGGTTTTCTCTTTTTCTTTTTCTTTCATTTCCTTAGCAAGCTCTGCTTCTTCCTTGGTTAAATTGAATTCGTCGAAAGCTTCCCGGGTGAAAAATAGTCCATACACATCTCTGCTACCCGATCTTCCCTGTTCGGTCTTATTTCCCTCGCGGTTTGAACCGTAAATCATCATTTTTCCGCCCATTTCCCACTTCGGTCTAACCTCATCGTATCCGCTTTGGGTTAGGTTTCTGATTTCTCCGTTGCCGGATATGTTCACCAGACCTACCTCCTTCTGAAAAATATTTTCTTTCGGGCCAAAACTTACCAGCAACCATTTGCTGTCGGGCGACCAGGTAAAATATTGGTCGCCATCAGAATAGGAATAATTATGTTCGGGTGGTAAAACAACCCGCGACTGTTTCGTTTCGAGGTCTATAACTTTCAGGGTTGTGCGGTTTTCAAGGTAAGCCACCTTTTTCCCGTCAGGGGAATATTCAGGTTGAAATTCCTCGGCATTGGTGGCCGTCACTATCTCGTCTTTCAGAATGGTTGACATGAAAAAATAGGGTTCCTCTTCTCGAATCAGCGATTTGGTGTAAATATTCCAACTGCTGTCTGTTTCTGCGGCGTAAATCAGCGATTTCCCGTCGGGACTGAAACTGACATTTCTTTCCTGGCGTGCCGTATTGGTAATTCGTTTTGTGGTGCCGTGATCAATACTGCTCACAAAGATTTCACCCCGGAAAACATAAGCAAATTCTTTCCCGTTAGGAGATAATCTTGCCTCAGTAAAGTTGCTTACAGGAACCGGTTTGGCAAGTGTTCCCCTGCCATCATAGCCAATTTGAATCTGAACTTTTTCAGGTTGCGCACCTTCCTGCAATGTATATATTTCTCCATCGTAGCTAAAACACAGGGTATTGTCTTTTGATTTGGTCAGGAACCGCACCGGATGGTTTTTAAAACTGGTGATGGCAACATTTTCACCCGGATTGCTTAAAGCGCTTTGGTGCACATTGAAGGAACCACTTTCTTCGCTTAGATAGTAGAATTTATCGTTGTCGGCAAAAACCGGATTGCGGTCTTCCCCCTCAAACTCAGACAGCTGCTGGTATAACTTATTTTCTGTGTCGTAAACCCAGATATCACGTGTTACGGCAGAGGTGTGGTGCTTTCTCCATTCGTTTTCATACCCTTTCTGGTCGTGAAAAATCAGATTCCTGCCATCAGGGCTAAAAGTCGCATCATGAGCTGGTGAAGTAAGTATTTGATTTACTCTGCCACCATTAACGGGAACACTGTAAAGTTCGGGCATAACACCACCGGGAAACTGCACATTTGTATGCAGGTCCTGGCGGAGTGCCGTAAAAACAACTTCAGAATCATTATTTGTAAAACAGGATGGTTTCTCATTGCCTGAATGAAACGTTAACCGTGTAGCCTCTCCGCCTGTGGCTGGCATCACGAAAACATCGAAATTTCCAAACCGGTCAGATGCAAAAGCAATTTTCTCTCCGTCGTTGCTCCAAACCGGTGAAAATTCATAGCCATCACTTAAAGTGACAGGGATGGCAGTTCCTCCTGACGAGGGGACTTTGTAAATATCACCTTTGTAATTGAAGAGAATCGTTTTACCATCGGGCGAAATAGCCGGATATCTTAACCATAGCGGACTTTGCTGTGCAAAACTGAGGAGCCCGGTATAGAGAAGAATTAAAATGCCTGTGAGTAATGTTTTGTTCATAGCTGTAAGTTTTAATTGGGAATAATATCCAAATGATATTGAAATTATTTTTGCTGAATAAGTTACGGCTTTTTGAAAATAATTACAAACAGAATTCATTTGAACAATGCCGCGACCTGTTGGTTGTATAGCTGTATGTACTACATATTTAAACCGAACCGATCGTTAAAATGAAAACAAGATTATCAATCAGCATATTCTTAATACTGCTGATCACACCACTATTAGCACAGACAGGCAGCATAACAGGGGTTGTTGCCGACACTGCAAACAATGAAAAGATTCCTTTTGCCACCATAGCAGTTTACCCTGTGGGTTCTGCAATACCTGCAAAAGGAGAGATCTCAGACGGAGAAGGTAACTTCAGGATAGGCCGTTTGGATTACGGGAATTACAGGGTGGTAATATCCTTTATCGGTTATGAGTCTGTTGAGCTGGATGAGATTCAGATCAGTCGTCAGTCTCCCTTGCTGAACCTTGGAACTGTCAACCTTCGTCTGTCTGCAGCAGATCTCGGACAGGTAGATGTGACAGCACAGGCGAGAACATCATCTTCAGGAATTGACCGCACCACATACAGGGCCGCCGACTTCGAGACAGCACGCGGTGGAACTGCCACCGATGTTCTAAGCAAACTTCCATCTGTATCGGTGAATGCCGACGGCCAGGTATCTGTCAGGGGTACATCTGATTTTCTGGTTTATCTGAACGGCAGGCCGACAAGTATTGAACCGTCAATGCTTCTTGCCCAGTTATCGGCAAACTCAATAGAGAACATTGAGATAATTACCGTTCCGGGTGCGCGGTATGATGCACAGGGTTCAGGAGGTATTATAAACATCACTACCAGAAGAGGAGGAGTTGAAGGACTTTCAGTATCGTCGACCATCACGGGCGGTGCAGCACCCTGGGGTAAAAAGAGTGACCCGTACACCGGCTACAGTATGAACAACGACATGTACGGCGGAAGCGTCGACCTGCTGTACAACCGCGAAATGATTTCATTATACACCAATCTCTATTACAACCAGAAAAATGTTAACGGTGTACGTAACGGTAATGCACGCATACTTCAGGAAAACGGAAACTACTATAATCTTGTTGGAACCGGAAGCAGACCTGAACTCAATGAAAACTATTCTGCCAATGCCGGGCTCATACTCAACATCTCTGAAAGATCAAAACTTGATTTTTCATATTTCCACGGGTACAGAAGCGAGAAGAGATCGGCTCTTTACCTTTACAAGGGAGAAGGAATTGTTGATAATCCCGGTGATGACCCCAGAGATTACTACACATTTAATCCGAACAAGGGCGATCGCTACGGCATAATAAATACCGCAAACATCAGCTACAGCCTCAGAATGAGGAACCAATCAGACCTGAGCCTGTCGGCTGTGTGGGAGAGGTCAGACCTGATCAGAGACCTTTTCAATCCTAACTACAACTACGACGAGGAAACCGACCGTATAACAAGTCTGCAGAAAAACATCAGGCAATCTGATGATACACCCCTGACCGGATACCGTTTTTACATTGATTATAAGAAGGAGTTCACGAACGGAAACAGTCTGGGTGCGGGCTTTCAGCCCCAGTATCTCAGAAATAACGGTTCCTTCAGCTATGATACTCTCTACGTACCTACAAATACCTGGGGTTCCTACAGCAGCCTTGAAAACGACTTCGAGCTCCGGCGGGGAATATATGCAACATATTTAAATTATGCAGGAAAAACCGGGGGCCTGGAATTCATGGCCGGTATAAGGGCTGAGTATACCGATCAGGTCATGGATATCAGGAACCCGGATTATTTCAGTCTTTTCGACCGGGAGACCAAATCGCGTTACACCTTCAGCAGGCTGAACCTGTTTCCCTCACTCCATCTGGGTTACAGGGTGTTCGAAACCGATGACATTACCTTTGCAGCAAGCAGGCGTATAAACAGGCCGCAGACACAGAATATGGCTCCGTTTCTCTACCGGAGGCATCATGAAGTATATGAGGTAGGAGACCCGGCACTTGAGCCGGAATACCTCACCAATTTCGAGATATCATATCTGAAAAGAGCCGGCAACAACAATTTTCGCATTACAGGTTTTTACCGCGGAACCGATAACGCTCTATTCCGTATTTACACAGTCTACCCTGAAGAAAATATTCTTATCCGCAGCTACACCAATGCAGGGAATTCGAAAGCGCTTGGGGCAGAATTAAATACAAACCTGGTATTGGGGTCGGTAGCCCGGATTTTTCTGGGAGGTTCTCTGTATCATTTCAATGTAAGGGGTGAATTCTTCGGGAACGAAGAGGATAACTCCAGCACTAACTGGAGCCTGAAAGGAAACATAAACCTCTTTGCAACAAAATCGCTTCGCTTTGTGGCAGATTTCGATCTCAAATCAGCAACAGTAACAGCACAAGGGCAAAATGAAATGACCTTTATCAGCGGAGCCGCCCTGAACTACACACCCGTGAAGATGCAGGGCTGGAGCTTTACTCTGAGGGCCAATGACCTGTTCGGCACAAACGTAACCAACTGGTCGACCCGTGCATACGACAGCACCGGCAGACAGATATTCTTTCAGGAAACAGATTATACGCGCTATGGACCAATTGCTGAAATCAGCATAAGCTACTCATTTAATATCAACGGAAAGAGCCTTAAGAGAAGTGTCGCTACGTTCGGCGAGGAACAATTTTAATATCACTTACACCGGTATCGCCGGTGATAATCAACAAAAAAAACCCGTCATGGTGTATGCCGTGACGGGTTTTGCTTTTATGTGATCTGTTTCGGTCTATTTACCGGTTGTCCTTCTGCCGGTACTGCTGTTGCTTTTATTATTGCTACTGGTTCTTGATGAACTGGTACCCGCAGAGCTGTTTTTCGATGATGAGCTGGTGCTCTTCTTAACCGTTGCCGAGCTTCTTGAGGAGCTGCCGGTGTTGCTGCTTCTCTTAACAGCGGTAGTGCCTCTTGATGTGTTACTGCTGGTGTTCCTCTTAACGGCAGTAGTGCCTCTTGAGGTATTACTGCTGGTATTCCTCTGTACCGCGGTAGTGCCTCTTGATGTGTTGGTGTTGCTCTTCTGAGCAGCAGTAGTGCCTCTCGAAGCATTGCTGTTGTTGGTATTCCTCTGTATAGTAGCTGTACTCCTTGTGTTATTACTATTGTTTTGTACTGCTGCTGAACTTCTGCCTGCAGTGCTGCCACTTCTCTGAACTGCTGTTGTTGAAGCATTCCTGTTTGCAGTGGTGGTACTCCTCTGTACTGCAGTCGCATTTCCTGAGGCAGAGTTTCTCTGTGTCTGAGTGGTAGTAGCTGCCCTTCTCTGTCCGGTATTACCTGCTGCGGCCGTTCCGGCATTGCGAGATGTGTTGCTCACCGTTGTACGATTAGATGTGGTGGCCGAAGCTGCCCTTCTATCGGTAGCATTGCCCTGTACAGCTGTGCGGTTGTTGGCAGTACCCCTTCCGGTTGCTGCCGTATTGCTGGTGGCAGTACTGGTAGTCCTTCGGCTCTGATTGGCAACCCCGGTCCTGTTCTGCGGTCCTGACGCCCTTCCTGTCTGTACACTTGCGTAGAGAGCCTCTCCGTGCCTTCTCTGCTCAGGACGGGTGTAGGTTGTCCTGTAGTTACCGCTGTTGATGTTTACAATTACCACCGGTGAGTATCTGCGTACGTTTGTGTAGTAGTAGGTATTGTATCTTGAGTAGTACACGGTGTTGCTATACCTGTAGTGGCTGTAGTAGTGCGGGAACCAGTTGTAGTGATATCCGTAGTAGAAGTGCCAGTAGTGAGGGCGCCATGGCGACCAGTATACCGGCCAGTAGCCATAGTACCATGATGAGCGGTACACTACGTATGTGGGGTGATAGATGTAGCTTATGACAGGCCAGGTGGCTACTGCGTGGTAGCTGGTACGCGCCGGAGCGGTCCTTACTGCAGTGCCTGCTGTTCCGGTATAACCAGGATTGGGTGTCTCGTCATATATGGGTTCGATGATATAGTTCTTCCCATAAAGAGCCTCATCACCAATCAGCTGTATCTGAACCGAGCCGTCTTTGAATTGTTCGACGATGAATACCGCAACATCTTGATGGTCATTCTGATTCAGCGCTACCCTCAATACAATATTGTGAACGTTGCCGTCAACATAGTCAAAAACCATTAAATAATCAACCAGATTGTCTCCGTTAAGGTCGAGGTTGTTGATTCTGGAATCCGGTTCGTTGAGGCTTCTTTCAAATCCCTCAATTGTTGCTGATTCCTGGAAAAGATTCATCACAGCGTAGAGATTAAGATTATCGCCCGGAAGGCCCAGGTATTCCTGAGGCCAGTCCTGTGCCGTGATTGTGCTCCCTCCTGCGAGCAGGAGTGCGATGGCCGATGTGATAATAAACTTTTTCATCTTTTTAAGTTTTATCGAAGAACTGTCTCTTCACCTTTGACAATTCAAAAGATATGCCAAGATTTACGGCAAATTTGTATAAGCCTGATTATCAGTGCAATATTTTGTTTTGTGTTTTTTCAACTTTGAAGTTACCCATAGCGGTCTCCATGAATTCATGGGTTTCAGGAAGTAATTTCGTATTCTATCTTCCTCTCCCTGAGATAACTGATAATATAATCAAAACATGCACGGTTTTTTCCGACCAATTCGGGCGGGTAGACTCCTTTCTCCGTGAAAAGGCCGTCAAGTATCATTTCGGCGGTTCCGGTCGCCGTGAATCCTGTTGTCCTTGCCATTGAAGAGATCTTTTCAACAGTATCGTATTCATCATACAGATCATAGATGACCTCCCTGCTGTTGCCATTTTCCTTACCCTTTATTTTGATACGCATTACCGTAAATTCCTTTTCTTCTGGTCCCAATTTCCAGGCATCGAATAGTATCCGTGAAGTAAAATCAAAAGGCGAGACCTGATTACCGTCAAATTCCATTGTCTCAGTCTCAAAGAATCCGGCCACTTTTAGCGCCTGTATCATCCTGATGTGTCCGGGGTATCGCAAAGTCTTCTCCTTCATAAACGGAACATGGCCAAGCGTATATATCAGCGACCTCAGTCCGTCTGTGTTAAACGCCTCGAGTGTTCCCGCCTTATCAAAGTTTACAAGCTCAGGGTCGCTCATAGCAGGCTTTACCACAATTTTGCCGTTTTCAACAAATCGGGCCGGACGGGTATACTCTTCTATTACATCACAGGGAGAAAAAGGAGCCTTGTATTCGAATGGGAAGGTGCGTACAATGGGAAGGCCCCCTACCATATATTCAAATTCATCAATTACCATTATTTCATTGTAATAACCCGCAATGAAATTTGGCATACCCGGAGCTACGCCGCAATCCATAACGACAGTTACTCCCTTCTCCCGTGCCAGTGGGTCGAGAAATCTGACATCTTCGGGAAGGAAAGAGATATCAACAAGATCTTTCCCCAACTCAATCACCCGGGTCATCGTTTGCAACCCAAGGAAGCCGGGCACGGCGGAAATAACAATATCTGCTGTATTAATGGCAGCAGCAAGGGATTTGTTGTCATTAACATCAAGATTAAGGGTCTTGATATTCGGGCTTCCTTTCAGTGAGTCAAGGGCAGCTTCACTAATATCGGTTGCAATTATATTATGTTTCTTCGAAAGATCGAGGGCCATTGCCCTGCCGATCATGCCGGCACCGAGAATAACAATTTCAGCCATAATCAAATATTTTGTTATGGCCAAAAATAGAAATAATGATGCAGAATACCACTAAGTAAAAACCGTTACACGTGCTTATTTGATGAGATACATAGTCGTAGAATATGTTCCATATTCGTTGTCGACCTCTTCGCTTCCGAGAACCAGTTCATCCTTCGTAAGTTTGATTATCTCCATCTCATCATCATCCATCTTCAGGGTCTTACTGTCTATCAGCTCCCATGTTCCGGTTTCTTCATAACTGAAAGCCGAAACGTTAACCTTATAAGTGCCATCAGGACGGAAGCTAAAAATACCACCCGTCATTAATGCATCTGAAAAGGCAACCAATGTTTTGATATCATCATTGGTTGAATTGGTTGTCATCTTATCCCACTTCCATACTTCCTCCATTAGCAGTTCCTCATCACTGAGTTTTTCACAACCGGTAATCGTAAATAGTATGGCGATCAGCATGATCGGAAATAAAAACTTTGATAGATTCTTCATAATAGAAGTTTTTTTAGTATTTCGCATTTTACGTTCAGAAAGTGATTATGTTCCAATTAAAGAGGTTATAATCATTTCTTGTCAGGAACAAAGCCATCCGACAAAGTCTTCATAAAAGCCACTATTGCAGCTTCCTCTTCATCTGTAAGCTCAAGATCACCCAGTTCTTCCGTGTTAAGATTTTCGGAAACTTCTGGCTTCGGCCAGCAGTTTACACCCGGCTGAGGATCGGCCACATCTTCACAGGAAGGTAATACGTCTCGTGTATTGTAGAAACTTGTTATCTCCTCGAGGCTTTGAAAAAAGCCATTATGACCGAATACCTTTACAAATTCAGGATAGGGCCGCTTATCGACATTTCTGAGTGTAGGCACTTTGTGCTTACCATAGTTGTCGTCTGCAAACATTGCATAGTGAGGCATCTGTTTCAGGAAATCACTCAGACCGGGATCAATCCAGTTTTCTCCATCAGGATTGAATTCTTCAGCCATTGAATAAAAGGGAAGCCTGGGGTTCTTTGGGATGCCCAGATTATCATAGGTAAAATCGGTGAACAGAGGGTGCGTACCATCATCCAGAATATCTATAGGATGACAGTCTGCACACAGGCCCTTATCAATAAACAGATCCATTCCCCATGCCTCCTCATCAGTCAGCTCAGCTTCTCCCCTGAGGTAGTAATCAAATTTTGAAGTGAACGGACTTACCTTTTCTGAGTGCTCAAAGGCTGCCAGCGCCAGGCCGATTATTCCAAACTGAAGATGGACATCATCACTTGAGCAGATATCAGGGTATTTCCATATATCTTCGGCCACCTTCCTGTATAGATTTACATAAGCAGAATTGATAACCCTTTCGACAACACCTCTTTCATCAGCTATATTCTGTTCGAGGGGATTCATGAATGGCTGCTGTGCCTGATCAGCGGCCGCATTTCCGAGAATATAGCCGGTTGCCCGTCCATCCCAGAAATTACCACCCACAAACAGTATTTCGCCTTCCTCAACAATGGCATGAAACAGGGGGCTATAGGTTGAATAGGCAGCGGTTGGGGGCTTACGGTTCCCCTCGCGCCCGTGAAAAGCACCGGGATAAGCCGCAGCTTCCCTGTTGATAATATCATCTGGCCCTGTCCAGCCTGCTTCATCTCCATGGCAGGTAGCACATGACTGTACGGGTGGATCGGAGAGGTTCTCATCAAAAAATAACAACTCCCCCAAAATCTGGAGGTCTTTGTTGTTCAGAAGATAGCCCATGTCAAGCAGGACAGCTTCCTCTTCCTCAGTCTCAGACTCAGACTCAGACTCTCCGCATCTGGTATACAAAACGAGAGCAACTATAATTATCAGAGCCATATTCACGGGAAAGAGCCTTGCTATAGCCCGCGGCATAATGCCGGGTTTGGGTTGTAAGTCGTTATTTGATTTCATATTAAGGCCAGGGTTGGTTTAACTCAATATTATCATACGACCAAATATAGATATTTTAGTCAAAGAGGGCAAGCGTCACTGATCTTTCGTTTTGCTTGTAAGATGCCAGAAGCCACAAATAGTGCATTTATATGGATGGAGTTCCGGCCCCCCGCGGTTTTCATGTATATAATCAATTATGTCCTGTGCCTCCTCGCGAGAATTGTATATCGTCTTTTTGCAAGAAGTGTCGACGGGATCGATCTTTCGCTTGTTAATATGTTTATAAGCCATTTTTAATTCGTGATTCTGAATATTTTCTCCAATCAACAACTTCCGTCGTAATCAGAAATAGAAATCTCCAACCAGGGAGGTTGACTCCCATGGAACCTGTCTTCCGCCAGACTGTTCCGAGACCAGGCTTCTTACATTCTGGAATACCTGAAGTATATTAAGATTCGGTATTTCAATACTTTCAAGTATCGCCGAGGTATATAACCCATTCTTCCCCTCTCCGTCTGAGGCGGTGCTTCCCGGTGCCGTGGCATAGGCTATCAGAGAACCCCGGGGCGCATTCATGAATGCCAGCCCCCTGCCTGTTGCTGACCTGATCCATGCTCTTTCAAAGGGATTATTACGGCAGGCATCAAGTATGATGATGTTCACTCCGGTACCAGCTGACTCCATCATCGCCAGAACCCTGTCTGCCGCAACACAGTCATACTCTACCTGTGCCTCTGTTTTAAGGTTGGCGTCTACCGGAATCAGATAGTTATAACCCTTTGACTGGATTCCATGGCCGGCATAGAAAAAAAGTGCTACATCATATCCCTTTAGCTTCTCTCCGAATTCATCCATAGCTTGCTTCATGCCGCGCTGATCAAGATTTTCATATTTGATAACATCAAAACCTGATTGTGATAATACCTCCTGCATTGCCCTGGCATCATTCTCAGGATTGGCCAATGGCGAAAAGCCATATCTTCCATTGCCTATTACCAGTGCAAGTCTTTTTTGTTTTCCTGTTGGTGCTATTTCCTGTTTCTCAACAGTCTTTACAACTGATTGAATATCTACTGCTTCTGATGTGGTAACGACCGGAACACCCCCCAGACTAAAGGACCAGAGCTTTGTATCATCGGTACGGGAAATAACATCGTTCTTTGAGCCAGATGCAATATATTTACCATCAGGAGAAAATGCAATTGAGAAAAGTGCTCCTCTGTGCGCCTCCCACTCTGCTTCCCTATGACCTTCCGGCAAATTCCATATCCTTACCAATTTGTCCTTCCCACCGGAAGCCAGATATTTTCCTGAAGGATGAAGATGAATAACTGTATTTCCTGAAGAATGAGCCTGCCACGAACCTGCTGCATCGAGGGATGGATATTTACCAAGCCATATCCTGCCATCATTCATCGAGGCTGCCAGATATTGCTCCGAAGATGATGCCGAAAGTCTGTTGATTTCTGATGAACCTGTCTTTACAGATTTAGTTATTCGTGTATCAATATTGAACAAAACTATCGATCCTCGCTTTGTTCCAGCTACAATATGTTTCCCATCCGGCAATACGACCATGGCTGTCGGAGTTTCCCCAGTTATCTTCTTTTGTATGGTTATGGCATAAGAAGTGGTATTTACGAATACTACCTCTCCGTTTTTTTTCATGTAAACAATGTGGGAACCGTCTTTTGAATACCCTGCTGCTGAAGGAACAAGCTGGTTATCCCTTATTGTTTTCCTGAGGCTACGACCCTGCATATCCCATATCTCCAGACTACGCATTTTTGTCAGAAGAAACGCCCTGCCATCAGGACTGGCACAAACCTCAAATGAATAGTCAGACTGAGTTTCTGTATCTTTTTTTACTGTCCTGAAATCGATGTTCCCACCGGAAAGTTCAAATGATTTGGTGAATCCACCTGTTATCAAATACTTTCCATCAGGGGAAAACGATAATGATGTCGTTGAAATATTGTTGTTCCCAAAATTCTTTACCAGTTGTTGGGAGATGGCCGGACCCGACGAAAAGAAGATCAACATCACTATACCTGTCAGTATCCTCATATCTCTGGTTTTATCATCTACACAAATTTAGGCTATATCTTCGTCTTGTCAAATCATAAGACTGCCAGAATCTATGATTTTCTTAAATTAGCTGAAATAAATTGAAGATTATGAAGAGAATTTTGTTCATTAACATTCTGGCGACATGCATGACTGCTATTTCATTCGGTCAGTCATTTGACTGGAACCTGCGCGGAGGTCTTAATCTCATGAATTCGAAAACAACAGGTGAAGACCTTGCTCTCTTATATCATATTGGCGCTCAGGCTGGTGTAAGAATCACTAACTACGGTGTGTATGGTGAATTGACCTATTCGATGCTTGAAGACCAGTTCGGAGGAGGACCACTCGCTTACCTTGCTCCGGCTGTTTTGGCAAAAGCCTATGTACTTCGGTTTATGTTTTGTGAAGTTGGCGCGATATTACTATCACCCATTGATGATCCTGCAAGCTGGATCGACGACAGCAATCCCGACAATGAGATATTCCTATTTGGAGGCCTGGGAGTTCATTTCTCCAAAATAGAGATATCAATGCGGTCTATAGTCAAGCAATCCTATGCAATCGTTCAACTTACCGCTGCGGTAAAGTTCTGACAGTTAGATTGAATCAGGGTATCGATCATCAGATTGCGGCAAAAAGATATTATCAGGCACCATAATGAATTTCTCTTCTTAATACCAAGATAACCAGACTGCAGAACCTGTCAAGATCAAGACAAGTCCTTTCAGGAATCTTGACAGAACCTGCATTCTGATTGAGAAAGTATTTACAAGAAAAAACTATCAAAGAAGAAAACTTATTTTTAACCCAGAGGTATGAGAATGGGGCGTAGCTAACCGGGTAAATGCAAGAATCACTTTTAAGGTTCTGACTTGACACTTATTTGCCCGCAAATTTGCCGATTTAATAGTTTTTCAAACGTCCGGTAATTTTTTCCAAAGAAGTTTTCAATTTGTCAATGGCGCCAAAGATTGCTTGTTCATGGGTGTCTGCCTGATGGGTGACTGCGATGGGTTTCATACCTGCAAGTCTGGCTTCCATCATACAGCGTTTATTATTTAGCCCGTCTTTATTGCCATCTTCATCTGAGAAATGGACTTCCACCCTTGTAATCTGCTGACTGTACCTCTTTAGTTCTTCAGATATTAAAGAAGTTGACGAAGCTGCAATATCTTCGCTCCCGGTTACATTTTTATCTGTATTAAATTGTATTTGCATTTTTCCCATTTTAATTATTAACGAAGTATTGCTGCCAGCCCGGTTTCATATCTCCTGGCAACCTCTTCCCAGTTCACAATATTCCAGAATGCATCAATATAGTCTGCTCTTTTGTTCTGATATTTCAAATAATAAGCATGTTCCCATAAATCCATTGTAAGCAGAGGTATTCCCTTTTTTTCAGCTATGTCCATCAAAGGATTATCCTGATTTGGTGTAGAACAAACAAACAGGTTACCCTTATCATCGATACATAGCCATGCCCAGCCACTTCCAAACCTGGTTTTGCCTGCATCTGAAAATTGTTCTTTGAACTCCTCAAAAGATGTAAATGATTTATTAATAGCATCTGATAATTTACCGGTAGGCAAACCACCTCCATTAGATTTTATGCTTTCCCAATAAAATGTGTGATTATAATAACCACCACTATTGTTCCTGACTGCCATGGGATATTTGCTTATATCACTGAAAATATCCATTATATCCATTGATTCCATCTCTGTACCATTTATTGCATTTATGAAATTGTCATAATATGCTTTATGATGTTTGCTATAATGGATTTCTACTGTCAGCTCATCGATTGAAGGCTCAAGAGCATCATAAGCATAGGGCAATGGTTGAAATTCGAATTTGTTTGTTTGTTTCATGGTAATTAGTTTATTAAACTGATTACTTGATTGATACATTCGCATATTACCTTTTAGTGTATCATGAATTTGCGCGATCAAGGTACTATGCAACCCAAGAATCCCAACAATCATTAAACCAACAAATACTTTAAGATTATTCATAATATGTCCTCCATATTTTTACCCGGAATATAGTTTCCGGTGAATTGGGTATAAATTTAAGCACATGCTTACAGACAAATTTTACATATCTACATAATAGATTTGCATAATTCACAGAAGCAGAAGCCAGACAATCTGACCACATTTGCATTTATACTCCTCAAAATCCTACTTCAGGTTCCTGGCAGCAAACTCCCAATTAATCAGCTTATTCAGCACGGTGGTTACATAATCGGGGCGCTTGTTCTGATAGTCAAGATAATAAGCGTGTTCCCACACATCTATGGTCAGCAGTGGTTTTACACCCATGGTAAGCGGGGTTTCGGCATTGGGGGTTTTCATCACCCTTAACTTGTTGCCATCCAGCACCAGCCACGCCCAACCACTTCCAAACTGAGTTTTTGCAGCTTCGGTGAGCTCTTTTAGAAAGTCGTCGAACGAACCAAATGATTCCTCTATCATTTTCATTAACACTTCTGAGCGCGCCTGGCCACGACGAGCTCCTCCGCGCGGTGCAGCGCTTCGGGCACGAACAGCTCGGTCGGCTCGGCTGACGGGGGCCAGGCTTCTACGCCGTCAGGGTCGCTCGACCGGGAGCCCGAGCGCGGCCGCCGCCTGGGCCATCCGCGGGTCGTACGTCACGAGCGCCTCGAGTCGGCCGAGGCCGGATTTGTGGTGGAGCAAGACGATTTCGGTATGAACACCGTGGTGTTCGGGCTCAACGGCATCCGGGGCATGGGTGAGGCCAATCGCGACATGCTACTGCTAGAGCGATTGATGGGCGGGCCATTCCGGG
>JAWOIF010000208.1:0-2819 GCA_046484805.1 Bacteroidales bacterium
AGCCTCATCAGGTCGCAATCCTGTCAGGAGTGAGGTTCTGGAAGGATTGCTCACCGCCTGCTGGCAATAGGCACGGGTGAAGGTCACCCCTGCCCGGGCCAGCTTGTCAATATTGGGGGTGACAGCCATGACATCGCCGTAACAGCCAAGGTCAGGCCGTAAATCATCCACAAATATGAAGAGTACGTTCAAGGGCTGCCTTGTCTCTTGGCTGCTTCCCTCGGAAGCCTTCAGATCACCCGCAGTCAGAAAGGGAAGAAGCATTGATCCGATAGTGGCTGGCAGTATTAAAGATGAATTTTCCAATTTGACCATTGCTTTTAATTATTGCTGATTATCCGGTACTCCCCGTTACGGTAATCGGTTAACATTCCTGCCAGTTTCTTCTCAATCTTTGCGTACTGAGACCTGCCGGCAAGGTTCTCCTTCTCAATCTTATTTTTCCTGAGGTCATACAGTTCCTTTTCAACAACTTCACCCGTTGCAAGGTCCCACCAGTAAGTACATCTCCAATCATCAGTACGTACTGAGTATCCCATATGAGTGGGCTCCTTGCTTCTCAGCGCACTGTATGGTCTTATAAACTGGTTATAGGCTACATTCCCCCACTTCCTGTCCGGTGTGTCAAGCAAAGGTTGCAAGCTTACTCCCGACAGTCTGCTTTCAGGGCTCAGGTTACACAGATCAGCAAGTGTAGGGTAAACATCAAGTGTTTCAACTATTGCATCGCAGGTTTCTCCGTTACCATTCAGCCCGGGTGCTGCAATGATCAGGGGAACTCGTGCATCGAGTTCAAAATTGGTTGATTTACACCATGATTGTTGCTCTCCAAGATGATACCCGTGATCGCCCCAAAGAACTATAACAGTGTTTTCCAGAAGACCAAGGCTATCCAAAGCTTCCATTACTATGCCCACCTGTGCATCAATATAGCTTATACATGCATAGTACCCGTTCCATATCAGTTGTTCCTTTTCAGGTGGAATTGGTCCCGAATCAGGGATGTCGCGATAGCCTCGGATTTCCTGCCAGTTATGAAAGGCTATATCAGGACTACCTGCAGGTTTTTCCCGGTCAGTTATTGTAAATACTGTATCATTGTAAATATCCCAGTATTTCTTTGGAGCACAGAAAGGTGCATGAGGTTTTTTAAATCCTACTGCAACGAAGAACGGTTGGTCGTTAGCTTTAGCCTCCTTAAGTAATCGTACTGCATCAAGAGCAATCTTGCCGTCAAAATAGGCAGTGTCATGAACATCCGCACATTCTGTTGCATTCTGTTTGCCTTTTCCTGTCTGGTTTTCAGGCAGGAGATAATTTCCTCCCTCATAATTTGGCACAGGCACTGACCAGGAAACAGGATCGACAGTATTCGAGAGGGCATGGAATACTTTACCGGTACCGGCCGCTAAATAGCCATTATTTTTGAAAAGCTGAGGCAATGTTACAACATTGGGCACCTTATCCCTGAAATGTGTTTCGAGGTCAGTTACACCATTCTCGTCAGGTCTCAAGCCTGTTAACAGACTTGCCCTCGACGGATTGCTGACAGCCTGCTGGCAATACGCACGGGTAAAAACCACTCCTGCTTTCGCAAGACGATCAATATTCGGTGTAACAACCTGCCTGTTGCCATAACTACCCAGGTCTGGCCGAAGATCATCAACAAGGAAAAATAAAACGTTCAGCGGCCTGTCCTCTTGTTGTCTCCCATCTGCCTTTGAGTCTCCCCTGCAACTTAATAACGGGAGAAGCAACGTGGTTCCCAGTGTCAATGGCAGAATACTATCCGATATTTTCAGAATATTCATAGTCTTTTCCCTTAATGTTTTAATTTGTTATCGTTACTGATTATACCTTTTCCTGAAATCGCTGACAAGCTTCAAATGGGTTGCTTCAACATCTCTGAATTGCGGATTGCCGGCCAAATTCTCCGGCGGAGCTATAGAAGCAGCGGCAGGATAAAGCTCCGGAAACTCAAATTCACCGGTAGCAACGTTAAACCAGGCCGTATACCTCCATTCGTCAGTACGAACCGAATAACCCATATGAGAGACAGGGACGCGTGCACCAATTGCTGCCTCATAAGGCCTCGCAAACTGATTGAATGCAATACTCTCCCACCCACCTTCCGGGTCCTCAAGCAGCGGTTTCAGGCTGGAACCCGAAGGAATCCACTCAGAGGAAATTCCGCACAGATCAGAAAGAGTCGGGTAAATATCCAGGGACTCGACGATGGCATTGCACTTAACTCCTGCCTTTGAGGTCCCGGGAGCGGAAATGATAAGAGGCGAATGTGCCGAAAGCTCAAAGTTAGTCGATTTGCACCACAGGTCCTGTTCCCCGAGATGATATCCATGATCGCCCCAAAAGACGATGATGGTATTTTTTCTGAGTCCCAGCATATCAAGAGCATCTAACACCTTCCCTATCTGAGCATCTATATAACTTACGCATGCGTAATAAGCATGCCGCAATTCCATCTCCTTTTCCGGACTGATCGGACCCTGCCCGGGCACATCTTTATAACCTCGAAGCTCCTGCCACTTATGAAAGGCTATTTGAGGGGCACCAGCCGGCCTTTCCCGGTATTGTTCAAGTTTAAAATCCTCCCGCTCATACATATCCCAGTACTTTTTAGGAGCATTGAAAGGAAGGTGAGGCTTCAGGTGCCCGACAGCAAGAAAGAAATCTGTTCCATCCTCAGAGAAGGAAGAAAGTAGCTGGATTGCCTTATCAGCAATTTTGCCATCCACGTAGGCTGTATCATGCACTTCGACACATTCACTTGACATCGGCTTTCCGCGGGTTTCAAGATT
>JAWOIF010000029.1:0-5935 GCA_046484805.1 Bacteroidales bacterium
GATGTGTCTGCACAACAGGCAGATAGCATGGTTATTTCAGGCACTTACATCAACACCCCCTTGCAGAATTTCATCGACAGGATTGAACCCGAAACTCAGGTAAAGTTTTTCTTCCAGCAGGAATGGATAAAAGATGTAACAATAACTTCAGCGGCCGGCCCTGTTACCTTATTCAGGCTCTTAAATGATCCTTTAAAACGATAGGGGCTAAACTTATACGTTGACGGCAACAATATTTATCTCTATCCCGGTAAGCCCATAATCACTGAAATGCCACCTTTCAAATTGTCTGCTTCAGGATCTGCAGTCTCAGACAGCCTCTCAGGGTTAACCGAGACGGAGAGGAAGTATATTCAGGGGAAGGAGATCATTCCGGTTGAAGTGCTTGAAATCGGTGACAGGACGAAGAAAGATGCCGGTCAGAGGTACATTGTCAGCGGAAGGATTGTTGATGAATCCAATTCTGAGCCTCTTATCGGTGCAACAGTATACATCGAAGAGTTGAAGACAGGTGCTGTTTCGGATCAGGAAGGGAGGTTTAAGCTGGTGTTGGCTCCGGGCAAATATAAGACCATCTTCAGTTTTATGTCCATGAAAGAACAGGAGTATTATCTGCAGGTATATTCCGACGGACCTGTAACTGTAAAACTGAAAAGAGATCTTATTGAAATTGATGCAGTCAGGGTAACTGCCAGTCGTTATGATCATGTCAGGGGAATCCAGATGGGTTATGACCGGATTACCGTCAAGGCGACCAGGGAGATTCCTGTTGCCTTCGGCGAAAAGGACCTGCTGAAAGTCGCAAGAATGCTGCCGGGTGTTCAAAACGTTGGTGAAGGATCCTCTGGATTCAATGTAAGAGGAAGCTCTGAAGATCAGAACATGTTCTATATAAACAAGATTCCCGTTTACAATACCTCTCACCTTCTTGGATTCTTCACCGCATTCAATCCGGATATAATCAATGATTTCTCCTTTTATAAAAGCAACATTCCTGCCAGTTACGGAGGCAGGCTCTCTTCCGTATTTGACATAACAACAAGGCAGGGAAGCAAGAAAAAGTACTTCGGACAGGGAGGCATAAGTCCAATAACAGCCCATTCCTCTATTGAAATTCCGGCTATTAAGGACAAACTGTCTGTGGTTGCCAGTTTCAGATCCTCCTATTCCGACTGGATACTTAAGAGAATAAAGAATGATGACGTTAAGAAGAGCAGTGCTTTCTTCTATGATGGTACACTGTCTGCAAATGCCGAAATCAATGATAAGAACCTGTTAAGGGCTTTCATCTACCTGAGCGGTGACAAGTTCTCCCTGGCATCAAAAAGTGACTATAACTATTCGAATGCCGGTTCTTCCCTGGCCTGGAAACATGTCTTCACTTCTGTTTTATCGGCTGATTTTGCACTGATTTACAGCAGGTATTCCTTTGAAAACACTGATAAGACAAACCTGTCAACCGCATTCATGCAAAAATACAGGATAGAACATTACGAGGCCAGGGCAGACTTTTCGGTATTTGGCAAATCTGGGCACAAGTTCGATTTCGGTACAAGTCAGATACTGTATGACCTGAACCGAGGTGATATTGCACCTTTTGGCGAGATATCAAACAGGAGACCGTTCAGTTTTGGCAAAGAGAAAGGGATTGAAAGTGCCCTTTATGTTTCGGATGAGTTTGTGTTGTTCGGCAACCTGACCGTGCTTGCCGGGTTGAGATACAGCATGTTCAGTCAGCTGGGCCCTGCGGAGATCAATACATATTCACCCGCTAACATCAGGACCGTTAGAAACATAACGGGAGCAGAAACTTATCAAAAAGGAGATCTGGTCAAGTTCTACTCCGGACCTGAATACAGACTGGCGCTGAATTATTCTCTCGGCATAAACAGTTCACTTAAAGCTTCATATAACAGGCTTTACCAGTATATCTTCATGATGAGAAACACAATTGCCATTTCCCCGGATGATAAATGGAAATTGTGTGATTACAATATTTCACCACCAGTTGCAGATCAGATCTCTATGGGTTATTACCGGGACTTCAGTGATGGTGGAATAAAAGCTTCTCTTGAAGTATACCATAAATGGATTAACAACCAGGTTGAGTTCAAGGACGGAACAGACTTCACCTCGCCTGATCCGATCGAGACTATTGTTCTGCAGGGGCAACAACGTGCCAACGGAATAGAACTAATGATCAGCAAGAAAAGCGGTAAAACAACAGGATGGGTCTCGTACAGCTATTCACGCTCTTTTATGCAGGTTAACAGCGATATTCCTGAGAATCAAATAAATTACGGCCTCGAGTATCCCTCCAATTATGATCGCCCCCATAACCTGAACCTTGTGATAAATAGCCGTTCAAATCGTCGTTTAAGCCTTTCTGCCAATTTTGTCTATTCAACCGGACGGCCGGTTACTCTACCGGTCGCGATTTATTATTCCGAAGGTCAGCAGTTGTTATATTTTACGGGCAGGAATGAATCGCGGATCCCTGATTATGCAAGGCTCGATCTGTCGATCAACCTCGAAGGAAACCTTATCAGAAAGAAACCAATTCACAGTTACTGGATGCTCAATCTGTACAACGCACTGGGACGTGATAATGTATATTCCGTCTATTTTGACAGTCAAAACGGGAAGATACGAGGGCATAAACTGTCAATCTATGGTGTTCCTATTCTTACATTCTCGTGGCTTTACAAATTCGGGAATTACCTTAATGACTAATTCTGACGCATGAAGGTTATGAGGAAAATTTTCAAAAAGAACAGGACGCTACCACGAAACTTCAATTGTATCGTCTTAATCGTTATAAGCGTAATGTTTTTGGTAATCAGCTGTATCACTCCCTATGAGCCGGAATTTAAGGGAGAGACCAATTTGCTTGTGGTCGACGGCAGCCTCATAAAGGGTTCCCAGACTCAGGAGGTAAGAATTTCCAGGTCAACATCAGTCTCAGACCCCATTTTACAGCTTGTCGAAGACTGCAGTGTCAGGATCACGGATGATTCAGGTAATGAAATTATGTTTACAGAAGAATCTCCGGGAAAATATGTTGCCAGTATTGATGATGCCTTCCTGGATTACAGCAGTCAGTACAAGCTCTTAATCAGCACTCCCTCAGGAGACAACTACGAATCCAACTATCAGACACTCCCGGAAACTGCTCCTGTTGATAGCATATATTCAATTAAAGAAACCCATTATGTCAGGGACGCTGACGACTACCTGTACGGGCTGCAATTCTATGTTGATCTGGATGCCCCGGATGATGCCTCAAGGTACTACCGTTGGGAGGTAGTAGAAACATGGGAGTTGCATGCATCCCACAAGATATATGGCGTATATGATGGAAAAACAATCTTATTCGATGAGCATAACCCGTCAGACAGTCTTTATAATTGCTGGGATTCAAAAACAGCGCTTGGGATCTATACATATTCGTCAGCCAATTTATCACACAACAGGCTACGTAAGGTTCCCCTGCACTTCAAGGCGTATGACTCACCTGATCTGACAATAAAATACTCAGCCACTGTGAGGCAGTTTGCACTCAATGAAGAGGCCTATTATTATTGGCATCAGAAAGAAACCGAACTGAAGGAATCCGGTCAGATCTATACCACTCAGCCAGCTCAGCTCAGGTCGAATATCCATAACACCCTGAATCCGAACGAGAAAGTGCTTGGCTATTTTTGGGTTTCCTCCGTCGCTGAAAAACATCTGTTTGAGAAGAATCCTTTTGATAACATCGCAATTGGTCCCTCAAGCTGTACCTCATACGGAACGTGTGTACAGTTCATAGATGAAAATTTTATAAATACCATGTATGATGTAGCCCAATTCACCCGTAATTTTCCTTTACCGCCTGTATACATGTATTTAGTCAGAACCGATATTGGCATGGTCTGCGTCTATTTTACGAAAGATGATTGCATCGATTGCAGACTCATTGGGGGAACCAATCATAAACCGGCCTTCTGGGAATAAAATGAATCAGAGTTATAATATTTAAGCAGGAGAGCAGTGAGAATCAATAATGTCATATTAAAAACTGTCAGTTCTCTGTTCGTTTTCTCCTGCCTCATCAGTTTTACTCTTGAAGGTCAACATGGCGCTTCAGGTGTGACATACCCAAAATACCCGGTTGATTCAGGCGAAAAGATCAGGCTTTTAACTGACCGCAGTATTTACAGCGTAAACGAAAAAGTGTATTTCACGGCGGAATATTCCTGTATCAAAGAGCTTGAATCCCTCGCCTGGAGCACAGTGTTGTACGTTGAACTGATAAGATGGAACGGCACCAGTATTGCCGGTTCGAAACTGAGATTAACAGGTCAGACAACATCAGCAAGCATGGAGATTCCCGGCAATATTCCTTCGGGAAATTATTACCTCCGGGCTTATACAAGGTGGATGAGAAATTATCCGCCAGGTGAATATGCCTATACAGGGATCAAGATTGTCAATCCTTTTCGGCCTGAGACAGATGAAGGCCCTGCAGACAGTGAGACCCCTGCCGGAATAAATACGTTGAACTTCATGCAGAAGAGCCTTATCGACGGTATCAGTTGTGTTACGGATAAGGCAGAATATAAACCAGGCGAGAAAGCAGAGATTAAGATTGAGATTAATGGCGCTAACCCGCTAGATTTTGACAACTATTGCATCACCGTTTCCAAAGCCGGAACGACAGTCGCCACTGACAACTATATCGAAGCTGCACCTGACTTAACCGGGAATTTACCCACATTTATTGAATATCTGCCTGAGATCTGGGGAATTACAATTTCCGGTAAAGTTACTGACGGCTCCGAAGGACTACCGCTGAAGGACGTTCTTGTGAGCCTTTCAGAAACTCAGTCCGGGGCATACTATGCAACATACACAACTGACGACAGAGGCAGGTTCGTCTTCTCTCTTCCGGATATGGAGCGACAGCATGATTTCTTTGTGCAGACAGAAATCCCTTCCGAAATACAAATTGATAACGGCTACTGTAACCGGCCGGTACGACTGCCTTATATAGCCTTCGACATGAACAGGGATGAAACTGATTTTGTCAGGGAGGGTATGGTAAACCAACAGATCATAGAAAAATTTAAACGGGCAGAGGAACTGGTGACAGATTCGGCACAGGAGAAGGCAAGTCCATTGGTGTTCTATGGAAGTAAAAAGTCTGTGTACTTTATTGACAAATACATTGAGCTTCCGGATATCAGGGAATTTATTTTTGAGATCGTTCTCGAAGCAAACATAATAAATGATAAGGAAAAGAACTCACTCATAAGTCTGCGCAGGTCCGATAACAGATATTATCCGCCATTACTATTTATGGACAATATCAGGGTTGACGGCAGTGAACAGTTGCTGAAGATTCCATTGAGCAAGATTGAAAGGGTCGAGGTGATTAATGCTGACTATCTTGTTGGAAACACAATCTCTTACGGTATTATAAGTTTTTATTCAGCCAATAAAGACTTCGCCGGGATTGAGCTGAATAAAAGCAGTCTCTTCTTTTCGTACGACCTGTTTTCAGAAATCTTGCCAGAGTTTGAATTCAGCAATAAAACTGCAGACCAAAGAACACCTGACAGAAGAAATCTGTTATACTGGAACCCGGATATCAGGCTGCCGGCTGCCGGAAAAACAACCGTATCATTTATTACATCAGACTGTACGGGAGATTACGTGGTTTTTGTCAGGAGCAAGAATCATCCTGATCAGGGCGGGATTTACGGGAAGTGCCAATTCACAGTTAAATAAGAGTTTCAGGTCAAGACAGAGAATGCGGCTCCCTGCTATCCTCCCCCGTGAATTCCGGAGAGGATTTTACGCAACTGAATCAGCAAATGAGCCTTGCATGTTATCAGATGGGGCTGACAATTGGTCAAGTCTGCCAATGTCAGCTGCCTACATCATGTCAGCC
>JAWOIF010000098.1:0-17209 GCA_046484805.1 Bacteroidales bacterium
AGCTGTGATCTTCCTCGACACCAATGTGGTGTCCGAGACTTTCCGTCCGCAGCCAGAGGCACGGGTTATGGATTGGCTGACTCGCTACGATGCCGAACTGGCACTGTCGACGGTGGTGATCGCGGAGCTGGCCTTTGGCATCGAGAAGATCCGACCCGATCAGCGCGCCAGTCGACTGGGACCCGGGCTTGGCAGGTTATGAACAGACAGATACTTAACTATATTACTACGTATCTTGAGGGAATGAAAGAGGAATATAACTTCCAGTATGTTCTCGGACAGAGTTTCGGGGGGCCGATCCTCTACGGCGATAATGCTCTCGATATTACATCACTGGTTCTTGACGGCCTAAATAAAAAGTATCTCGCCGAGAAGGCTGCATCTGCAAAATAATAATGGGTTTTGCTACTGCATACCTTCACAAAGGAGCATTATTTCCCTTATTCATTGAAGAAGCACCTGCCCGTGACACGGGTATAATTGTCGTTATCCCTGCTTATGATGAACCTGATATTGGCTTGTGCCTTTCTTCACTTGCCGCCTGCTCACCCCCTCCGGTAGATGTAGAGGTTATTGTAGTAGTCAACTCACCTCCCGGATCAGAGAGTGGCGGACTTAACGCCAATATAAACACCATTAAGTCGATAGATAAATGGCGCTCCATAGATACCACAGATAGATTCATGCTTTATGTCATCGATGTGGGACAACCATCCATAAAAGATTGGGGGGTCGGTGCTGCCAGAAAAACCGGTATGGATGAAGCCGCCGGAAGATTCAATATGCTAAACCGGTCAGAAGGCATCATTGTCTCGCTTGATGCCGATTGTACTGTCTCAGGAAACTACCTGGAATCATTATGGAAAACCTTTGGACTGAACGAAAGGGCAGGAGGGTGTTCTATCTCCTTTGAGCACAGGGATAACGAAACCGGGCTTGATCAGAATATTGCTGATGCTGTCAGACAGTATGAATTGCATCTGCGGTATTATATAACCGGATTAAAGTATGCAGGGTTTCCCTATCCGTTTCATACCATTGGATCAGCCATTGCAGTAAAGGCATACAGATATGTTAAATCGGGTGGCATGAGCCGTCGTCAGGGAGGTGAAGATTTCTACTTTGTCCAGAAACTTGTCGTCAGTGATGATTTCATTGAACTTAAAGAAGCAAAAGTATTTCCTTCAGCAAGGCTATCCTCAAGGGTCCCTTTTGGTACCGGGCCGGCTTTGTCAAGACTTACGGCAAAACCTGAAGCAGATTTTCTTACCTACAATCCTGATGCATTCGCCGATCTCAAATGCCTTTTCCGGATGATCAGCCTTATGGGAAACGAAATACAAGACAAAGCGCCTCCCTATTCTGAAATCCCCGATTCTGTAAAAATTCTGATAACCGAGTCTGAGTGGCTTAACAAAATGGATGAATTGATTCGAAACACCTCATCTCCATCTATGTTCACTAAAAGGTTCTTCTCCTGGTTCAATGCATTCAGGATAGTAAAATACCTTAACAGGGTTCATGAAGAGAGATTCAACAAGTTACCTGTAACTATTGCAGCGTTTCGTATGATTCAGATGGTATCAGAAACTGAAGATACCAATGTAGAAGAGGGCTTACAGGAGTTGCTGGATTACTTCCGGATGGTTGACTCCTTCTGAATCTTTCTCTCTTCTTCCGGAGATACTATTATATATATGTCCTCGTCGGGTTTTTTCATCCGGTATTGTTCACGTGCAAACTTCTCAAGGCTCTCGTTGTCTGATCTTAGTTCTTCAAGCTTCCCTCTCTCCTCGTCGATCTTTTTGGAGAAGTACTCCTTGTCACGCTGAAGAGTCCTGTATTTCCTTATATCGCGCCATCGGTCGAAAAGATTATTGGCATCGAGAACAAGTAGCCATACCACGAAGATTACAAGAGTAATAAGATACTTGTTACGAATCCAGGAAGGAATCTTGTCGATATGTTTAAACTTCAGGGGCATATCGCACAAACCTAATCCATTTTAGTTAAAAACGGAAAAGCCTCCCTTAAAAGATTTCAACTGTAACCGGCGATTTATTCATTTTGACCCAGGAATGGATAAACCCAGTCTTCCGGAGGCAGGAAACACTCCTTAATTGTCCTCGGACTGACCCAGCGTAAAAGATTCAGCACTGATCCTGCCTTATCATTGGTTCCTGAAGCCCGTGATCCTCCAAATGGCTGATGGCCAACAACAGCACCAGTTGGCTTGTCATTTATGTAAAAGTTGCCTGCCGAATAGCGAAGGGCGTCGGTACTCTTTCTTATTACCTCCCTGTCTTTTGCAAATATTGCTCCGGTAAGTCCGTATATAGAGGTTTTGTCAATCAGTCTGAGAATATCGTCATACTCCTCGTCCTTATAGACATAGACTGTCAGTATCGGGCCAAATAGTTCCTCCTGCATGGTTATGTAGCACGGATCCTTGCTAAGCAGTACAGTCGGTTCAATGAACCAGCCTCTTGATCTGTCGAAATTACCTCCGGTTACCACTTCAACCTGCGGGTCAGACTTAGCTGCCTCAATGTATTTTGTAAGCTTATTATATGATTTCTCATCAATTACTGCCGTAATGAAATTGGAAAGGTCTTCCGGTCCACCCATCCTGAAACCACTGGTCTGTTCAAGAACGGCCTTTTTTATCTCGGGCCACAGGCTTTCGGGCAAATAGGCCCGGGAGGCTGCCGAACATTTCTGCCCCTGGTACTCAAAGGCGCCGCGTGACATCGCAGTAGCTACCTGCTTCGGATTGGCAGAGCTGTGAGCAAGTATGAAATCCTTTCCGCCTGTCTCACCAACTATCCTGGGATAGCTTTTGTAATTGCCGATATTATTTCCAATGGTTTTCCAGACAGAGTTGAATACACTGGTAGAACCGGTAAAATGCACCCCGGCAAGATGCCGGTTGTTCAGTACCACCTCAGCGGCCTCGGGTCCTGATACAAATACCATATTGATTACTCCGTCGGGCAGCCCTGCCTCACGGAATATCTTCATAACAACATCTGCTGAATATATCTGGGTATTGGAAGGTTTCCATACTACCACATTCCCCATTAATGCAGGTGCCGCAGCCAGATTAGCGGCCAGGGAAGTAAAGTTAAACGGACTAAGTGCATATACGAATCCTTCCAGTGGTCTTTGCTCCAGCCTGTTCCAGGTATCAGGATTATTTTCCGGCTGCATCTGGTATATCTCGTTCATGTACTGAACGTTATATCTAAGAAAGTCAGCAAATTCACATGATGCATCAATCTCAGCCTGATGAACCGTCTTTGATTGGCCGAGCATGGTTGCCGCGTTGATTATCTGCCTGTAGGGACCTGCAACCAGACTTGCAGCTCTCAAAAATATTGCTGCCCTCTGTTTCCAAGGCATGGAGGCCCATTCTTTCCTGGCGCCAAGAGCAGCATCGATTGCCAATTCAACATGACTCCTGTCTCCTGAATGATAATTGCCAAGGAGATGAGAGGTATCATGAGGCGGATGTATTTGGGTGAGGTTTCCTGTCCTGACCTCTTTGCCGTTAATTATCATTGGAATGTCGGCATTTGCCGAACGCATCTCTTCTATTACCTGAAGAAGTTTTTCCCTTTCCTCTGACCCGGGAGCAAAGTACAATACGGGTTCGTTATATGCTGCCGGTACTTCCAGTTGTTTTCTCATATCTGTTTCAATTTATACTAAACCATCTATGAATATAACAAAGAGAACCGGATTCTGTTTAATCAGCCACCGCTCATCAGGTAGATCACCTGCACATTATCGCCATCTGATACCTGTGTGGTATCGTATTTATCCTTTTCAACCAGATTGCCATTTATTTTAACTATTCTCATTCTGAAGGTCATCTTCTTTTCTTTCAGAAGATCAGAAACCGTCATTTCTTCCCTGTCAAATACCTCTTTCCTGTTATTCAGAAGAATCTTCATTGAATGACACTTTTTATTTGTTCAACAATAAGTCGAGCACAATGTTCGCCTGCATGTTAGCAACAATTCCAACCCTGGGAGCCAGCGGAGGCAGTTCAGCTGAAATCTCCGTTGTCTCATCACCTGCCACATAAAGCTTTTCATCAATCTTACGCGATCTGATATCATTATTGCGGCCCCAGCCTGCTAGTCCCGACCCAATCACCAAAGGAACAGAGGGCAATGCACGACTTACAATTCCCACAATCATCTCCTTCATCTCTGAGCCGTCAAAAGCTTCTACTATGACATCACACCCGGTATAAATCAGAGGAATATTTTCATTGTTCAGAACATCCTCGTGAATAATAACATTGACAGAAGGATTTACCTTTAAGAGATTCTCCTTTAGGGCAACAACCTTTTTCATTCCGATCTGGTTATAAAAGAAGAATTGCCTGTTAAGATTGCTTTCATTCACAATGTCAAAATCTGCAATAACAAGTGTTCCAACACCACTCCTTGCAAGCGCGTGGGCACAGTTTGACCCCAGTCCTCCCGCACCGGCAATTCCGACACGAAAATTCTGCAGCCTGGCTTTTATTTCATCGAAATTCATTATGCGAACTATGGACGTATAACATAAACTTTATTTATATCTTTTAAAAAGCTTTTTGTTCCGTGCCCGTCTCTGATAAGATCCAACACCCGGTGGTCTTTATTGCTGAACCTCGAGCCGAATATAACTTTAATGTTTTTGTATCCGAACATTGATGGGTGAATGGTATTAGAAGGCCCCAGCAGAAAGATATCGCAACCTTCCTGTGTGCGTGCGGTAATCTCCATGAAAGATTTGTTGCTGATAGTGGTTCCTGTAAGTATCACACAATCAGCCTTTGATAGAAATTCTGGCTGGCGCCTCATGGGTATCAGGAATTCCTCCTCAGAGAGCCTGTCAAATACAGAAACCGGAATTGAGGAATCACGAAATTTATCAAGCAGGGAACAGAAACTCCCAATCATAACTATCTCACTATATCGCGAGAATCTTTTCTGACTGAAAATATCACCATTCGAAACCTCAGGCAGCTCATAGTTCAACAAAGCGTTGAAGTAGGCGTTGAGAATGATTCTATGACCGGGATCGGTGAAATCAGGAATACCTCCCTGCAGCAGTGAGTGATCGATCTTTTGTCCCAGAACAGCGCAAACACCTATATTGCCGTTATTCAGCATTATGCCTGCATATTTTTCACCTGACTCGAATCTTTTAATGAGGGCCGGGTCAAAACCTGACATTCCGTATAACATCACAAGAGGTTCTTCTGACAGTGCATCCAGATTCATAGTCTCAGGTTAATTAGCAGGTGCGTTAACGTTTAATCTTCCACAAATATAGGTTTGGAAAAGCAGAAACAAAAATCAGCTATATGTCGAAAGGTAATTAGCAAATATTGATTTTATTTAATCGTTATGCAAGTTGCAGCATATTGATTATTATCATTTTAATGTTGCTGGTTCGGTAATAATTTCGAAATTTGATACCGGAAATGATAATTCAAACCTATTTAATATATTAACAGATGGACATTCAGGCTATTAAATCGAAGCACAGGATGCTGAAGAGCTGGGATTACAAGTGGAAACCACTCGATAAGGGATACACCGACAAGGTCCTTTACATTAATGTCGGAACACCGGAGATCCGTGATAAGGATGTCCCCCAGGTTATGAAAGAGAAATTCATTGGTGGGAAGGGATATGGGCTTCGTTTGCTATGGGATGCAACCAAACCTGACACACCGTGGAATAGTCCTGATAATGAAATAATCATCTCAAGCGGTCCTGTTGGAGGTATTACCCAGTATTCAGGAACCGGAAAATCGCTGGTAGTAAGCATTTCTCCGCAGACAAACTCGATAATGGACAGCAATGTAGGCGGATTTTTCGGCCCGTTCCTTAAGTTTTCGGGGTTCGATGCCATTGAACTTCAGGGAAAGGCATCCAGTGACGTTATTATATTTATTGATGGTGTTAATCATAAGGTTGAGATCTTCGAGGCTCCGGCTGAAGCTCTTGACAGTCATGTTCTGGTTGAGCAACTCACCGACATGTTTGCCGAAGATGATAAAGACAGGAAGAATATAGGTATTGTTTCGACAGGAGCTGCCGCCGATCATTCACTTATTGGCATGCTCAATTTCAGCTTCTACGACCCGAAACGCAAGCTTGTCAGGCTGAAGCAGGCAGGCAGGGGAGGTATCGGTAGCGTTTTTCGTGACAAGAAGATCAAGGCCATTGTCTGTAAGATTCCTGGTGTCAAGGGGAACCTTAATAATGTGGTCGATCTTGAGGCGATATCTGAAAGAGGCCGTCGTTTCAACAAGGAGATGAGGGATTTTGACGATGTTCAGTGTCAGATGAGGCAGGCTGGAACAGCCCACCTGGTTGAGATAATGGATGATCATGATCTGTTACCGGTGCACAACTTCCAGTATGGCAGGCATAAAGATACACCGAAGATAGATTCAACGGTATGGAAAAGCTTCTTCACCCAAAACATTCCCGACGGATGCTGGATAGGATGTAATATGTCATGTTCCAAGGGTGTTGACAATTTTGAGCTGAAGAGCGGGCCATACAAGGGACAGAAGGTGATAGTTGACGGACCAGAGTATGAGACGGCTGCAGGCCTTGGTTCCAACTGCGGTATGTTCGACCCGCGTTATGTAATTGAAACCAATTTTTATTGCGATACTTACGGTATCTGTACAATTACATGGGGTACTACAGTTGCATTCCTGATGGAGTGCTGGCAAAGAGGTATCCTAAACAAAGAGAGGACCGGAGGACTTGAACTGAGTTTCGGTAATGGTGAAGCTGCACTGGAACTTATACATCAGTTGGCCCGCGGTGAGGGATTTGGAAAGATTGCCGGAATGGGAGTACAGAAATGTAAGGAGCTGTTTATTGAAAAGGGGTGGGGAGATGCAGGCCTGCTCAATGATATCGGAATGGTAAATAAGGGCCTTGAGTATTCACAGTATATTTCGAAGGAGTCACTGGCCCAGCAGGGTGGTTACGCCATGACAAACAAGGGCCCGCAGCACGATGAAGCGTGGCTTATATTCATGGATATGGTGAATAACCAGATACCAACCTTCGAGAATAAGGCGGAAGCACTGCATTATTTCCCGATGTTCAGGACATGGTTTGGATTGGTTGGACTCTGCAAACTGCCATGGAACGATGTCGAACCCGAAGGCAATGCGAAGACCGACGAACCCGCAAAGGTTCCTGAGCATGTCGATAATTATGTTACCATATACAAATCTGTAACCGGAAGGCCTTTCGATAAAAACAGACTTATTGAGGACTCAGAGAGGGTCTATAACTTCCAGAGAGTATTCAACCTGAGAAGGGGATACGGCACCAGGAAGTATGATGCCCAGCCTTTCCGTGCAGCAGGTCCGGTTACCGTTGAAGAGTATGAGTCAAGGGCAGAGAGGTATGATAAGGAGCTCATCGAAAAGGTTGGAGTTGACATAGCAGGAATGTCAACTCAGGAGAAGATGAAGCTTACCCGTCAGTATCGCGAGAAGAGATACGAAGATCTGCTTGACGCTGTTTACCAGCGCCGCGGATGGAACAAAAACGGCGTACCAACCCTGGAACATCTCAAAAAACTGGGAATCGATTTCCCCGAGGTGGTTGAGGTGGTAAAACCGCATCAATAATAGCGAAAGACAGCACCCTCAACTCTCTTGTCGCGGCAGCGACGGCAATGAACTATGCCCTGTGTACGGAACAACCGGCAATGAACTCTGCGTTGTGTACGGAACAACCCCGTATGGGGTTGAATAACAATAGGATGCATGCACCCCCCCCCTTGTTCTGTCGTTTAGCTGAGAATTGACCACAATGCTCCTTAGTTATTAAATTGTATAAGTTCCACTTTTTATGATATGTATCCTTTAAACCGATATGCAAAAAGGTTACATTTGCTCTCTGAAACCGACATGAATGTTTTTTGCAAATTTTCTGGCAAAGAATTTTTAACGGATGGAACAATTATTAACCATTTAATATTTAAAGATCATGTTTAAAGTAAATGAGTATTTCGATGGCAAAGTGAAGTCGATAGCTTTTGAGAATATTGACGGACCTGCTACGGTAGGGGTTATGGCCCCGGGAGAGTATGAATTTGGCACCTCCACAATAGAATACATGACTGTAATCTCAGGTGCGATGGAGGTTATGCTTCCCGGTGAGACAAAGTGGAAGACCTACAAACCATTCGAGACTTTCGTAGTGCCAAAGGATGTCAAATTCAGGGTGAAACTTGAGCAGGACTGCTCCTACAGGTGTTTGTATAAATAATGTGGTATCGGGTATCGGGTGTCGGGTATCGGGTGTCGGGTATCAGGTGTCGGGTATCGGGTATCGGGTGTCGGGTATCAGGTATGCGGCTTAGTGCCGTCCGCAAACCGATCACCACATACCGCACACTGCAAATCTTAAATCTTAAATCGTTAATCGTTAATCGTAAATCTTATATCTGCCATGGCCGGTCCTAAAGGTTCCAAATATTACGACATATTCCTCAATTACAATGTCTGGCTTGAGACCAGGGGTGAGGATGTGGTGATCAGTGCCGAGGGGCTTGATCTCCTTAAGGAAGTATCGCTCAATGAATCGATAGTTAAATCGGCGCAAAACATGAAGATCAGCTACAGGAAGGCATGGGGTCTTCTGAGAGAGGTTGAAGATCTTCTTGGATTCAGGCTGATTGAAAAGCATCGCGGGGGAGCCTCAGGCGGAAAGACCATACTTACCCGCGAAGGCAAGGCTCTGGTAACTGCCTATGAAGATCTGAACAGTGAAATTGACATTGCTATGAAGGAGATTGCAAAACGATTCTTCAGACGGATTAATGATATCTCTGACAAATGATAAGGAAGTCTATATTAATACTCTGTCTGCCTGTTATTATTGCCGTCACTCTCTGTACCGGGCGCCACGAAAGCAAAGTCATCGTATTTCATGCCGGTAGTCTTGCCGTACCCATGTCACGACTGGCAGCAGCTTACGAAGCTGATAATCCCGGTGTAAGGATAATCACCGAGGCGGCCGGAAGCCTGGTGAGTGCACGCAAGATAACCGAACTCAGGAAACCATGTGACATAATGGCCTCAGCCGATTACGTCATTATTGATGAACTACTTATTCCTGAATTCGCAGACTGGAACCTGGGGTTTGCCACCAACGAAATAGTAATCGCATACAAGAACAGTTCGAGGTTCAGCGATGAGACAGACAGTCTGAACTGGTATGAGATTTTGTTAAGGAAGGACGTATTCTTTGGCCGTTCCGATCCCGACTCCGATCCTTGCGGCTACCGGACCCTGATGATGCTGCAGCTGGCAGAGAAATATTATGGAATACCCGGATTAAAGGAGTCATTTGAGAATAAAGACAGGTCGTTTATAAGGCCTAAAGAGATAGATCTGACCGCGATGCTGGAGGCCGGGGCGATAGATTACGTGTTCCAGTACAGGTCAGTGGCTGTGCAGCATGGGCTGGACTTTATCGAGTTACCTGCTGAGATCAACCTAGGTGATACTGACTTCTCTGAGAATTATAACTCAGTTTATCAAGAGGTTATCGGCAGCCGACCGGGTGAGACTCTGACAATGAAGGGTGACTTTATCATGTATGGAATTACCATTTTGCGAGATGCCCCAAATAGTGAGGAGGCTGAACGTTTTCTGGCATTTATTGCAGGCAGCAGGGGAAGGGATATCCTCCGCGAAACCGGCCAGAATCCGATATCTCCACCGTTAATTACAGGAAGGAAGCCTCTTCCTTCTTCTGTTATCAATGCAATAAATAGCAACTGAGATGCCGGCAGGAAGGATAAAGGGTGACTTATTCAGGTGGGTGATGATGCTGCTTTCGGCACTAATACTGCTTTTCATTGTCGCGCCTCTTGTGGGGATGGCCATCCGCACCGGAAGGAGTGAATTTTTTGCAACGGTGGCTGACGCGGATGTAAGGGAGAGTGTTTGGTTTACCCTCAGAATATCATTCCTTTCCACTCTCTTTTTTGCATCCGGAGCAATACCTCTTGCATGGATCATGGCCCGAAAACAATTTCCCGGTAAGAAGATAGTTCAGGGCATTATTGACCTTCCTGTTGTCATCCCACATACTGCTGCGGGTATTGCCCTGCTGGGTATCATTTCGCGTGAAGGCGTTATCGGCAAGGCAGCCGGGGTTGTTGGCCTCAACCTCATCAACAATCCCATTGGTACCGCTATTGCAATGGCCTTCGTCAGCCTGCCGTTCCTGATAAATTCTGCCCGTGACGGTTTTGCCTCGGTTCCCGAAAAACTAGAGAAGGCAGCACTTAGCCTGGGGGCCGGCAGGAGCAGGGTGTTCTTCTCGATATCAGTGCCACTGGCCTGGAGAAGTATCGTTTCAGGATTTGTAATGATGTTTGCCCGGGGGATGAGCGAATTCGGGGCTGTGGTGATTGTTGCCTATCACCCCATGACTGCCCCGGTGATGATATATGAGAGGTTCAGTTCATTCGGACTGACCTATGCGCGGCCACTTTCATTGCTGTTTGTGCTGGTGGCACTGGTTATTTTCGTCCTGTTCAGGATGATATCGATTGAAAGAAAGGTTAAACCAATACCTGATGTCGATGCTTAGTGTCAGGGAACTCAGCAGGAGATTTGGCGAATTCCGCCTTGACGGCATAAGTTTCGACGTGACCGAGGGGGAATATTTTGTACTGCTGGGAATGTCGGGCTCAGGAAAGACTAAGTTGCTTGAGCTTCTGGCAGGTCTGGAATATCCTGACACGGGTAATATAATTATTGATGGTGTTGACAAAACCAGAACAAAGCCCCAGGACCGTAATATCGGACTTGTGTTCCAGGATTTTGCAGTTTTTCCTCACATGACGACCTTTGATAACATTGCATATCCGTTACGCATAAGAGATGTGCCCGATAATGAGATAATGGAGAGGGTAACAGCCATGGCACGCAGGATGAACATTGTAAGTATTTTGAACAGGAGAGCCGTGAACCTGTCGGGTGGCGAATTACAAAGGACTGCACTGGCGCGTACACTTGCAGTATCGCCGCGGCTTCTTCTACTCGATGAACCGCTGGCCTCGATCGATGCCAGCCTGAAAGATGACATTACACGGCTGCTGCGGTCACTGAACAGGGCAGGTCAGACTATAATCCATGTTACACATGACTTTACGGAAGCAATAGGGATGGCTTCAAGGGTCGGGGTAATTCATGACGGAAGACTTATCCAGACCGGTACACCCGCGGAGGTGTTTGATCACCCTGTCAACAGGTTCGTCGCCAGATATACAGGTATCAGGAATTTTTTCAGGGCGCGATTCAGAAAGGAAGCGGGTGCGTGGATGGCGACAACAGAAAAGGGACTGATTATAAGACTAAATGAGGCCGACTACCCT
Source organism: Bacteroidales bacterium (assembly GCA_046484805.1). GTDB lineage: Bacteria > Bacteroidota > Bacteroidia > Bacteroidales > VadinHA17 > SLNP01. The sequence continues at coordinate 11,440 of JAWOIF010000098.1, forward strand.
GAAGAAGGCATGCTGGTAATAAGGAGCAGGAGAGTGAAAATATTAACAGACAGGGATAATACCAATAGCCTGAACCTCTTTACCGGCAAGGTTGCCGAACTGGTTCCCACACCATCGGGTACTGATATTGAGATATTGGCCGGTGAACGTATCTTTGCATCTGTCAACAGCGGTGAAAACCTGCCTGAAGATATGAGGGAAGGTTCAGATATAATGTTTTTAATGGACCCTGTAGATCTGATTTTTGTTAAGAAAACAGAGTCTGGCGGTTCAGATTGAATTTGGAATTTAATGGCAGAAAGAGAAATGATAAAATTTGAGGAAGGCCTGGCACTGGTACTGCAGCATGCCGTATCTTGCGGAAGCGAAACCGTTTCCTTTATTGCGTCTGCAGGCAGGGTTCTTGCTTCTGATGTGATTAGTGATATCGACATGCCCCCCTTCAACAAGACAGCAGTTGATGGTTATGCCTGCAGAAAAGAGGATATAGCTATGGAGCTTAAGGTTCTTGAGGTTATCAATGCCGGCAAACATCCTCAGAAGAGCATTACCAGGGGTACCTGCTCAAAGGTAATGACGGGGGCTCCGGTGCCCGATGGCTCTGATTTTGTCTTTATGGTAGAAGATGCCCTGATGGGGAAAGACAGCAGGGTGAAATATACCGGAAGCAGCAACAAGGATAATATTGCCAGAATGGGTGAGGATGTGAGGCGTGGAGATATTGTCCTCAGGAAGGGAAAAATAATAAGACCTCAGGATGTCGCAGTAATGGCCTCTGTCGGATGTACCCTGGTAACGGTAAGCCGTATGCCGCGTGTGGGCATTATCAGTACCGGCAGTGAACTGGTAGAACCCTCCTCCAGACCAGGTCTCTCTCAGATCAGGAACAGCAACGCCTACCAGTTGCTCGCACAGTCGGAGAGAGCAGGAGCTACAGGCAGATATTATGGCATAGCGATAGATGACGAAGAGGTAACATATAGAATGCTAAACCAGGCGATTGAGGAGAACGATGTGGTTCTTCTCACCGGCGGCGTTTCGATGGGCGATTTTGACTTTGTACCGGAAGTACTGAAACGCGCAGGGGTGGAGATCATTTTCGACCGCATGGCAGTGCAACCGGGGAAACCAACCACATTCGGGATTCATAAGAATTCTGTTGTATTCGGACTGCCGGGTAATCCTGTTTCAAGCTTTGTACAGTTTGAAATACTTGTGAGACCCCTGTTCATGAAGATGATGGAATGTGAATGGAAACCACCTCAGTGGGAACTCCCGATGGAAACCACCTACCGTAGGAAAAGAGTTTCGAGAATGGGATGGATACCAGTAAAGATAACAGACGATGGGGGTGTAGTGCCTGTTGAATATCATGGTTCGGCTCATATATCGGCATTGCCCCTTGCTGATGGAATTTTGTCAGTACCGATAGGCATCAGCACAATAGAAAGAGGAACAAGGGTTCATGTTAGACAGATATAAAAGAAATATAAACTACCTGAGGATATCGGTAACCGACCGGTGCAACCTCCGTTGCGTATATTGCATGCCTGAGGAGGGAGTCGCTCTTCTTAATCACGGCGATATTCTCAGCTATGATGAGATAACCGACTTTACACGAACCGCCGTTGCCCACGGTATTGACAAGGTAAGGATTACCGGCGGAGAGCCTCTTGTGAGGAAGGACGTAACCCTCCTGGTTCAGATGCTGTCCTCAATTGACGGTATCAGGGATCTCTCAATGACGACCAACGGGACACTCCTTGCAGGATATGCTGCTGACTTAAAGAAGGCCGGCCTGCACAGGGTGAATATCAGCCTTGACACTATCGATCCTGAAAGGTTCAGGCTGATAACCAGGGTTGGCAGAATTGAGGATGTATTTGAAGGTATAGCGGCGGCACGTTCAGCCGGATTGCTGCCAATAAAGGTGAATTGTGTCATAACTGAATCAAAAAATGAGCCTGATGCTATAATGGTGGCAGAATATTGCAGAAAAAATGGCCTTGAGGTCAGATTTATTGAACAGATGAGCCTCGCAGGCGGTCGCTTTTCCATAGTACACGGCGGCGAGGGAGGCAACTGTGCACAATGCAACAGGTTACGGCTTACAGCCAATGGTAAACTGAGACCATGTCTCTTCAGCGACTTAGAGATTGATATCAGAAAGACCGGACACAATGAAGCAATGAGCAGGGCGCTGGAACTGAAACCCGCCTGTGGAACAGTAAGCGAAAATGGCAGTTTTTACAATATAGGAGGATAGTAATGGGAAAGTTGACACATGTTGATGATAAGGGCAAGGCCACAATGGTGGACGTCAGTGAGAAGTCTGTCTCATCGAGGTTGGCGAGGGCCTCAGGGCACATCACCCTCGAGCCCTCAACAATTGAACTTATAAACAGGAACTCCCTCAAAAAAGGGGACGTTCTTACAGTTGCACAGATTGCCGGCATAAATGCTGCCAAGCAGACATCCGGTCTTATTCCATTGTGTCACAACATATTACTTGATAACGTGAAGGTGGAGGCAGAAACAGATGAAACCGGTGTGTTAATCCACAGTGAAGTGGTAAGTACCGGCAGAACAGGAGTTGAAATGGAAGCCCTGACAGCAGTATCAGTGGCCCTGCTAACGGTGTATGATATGTGCAAGGCCGCCGACAAGAATATGGTAATTGACTTTATCAGACTGGATTATAAGGAGAAACATGAAACTGCCTGATATATACAGAACAATGGTAATCACCCTGAGTGACAGGGCGTCAAGTGGTGAATATGAAGACCTGAGTGGCCCCGCCATAGCTGAAAGAGTAAGTGGGCAAATGGAGATGACAGGGTGGAAGTCTCACGTTGAAATAAAGATTATCCCTGATGACAGTAACATGCTATCACAACTGATTATCGAGTCAGCAGGGTCATTCAACCTGATAATAACCACAGGAGGAACCGGGATAGGCCCCCGTGACATAACGGTAGATACCCTGAAGCCCATGCTCAAATTTGAAATCCCCGGAATAATGGAGATGATAAGAGTGAAGTATGGGAAGGAGAAACCAAATGCCCTTTTGAGTCGTGGCATTGCAGGGGTCGTCGGCAATGCGCTAATCTTTACCCTGCCTGGCTCAGTCAGGGCTGTCGGTGAATATCTTGACGTTATACTGCCTCTGCTCGAACATACCGTTTACATGCAGTACGGAATTGATATTCACGGCAAACCCGGAAAATAGGAACCGGCTGTCATGCGGCCTGGTGACGCACCGTAAATGAGCCGACAAGCCTGTCGTACCTGCTGTTTCGTGCCCTGTAGTATACCAGCACAAGATATTCATTCTCGGTCTCGAAATGGCTGCCCTCAAACCAGGTCCTCCTTTCAGAACCCTCAAGGTCGGGCAGGAAACGGTATTCGTAGTTGTACCAGCCCTGCTTAAGAAAGAGAGATCCTTCATACTGCCTCTCTTCATAGTTGTATTGCATGTAATTTTCAGGCAGTGGATTCCACATGGTCATGTCTCCGGCGATATAAATAGTACCACCTTCAACTTTCAATGGTGCCGGCAGGGTAAAATATACCCGGGCATAGTCGGCATCAGTTGACGGGTTGACACCCTCCTGCACACCGATCATATACTTACCGTTAAAATCGTTTCTGAAAAAGTATGGTTTGAATTCCCGGTTCTCAGAAAGCTGAAGGTTTACATTGTGAAATCGTCCGTCGTAGGTTATCTCCCGCACAAATTCGGTCTGGTACCTGAAACTTCTGATATCGAATTGTCTGAACTCATTTCCCCCTTCAAAAAGATTACCCTCACCCAGGGAAGTATATCTGAGTTCGGTGGGGGATACAAAGTCGGCGGCAAGGTTTGTAACTGCATTATCCCACCTTCCGTTTTGCAGCACTGCAGTGAAAATCTCGCTCCTCGGATCGGTAACCCTCAGCCGTGAGAGAGCTACCGTAACATCAACCTGCTGGTGAGTGTCGCGGAATCCACTCATATCGGCCCTCCTGACAGTTGCCTTTATCCCGGTCAGGTTTTCAACGACCATAAACCTTCTCGTGAAGAGAGGTACCTGCGGCTCTCCCGGTTGATGCACCACAATAACATAATTACCAGATACAGAAAGATTTACATTTTCATTAGGGAACGCAAGGGTGTAATGAACATAACTGACAGTTGTATTGAATGAGAAGGCATACTCTTCAATCTGGTTTTCATGAAACCCGTCAATATAGTCTGTGGTAAAAAGACCTGAGGGTTCCCAGTCTTTATTGCAATGAATAAATGAGTAATAAAGATTATCGATGCCCGAACCCAGCAGATCAAATTCCATGATTAGCTTTTGATCTCCTCCAATCTCAATAAGAGGATGGGATAGGTTCCATCCTTCGCGGTACAGCATTACAGTTTTGACTCGTTCATCGAAGATCATATCTGATTTAATGCTGCCCTGACTCGCCTTCAGAGCTGATGCTTCCAGCAATGAAATTCCGATCAGGATAAAAAATATCGTTCTTGAGTAATTCATAAAACTGTTGTTACAAAAATACTGCCGGTTAAATGAAACAATCAAATCGCGTGAATTATTTTTTCAAATTTTTCACAAGTAATGAATTTCAAATAAATGAAATAAAGATAATAATATGTACTTTAACGTGCTGAAATTTGAAATAGTACAAAACAGTATGATAATTGTCACACGCAGGCTGTTAAGAGCTTTATAACAGATAATTTTACCTCTTTGCAGTTTGTAATCATTTTTACCATATGTCGGAGATAATAAAATTAAAAAAAGGGTTGAACCTGAAGCTTAAGGGAGCTGCCGAGAAGATACTTTCGCCAGGAACCCCTGCAGGCCGTTATGGAGTCAAACCCGTTGATTTTCCCGGGCTGGTACCAAAACTGTTGGTAAAACCGGGAGAAGAAGTAAAGGCCGGCTCGGCCCTTTTTTACGACAAGTTCAGACCTGAAGTGAAGTTTACCTCGCCCGTCAGCGGGAAGGTATTAGATGTTGTCAGAGGCGAGCGGCGACGAATTCTGGAGGTCATAGTTGAGGAAAAGGGGAAGGATTATGTTGATTTCGGTACTGCCAAACCCGACTCCCTTTCCGTTGAAGAGATCAAAGAGAGGCTACTTGGCTCAGGCCTCTGGCCGGTAATAAGGCAGAGACCCTACCATATTGTTGCCATACCTGATCAGGAGCCCAAGTCGATTTTCATCTCCTGTTTTGACACTTCACCTTTAGCCCCTGATTACGATTTCGTGATGCATAACAGCGACAAGAAGGAGTTCCAGCTTGGAATAGATGTGCTGGGAAGGTTGACCAGGGGAAGCGTAAACCTGGTTATTGATGCAACAAATATGTCAGGCAGTGTCCTTAAAGGCATTAGCGGTGTGGTAAAACATTATGTCAAAGGTCCCCACCCGGCGGGCAATGTCGGGGTACAAATACATCATATCGATCCTGTTAACAAGGGTGAGGTGGTTTGGAATGTTAACCTTCAGGATGTATCAGCAATTGGGCGTCTTTTCATTGAGGGTGTATACCGGCACGACAGGATAATTGCCCTCGCCGGCAGTGAGGTGATCAGACCCTCTTATCACCGAATAAGGTCGGGCGCATCGATATCACCAACTGTCATAGGTAATATCAGACCGGGTGAGGTCAGATACATCAGCGGCAACGTGCTTACCGGAACGGCTATACGAGAAGATGGATTTCTGGGTTATTATGACAATATGGTGTCGGTAATACCTGAGGGCAGGTATCAT
>JAWOIF010000103.1:0-19701 GCA_046484805.1 Bacteroidales bacterium
GGATACTGAAATGTTACCCGAACCAAGATCATAGCTTACAGGTCGACCGGAACCAGTAAGTGAATATAGCTTCCAGATGGTATTATCCGCAGCGTCGCGGATCTCGTTAAGATATCCGTTAATATCATAAAGGTGACTTATAGCAAAACCTCCCGGATAAGTTATTTCATCAATGTTTCCATGACTGTCATAGGAATAGGTAACAGTAAGAACCGGGCCGTTTGATATAGTTTTTGAAAGCTGCGTGAGTCTTCCGTAAGAATCATATTGATAGGAATATGAAACTCCTGGTCCTGAAACAGAAGAGATTTGCTGAAGACCGTTACCACTTGTTACGTAAGAATAAGTTGTGGTACCTTCCGGTTCTGTAATAGAAGTAATTCGACCCAGGTTATCATAATTATAAGATACAGTGTCTCCCTTTGCATTTATTGTCCGGGTTAACTCTCCGAAAGCATTAAAGGTATACTTTTCAGTTCCCGAGTTCTGACTTGTAATTGTTTCAGGTCTGCCATACTCATCGAAGTCAACCGTTACTGTATTGCCGGCCGAGACAGTCTGTTTTACCTGTCCGCTGCTATGGTAAACATAGCTGGTTGTCAGATTAGTATTATTGTTTTCTTTTATATGCAGCACATTACCCATAGCATCGGTTGTGCTCTCCCTCCTTTTGTAACCGGGGAGATATTCGGTGGTTTCCCTTCCATTATATGTAATTACTGTTCCTATACCAGGTATGCCGGTATAGGACAACCTGTCAAAATCATCATAATCAAAGCTGGTTTTGATATAGGAATATTCTGATGATTCTGTTCTGTTGGAGGTAGTTTCTTCAACCAATTGACCAGCAGAGTTATACTTCTTGCTGACTCCATAAGGCCTAAGGTTTGAATTAATTGAGATTTGCTTTTCCCTACCCAGAGGATCATACCATATACTTGTTCCGGGTACATTTGTCCCGTTTGTCTGGACCGACCAAAGAATTTCATTTGACACAATATCTTCAACATCCCATAAAATGGTTGTTGAAATTGTCTCGTCATATTCATTAATATTAGTTTTAGGTCGACCAAATCCGTCATACTCGAACTCAGAGCGCAGGCCATTTATGTCTGTGTGTGACCTTATATTACCTGTCCCCGGGTAATATTGGAAATAGGCGGAATTACCTGCGGGATTTATGATTCGCTTAATGAATCGGTATTTTTCATCAAACTCATATGTTTCAACCCGAGAGGTAAGGCCGGTTGAAGAGACTGTTTTCTGATACGGCATACCAAGGGAATTAAGAAGATAGCTGGTTGTAACAGCCCTGGTTTTTCCCGAGTCAGCGACTTGAGTGGTTAGGTTTCCGTTAGAGTCGTAGCTGTAAGTAACTAAACGTCTGTAAAGTGTATCAGATTCAAAATCTGAGTCGGTGATGACCTTTGTCACCTTGTTCCTGACTCCCCAGTTACCAAACTGACTATAGGTATTAATAATTCTCTTGGTTGCCACCAGACTTGAATCCTCATCCAGATAACGTTTCTCTGAATCAGTGAGATTCCCATCATAATCGTAGACAGATTCTGTTATAGTTATTGTCTTAACGATATCATCCCATGTATCTGTTTTGCTAATAAAGGGAAAAAACCTCTTACTCCCATAGTTATTTACATTGTTGGTATATCTGATATCCCGTAGAAGACTATTGTGGTTAGGAAAGCATTTGTAATATTCAAATTGACTGGGCATTCGGATAAAGAAGTTTTCATTTATTTCAAATGAATTAATGCTTTTATAATCTTCGCTGGATTTGGAGGAGAACTCCAGGAATCCCAGAAAACCTTTGCCCTGAGCATGAAATATGGCATTCTTGTATGAATATTCAACTTTGGTTGTATCCGTATAGTCATTATATTCCCTTACTCTTGCAACAGCATAATAACCTTTATTATAATCGCGGAGAGGAAAACTGGCACTACTTCCAGGCGTATGGAAAGATAATGAGTCATTAATACGAGTATATGTTAAGTCGATTTTATGATTTAAGCCGTTTGTGATTTTATGGACTTTATGTCTGTTTTCGTAAGCATAAAAATAGCATGCACTGACGAAGTTTGCCGTGGAACTGTAATCGTAATAAAAAACATCAGCATGATTATCTCCGTTCATGTCAGTGATAGTAAAATAATCACGGTTAATTATTGACTTTGAATAATCATTGGTTTCCGATATAAAATTCCCGCCACCGGTAGAATAATGAACTTTAAGCCTGCTTGCGGTGGAATATTTGTAAACCTCCAGTATGTCATCCTTACCATCCCCATTAAAATCCCCAATGTAATAGTTGTTATCGGTAGTTGAAGCACTTGGATCATAAGGCCTCAATGCAGGCGCTGTAGAAGTTACAAAACCTGCTCCGGTTGATAATAACAAGCTCCATGACATCGAATTCCAGTAAAGGATGTCGTCTTTCTTATCCCCATTAAAATCCCCAATAAAGACTCTTGCCGGATTACCTGGCCAGGAAGAAGAAGTATAGATTGAGGTCAACTGAGAGGTAACAGGGTTCCATGTATAGATAATTACGCTGGTCCCTTTATGTACCAGCAATTCCTTTTTCCCGTCTCCATCAAAGTCCAGTAATCTGATATCATCCGGAGAGTTGAAATTTGGTGGACTTGACAAAGTTACTCCTTTAATACCATTGTAATTATTGGACGAAGTAAGCAATAGGAAATCGGACTTGCCATTTCCGTCCAGTTCAACCGGCATAAGCTTTGCAGTTGAAGAGCTTACAGGAATATCATATGAGCTCGATCCTCTGGTAAGTGTCGAATCTGTAGCTTTATAAAACAAGTAGCTTTCTGTCTGGTATGAACAAATATCCCAACAAGTATCATTAGGTGGTGGGGGTACATAATTAGTAATACTTGAGGTACTTGAAGAAGAAATTGAATAAACAGGACCATCACAAGGATGTGGATTGCACTGATAATAAACAGTTTGAGTCTCTCTTCGCAGAATATCATCCTTGCCATCTCCATCAACATCTGCAACCACAAATTCCTTAAAAGAAGAACTTAAAGTCCCTTCTTTGCAAAGCTTATATCCTAGTCCGGATGAATTGGCATAATAGAGCTTCCATTTATCAGAGGATGTATACGAAGTCTTCCTCTCAATAGCTAAAATATCTGTCCTGCCGTCTCCATTGAAATCTCCATAATGAAATTTGTTTTTTTGACTGTTATTCAAAACGTATCCATATGCATAAAATGGAGTTTTAGTATCACCCCAACCAATTATAGTAGGATTGAACTTTGTGCCATCTGAACCCGTTACAGTTATTTGATTCAGATGTGAATAAATGTTGAGAACATACTTAAATCCATATTCTCTTACCAGTGTGTCTCCCTCAGTCAGTACCTGTATTGACTCTATAAGTTTAGTCGATGGTAAAGCCTTTCCGGCAGGGTAAGTTGTGTTATAATCAGTTCTTGATGAACTATAATAGGAGAATACGACCCTGTTGTAGTGAGAGTTCAGACCTGCGGAAGGATTTTTGGTGTATTTTATCTCTGCAATCAGGCTTTCTCCATTGCCTTCATAGTAGATGTATTCCATTATATTACCGTTCCGGTCCGTTACCTTATTCAGTCGCCACATATAAACAGTACTGCTACCTGATGCTTCAACCTTTGAGTCTGTGGTGTTTCCATACTCCAGGGTTAAACCGCTTTTTGTCTCAACTACAAAATATGAGGGTCCGGTACCAGCAGTCCCGTAAGCAGTAATCTTCGAAAAAGTTTCTATTTCGGTACGATATTCTGAACCATTGGCCCCATAGGCATGCTGTGATGTGATTATGAGCCTGTTACTATCGAGAGCAAAGATATCATCCGCTTGTAGATCAACTCCATTTATCATACCGTGATGGTAAAAGTTTCTGGGCACTCTGCGAATCTCTGACAACCCTTTAATATGCCAGCCGATACCTAAAGGTCCGTCAGGATAATTACTATTGTAGGCAATAGACAATGAGGGCTGCATACCGGCAGTCCCTGGAGGAATATGAATTGGAATTTCATATACTGACTCACCTAAGGAGTTTATATCTATAAACCCGGGAAGAGTTCCGGGTCGGTAGTTATCTTTATCAAGAACTCTTGTTGAAGGATCTACTTCAGTGAAGTATTGCGCAAACGCATTAAGAGAAGAGATCAACGATATAGCTATGATAATATTATATGGTAAAAGTTTTTTCATGGGTAAGGTTTTTCATTTGAACAAATTAGTTGTATTCCAATAAGATGGTTCATTGTTTAATGACTTTCCATCTGGAAATGATATCACCTCTTATTATGTGCAGGACATAAACACCATTCTGATAGTTACTCAGATCAATTTCAATATCTGATGAAACGTGTTTTTCGATTAGCTTTCTTCCATTCAAACCATATACAACAATCATCGCTTTATGCCCATCCAACCATCCTGAAGGTATTTCAATTCGTAAGAGCCCACCTGTTGGGTTGGGGTAAATTCTAAGCATACCTTCATCAAAAGCTGAATCCAGAATGACCTCTTCTTTTGAAGAAACCGTGTTATCGCTATCACCCTTGTTGCCGTTTTGCAACAAAATGATTCGTTCAATACGATTGCCAGAATCATCATAATCATAGGCTATCGTTTGGGAGAGGGTACAAAGGCTAAAAAGCCCGAAAAAGGTAAAGAACAAAAAACAGATCTTTTTCATTGCAAGCGAGTTTTAATCAGACTTCAAATAATCACTATTTAGTTTGTAATTAGATTCAACAAAAGCATGTTAGCACCATAAATGACAACAACTTGCCGTTAGAAATAGTAATCATAAAAACAAAGCCTTACCTCAGCACACAATAACATACTCAGCCAAATATCAGGGCTTTAACCCTTCCGCACAAACTATGAGCAGTTATTTTACAACGTTGACAACACAAAATTAAACAAATAATTTCTTTCTATGCAAATTTTTTTTGACCTACCGTTTACCGGCTTCCCTTACCGCCTCCACAAAGGGCCGCATATGGTTGAAGAAGAGCCTGTAGCCTTCGCAGAGGTAATTTAGACCAGGTTCTCCTGACGGGGTCGCGATAAACCTGTTTTTCGGGCATTCGCCGTTGCACATATCGAGCACCTCGCATTCGAGGCAGTATCTTGGAAGGGTTGTCCATTTTGCCTTGCCGAATGCTCTCTGCCGGTCACTACAGAGAAGACCGTCAAGCGAGGTTTCCAATATGTTTCCAATGCGGTGGTCGTCATTAACATAATGGTCGCATGAATAGAAATCACCATTAAGCTCTATAACAGGCACACCCCCGCATTCTTTTTTAAAGATGCAGAGTGTATGCTCCTGGTTAAAGGCCACCCTTGTCGCTTCCTCGATTATCTGGATCTTTATCAAGCCTATATCGTGTTCAACCCATTCATCGAACAGTGCACAAAGGAATTCTCCAAACCGGCGGGAGTTAACTGATGGAGGTAACACTCCGTGATTTGAGTCAGTGTCTCTTATTACCAGAGGCAGGAAGGTCATCCACCTTGCTCCCATCTCGCGGAAATACCTGTAGACATCGAGAGGGTATCCAACGTTTGTTGAACTGACAACACATAAAATTTCAGGTTCAAGTCCATATTCCTTAAGCCTTTGAAATGCACCGGAAGCAGAAGCAAATGAACCTTCGCCGGAGAGGCTTCTGCGGTTCAGGTTGTGCAGGTTTTCCGGTCCGTCGATGCTTATGCCCACTGCAAACCTGTTTTCAGCCAGAAATCTGCACCACTCATCGTCAATCAGCGTTCCGTTGGTCTGTATTCCGTTGATGATTTCAATCCCGTCAGGTTGATATCTCTTTTGCAATTCAACGGCTTTACGATAAAAGTCCATTCCAGCCAGTGTTGGTTCGCCTCCGTGCCATGCAAAGAATACCGGACCGTGTCCGGCCGATGCAATATTCTGTTTTACATATTCTTCCAGAACCTTTTCACTCATTATGGCGCCCCCGGTTCCGCCAATATCTTTTACGGAAGAGTTATAATAGCAGTAGCTGCAGCGCAGGTTGCATTTTGCACTTACCGGCTTAATGAATGCCTGATATTCAATAGGTTCTTTTATACTCATTAAAGAGAGCTTTTAAAGCTTTTGCGCCAACTCCTTACGGTAGATAATTGTTTTGGTGCCAGGTAGAGATTAGATGCAGACTTGCCGACAGTGTATGCTATTGCGGCGGCTGTGGCACCGATCATGCCGAACGGAATTACACAGATAAGCAGGACTGCAATAATCACAAGAAGTTCAATTCCTGTAGCGATCGAAATTGGCCTTGTTTTTCCGGTAATCACCAGGGTGGACCGCTAGAACGATAGCAGCACCGACAATGCAGGGAGGAAAAGCATAAGCTTAAGTGGAGTGAAGGCAATAGCGGCAAGATCCGGCGTCAGGCCCGACACCTTTAAGAACCAGATATTTGCCAGTGGCGTGAATGCAATGATTGCGGGAATAACCGTTACTATCGCACCCAGGGTAATTGCAAAATTGCGAAGCGAAGGATAGTTCTGTTTGCGGTCGCCGACAAGGGCTATTAGCACCTCCTGATATGATAAACCCATGCTTCTGAAGATAAATACCAGTGAGTTGACTACAGGCAGTACGGCCAGTGACTCAATTGCCATGTGGCTGCGGCCAAGGAAGAAGACTACGAAGGGGTTAACACCCAGTGACAACAGTGATGTCAGGGCCAGGGGTGTATAAAACCTTGCAAGAAACCTGTAGCCAATCTTTTCTCCATGGATGTTGCTGCGTGGGTCTTCGACGGTGAAATCGCCCTCTTTAATGATTCGTCTCACAGTACTTCTGGCCATAAACCAGGATGCTATGGCTTCGATAAAGACAGCTACGGAAAGAGTTGCTGCGCCAACATATGCACCCTCTAAACCAGCCAGATACAATCCATAACCTGCCAGTCCGATCACAGTCAGGCGGATTACGGTACCGTAGGTAACCCTGCTGGTAAGGTTATTTCGTATAAGTATCCCCTGATAAAACCTCCTGTACCCGATGGCCGGGGACCACGGGATTAACAATATCAATGATATATAGGTTAATCGCGAGACATTGTCAGGCACTCCCATCAGGTCCAGAACTAAAAAATCAAAGATTGGGGGGATAAGTAAGATCAGCTGGACTGCCACAACAGACAAATTCAGGATATCAGTAAAGCGCTTCAGCTTACGGTATGCATGTCTGTCTGTAACCAGCGCGGTGGAAGCGCTCATAAGCATTATTACGGGAGCCTCAATAATCAGGGCAAAGGAGAAGGCTATCCCGAATGCAGCAAGGTTATACTTGGCATCGCTGAGCCGGGCAATTACCGCCACCAGGAAGGGTTGCTCAGCGGCCATCATCAGCCATGTAAGGGCCAGGGGACCCCAGAAAATAAATATCTTTTTGTATGAAAGGTTGCCTGTAATTCTCACCGTACCGGAATCAGTAGGCAAAGTTAAGGAAATTTCCACTTAGGGAAGAGCTCATTTCCACTGTATCAATGCATTATTTTGATCAGTTTATAGGGTTTTCCCCACTCATATTATGCGAAACACAAGAATTATGGTCTTTGATATTCCGGGTTGGCCTGGATCAGGCATGACCTACGAAGAAGTTCTTTCTGGCTACCCTGAGCTAACACGGGAAGCTATAGAGACTTTGGTTGCCTCTAGATAAACTCTTAAGAACCATATAATACAGGTTTTGTTCACCTTTGAAATGCAGAAAACTGTGTTGCATAGTACCAGAGATATGGGGTAAGCACCATTGAGTAAATGTGATAATGTGATAATGTGATGATGAAATGATTAACTTTAGCTCACTCTAGTCACTTTTTACTTTATGAACTTTTATCCTGATAAAACCTGACACCATGAGAACCCTGCCTCTTATATCCCTGGCCCTGGCCCTGAACATGAATCTGAATGCCCAACAGGAAAGGATAGATGATGCTATTGCCAGAACCGTGGAGAGCCTTACTGCAAGCCATTTTGAATTATACACTGACCTGCACCGGAATCCCGAGCCATCACTGCTGGAGTTTAAGACTGCAGAAAAGATGGCTGCCCGACTCAGGGAGATGGGCTTCGAGGTGACTACAGGTATTGGAGGTACAGGCGTTGTCGGTGTATTCCATAACGGACCGGGAAAGACCATAATGCTTCGAACAGACATGGACGCACTGCCTGTTAAGGAGAACACAGGTCTCCCCTACTCCAGCACCGTCATCATGAAAGATGCCGCCGGAATTGAACAACCGGTAATGCACGCATGTGGCCACGACCTGCACATGACAGTATGGCTGGGAACACTGAAAACGCTGGTAACATTGCGCAGCGAATGGCAGGGAACTATTGTTGCCGTGGCTCAGTCAGGCGAGGAGGTCTCCTTCGGTGCAAAGGCAATGATTGAAGATGGTCTCTTTAAAAAATTCCCGAAACCTGACTACGCACTGGCCTACCATGTAAGCGCAGAGCTTCCTGCAGGAACGGTAGGCTATTATCCCGGACCGATCTTTGCCGGAGTAAAATCAGCTGAGATAACCGTTTACGGATCAGGGGGACATGGTGCCATGCCGCATACCACTATCGATCCCATTGTGATTGCAGCAAGAATTATTCTCGACATACAGACCATCGTCAGCCGGACAATAAACCCGGTAAAACCGGCTGTAGTAACTGTTGGCGCAATCAACGGAGGGTCAAAGCATAATGTCATCCCCGACGAGGTAAAGATGCTTTTGACAATAAGGTACTTTGAGGATGAAATTCTGGAACAGATAAAAGAATCGCTATACAGAATAACCAGGGGAGCGGCAGTTGCAGCTGGTCTCCCGGAAGACAAAATGCCGCTGGTATATATCGAGCCGGCTGAGACCGCTCCGGTCAGCAATGACCCCCAACTGGTAATGAGCAGCGTCGGTTTCATGAGGGAAAGTCTTGGTAATGACAATGTAATCCAGGTAGACCCCATGACGGTAGCCGAGGATTTCGGTAAATACGGCACTACCGAAGAGAAGATTCCCATTGCGCTCTTCTGGCTGGGAGGGGTAAACCATGATCTTTTCAAGGATCACCAGACAAGAGGAACCTTTCTGCCTCCATTACACAATGCAGCATTCCATCCCGACTTTCAACCGACATTCAGAGGAGGAGTTACTGCAATGTCAGCCGTAATGATATCCCTTTTCACCGGGGATTCAACAGGACAAAAATCTGACCCTGAGCTTCCGCAGCCAGCAACAAAAATCATTCTTCCCATGAGCGTACTGGAAAACTATGCCGGCGAATACAAAATAGTCGAAGGCCCGGCAATCACTATAACTGTAGTGGGCACCAGACTCTTTTATCAACAGGCCGGCAGAGGCAGCATAGAACTGTACCCGCTGAGCGAAACTCAATTCTACATAGAAGCAGACAACTCCCGTATTGAATTCCTGAAAGATGAAAAAGACTTCTTCAACAGCCTGACTATTACCCTAAATGGGAAAAAAAACACCGCCCGAAGAATCAAAAAATTGTATTTGCAATAACCCGAAATGAAAAAATAACTAACTTTCCATTCAAACAGAATAACTAAACAATCTTTGGTCACTTTAGTCACTCCGGCTCACTCCACAACTCTATGAACTCTATGAATTCCCTCCTCCTCCGCTACATCAACCTGCTGCTTTTCGGCGGGATGCTGATGATGAACTACCTGGCAAACGCATTGCCGCTAAATAATAAGACAACAGGGCAACTTTCAGACGCCTACCCCAACCTGTTTGTTCCTGCCGGCATTACCTTCTCAATCTGGGGCATCATTTACCTGTTATTGGCAGCCTGGTGCATCTTCCAATTCACTGCAAAAGGCAAAACAATATCAGCAAACATAAGCTGGCTGTTCACAATCTCATGTATTCTTAACGGATTGTGGATTGTAGCCTGGCACTATGAGAAGCTATCCCTGTCACTACTTATAATGGTTGGCCTGCTGGCGAGCCTGGTACTTATCAATATGTCATTACGTAATCTTCCCAACGGACTTACAAAGGCTGCTTTCGGCATCTACCTGGGATGGATATGCATTGCAATAATTGCCAACGTAACTGCCCTGCTCGTAAACCTCAACTGGGGGGCCTTCGGTCTGTCGGAACAGGCATGGACTATTATATTGATAGCCATCGGAGCAATAATAGTCTCTCTGACAATAATTAAGTTTGCCAACCCTTTCATCGGTTTTGCAGTTGTATGGGCCTTTGCAGGTATTATATTAAAACGAAGCGATGATTACCGCCTGATTGTCCTTGCAGCTTCAATCGCAATAATCATTGTAGCACTTTTCACTATAAGGGAGTTCATTCCGGTATTGAAAAGGTAACCCAGTAGAGCATTTTCACAGACCAAGCCTGGCCTTAACCAGAGGGCCGACATCAATACTATCTTTGGATTTAAAGATCACACCCGAGCGGTTAAGGTCAATAATGTAGGTAAAGGCATGGTTAAAGTCTCTTAACAACCAGTTAATTCGGTACAATAATGGATGACACTCTCTGTACAACCATTTACCAGCCTGAAATGAGAGCCATAGTATGATTTAAACAACTATTGTGATAATTTTGGATCGGTATATCTTATTTTTACAGAACATCTATAAACAATCATGTCATGAGCGAACTGATAAACAACCCACAAAAGCGAAAGGAGCTTCTTAAGCATATGATACTGCAGCTGCATTCGGGTGAGGCCCCCGAAGAGGTTAAAAAGAGGCTGCAGGAATTGCTGAAGTCAATACCCTACGATGAGGTGGTGGAAGTAGAACAGGAACTCATTTCAGAAGGACTCCCCGAGGAGGAGGTGCTTAAATTCTGCGACATTCATACTTCAGTGCTCGAGGGCAGCATCGACCAGAGCGGCGCGAAGCCGGTACCGGAGGGCCATCCTGTTGATACTTTCAAAAGAGAAAACCGTGAGCTGGAACGCATCGCCGATGAGATGATGAAACTCCTTAAGGGCACAGAGACCCTGATAAATAACGAAATAGGTTTTTTTGTACTCCGGCTGAGGGCAGGCTTCAATTCACTCATGGATGTTGACAAACACTACCTGAGGAAGGAATACCTGGTGTTTCCATATCTTGAGAAGAAGGGAATTACAGGTCCGCCCAAAGTGATGTGGGGCAAGCACGACGAACAGCGCGAGCTGCTGAAAGCCGCAATCAAAGCCCTTGGTTCCGCCGCAACCTTCACAAAGAAGGAGCTGATATCGATGAGGGATCAAGTGCTGAAACCGACAATTCAGGGGATTTATGATATGATAATGAAGGAAGAGGAGATCCTATTCCCTATGTGCATGGATAAGCTAAACGATCAGGATTGGTATGTTGTCTATGAACAGACAGAGGAGTTCGGATTTTGTCTTTATGACCCTCAGGTGGAATGGAAGCCTGAAGGCATTGAGGTTTCAGAGCCTGTGTACGGGGCCGGCAAAAACATAAGGCTTTCGACAGGTTCATTTGAGCCTGATGAGATGGAAACTCTCTTTAGCACATTGCCGATAGACATAACATTCGTGGACAAGAACGATAAGGTTAAGTTCTTCAGTCACGGGCCCGACAGGGTCTTTGCACGCAACAGGGCTATACTCGGCAGGGATGTACGTATGTGCCATCCGCCTTCAAGCGTCAATATCGTTGAACAGATACTCGCTGACTTCAAGTCGGGAAAAGAAAACAGCGCAGAGTTCTGGATTAATTTCCAGGGCCGGTTTATATATATTGAATACCTGGCTCTGCGAAATGATGCCGCAGAATACCTTGGCACGGTAGAATTCACCCAGGATCTCACCAAACTGCGTGAACTAAAGGGCGAGCAGAGGCTTCTCTCATATTCATCGAATGAATCATTATAGAGACGTGCGCACCCCTATGATTGACACTACAGCCTCACAAACTCCACTCCGTTATTCAGGGTAAATTTAACCAGCCCCACAAACTTTGCTACATAGATATCAGTTACCGTATACGGGCCCCACTGAGTCTCGAAATCCTTCAGACTGAAATGCATAACTCCCTCCTCGTACATTATTGAGCCGGCTGACACCGTGTCAATAATTTCAACTTCGCTCAGCAGGGGCACAGACGAGGTATATGAGCCGTTCAAAGCTGTCTTCTCAATTGATCCGTATTTCGTATCAACCCCGATAATTTCCTCCTGACCCAGATCATATGTAAATGAAAGATCGTTTAGCATTACTTTCATCGCATCACCATAAGGATCCGGCATTGCCTCAATCCTCATTGAGAACATCAGATCATAGCTCGAATTCCACTCCATGTAAAGTATCTGATTGCGCACTGTTTTCTTCCCGAACATGAGAAATCCCGAGTTTACTTCAAAATCGTAACTATTTGAAAGGAAATCGCACCTGTAGCTCTGAGTTAACTGGTTGCCGTCACGCATAATAAAGCTCGACCCCACAGTATCTGACACCACCCAGTCAAAACTCTCATACCTGACATCATATGTTTCGGTAGTACCCATGCAACCAACCAGTCCGGCCAGCAACACCAGGATTGCCAATTTATTCATATATAGTATATTTTTCACTGTTTGACATGGTGATCCTTATCACACCCGTAGTGTAGTTATAGTAGAGAGAATCAACATAAATAACCTCATATTGGGGTATTGACCATGCCGGTGTCTTCAAAAAAAAGACATCCGTGTAAAGAGTGTCATTCAGCGGCATGTCACCCAACGTGCCATAGGAAAAAAAGTTCTCAGTGTCCTTGGGCAGGTAAAAATAGTACTTTCCTATTGAAGCCTCAAAAGCGGTATAGTTCTCATCCGTATTGGCAACGTAGAAATTCATTGCCAGCGCCGGGTATTCAGGTATCAGGCTGGTTTTGTCAATCCTGAATTTCAGCATCTCGCACTTACCTGAATAGTCCCTCATCTCAATAGTGGTGGAACGCGAAACATTGTAATCAATGATCAGACCTTCAGAGTGCAAAAATCGAACAACCTGTCCATCGGTGTATGGAACCAAGGCCAGTTGCTCAGCAGTAAGCTCTCCTGCGTCAATTACCTTAGGATTCCTGCACCGGTCACAGCCTGCTGCAAAAAGCAACAGAAAGGCAAGAATTGATAATAGTTTTATTTTCATGATAAGATATCTCCGATCTAAGTTATGGAATATTTATAACGACCTGTTGAGGAACAAAGTATCTGACAACCGGCAAATATAGCGAATCACTGGCAATATCTCTCCAAAAGTGCCGATACTCCGGCTCCCTGATCACAACGGTGACCGCATACCAGCAGTGCCGACTCAATAGCACACACAGTTGCTACCAGATCATTCCTGTTGACCTGACCCATATGCCCGACTCTGAAATACTCGTTCCTGATCTCAGGGAGCAGTCCTCCGGCAACTATAACATCTGTTGACGACATAGCTTTCAGAAATGCTGCAGGATCGACCCTGTCAGGGTATCTGGGCGCAGTGAGTGTATTGGCTGCGTACGCTTCCTCCAGTGGCACCATTCCCAAACCCATGGCTGCTATTGCCGACCTGAAGGCCATCCCTGCACGTTCATGACGCAGGAACCTGTTTTCCATTCCCTCCTTCAGTATCATTCCCAGGCTAACCTCCAGCGCAGCTACCAGATTCACTGCCGGAGTACCGAAATATGATGGTCTTCTCTGCTCGTAAGCTTCCATTATCGGCAGCCAGTTGCTCCAGTCGGCATAATAGTTTGCCACGGGTACTTTCCTTGACCGCCAGACTTCCATAGCCTTCTTCGATGCCACCAGCAGTGCCAGTCCGGGAGGAACTCCCACGGCCTTCTGCGAAGCGGTGAGCACCACATCAATACCCCACTCCTCCTGAATTATGCGCTCTCCGGCCACAGAACAGACACCATCAAGTATGGTCAGTACACCATATTTTTGCCCCAGCTCGCCGATCGGTTTCGGATCGACCATTACAGCAGTAGATGTGTCAACGTGAGTAAAGGTCAGCAGCTTGTATTTGTTTCTCTTCAGTTCACTTTCTATGGTATCAGACGGCACAACACCTCCTGTTTCCGACTTGAGTACGGTAACCTCAGCTCCGTAACGCTTCAACAGCTCCGCGTACCTCTCTCCAAAATATCCTGTAGATACAACCAAGACCCTGTCGCCGGGCTCTGTCAGGTTTGCACCTGCAATATCCATTGCCAGGGTTCCTGTTCCGGCTACAACAAATGGCTGACCCGCCGGGGCCATCCAAACTTCGCGCATCATCTCAATACTTCTGCCGAAAGACTCAATAAAAGACGGGGCCACGTGGCTTGTTGTCGCCGCCCCCATGGCACGCATCACTGCCGGATCGAACTCGATCGGTCCGGGTATCATCAACAGTTTCCTTCCTTTCATCCTCTTATTTTTTTGCTTCAAAATTTGTTAAAAACTGATACTTAAAAATTTGACATTCGTTTCATGGTATTACAAATTGCCTATTTTATGTTTTTTCAGCAGTTCGGTTAGCTGCTCTCTTATCTCCGGCCTCAAAGGCTGAATGGGACTGCGTGATGGTCCGCCATACAGGCCAAGATGATCCATCGCTGCCTTCAGGGCCGGTACTCCCCACCTTGCAGTAACAGCTGTATTTACCGGTATCATCTCATGCTGGAGGGCACGAGCGGCAGCCAGGTCTCCTCTTTCGAAGCTCTCTGCGATGGCAATGCACTGTGCCGGAGCAATATTGGCCAGTGCCAGTATGCCTCCCACTGCTCCGACGGTCAGCCCCGGAAGCAGAAATCCCGCCGAACCTGCCAGAACCTGGAAGCCCGGTTTCGCCTGCCTGATAATGTCTGCCATCTTCACTATGTTGCCTCCCGAGTCTTTCAGACCGGCAATGTTTTCATGTTCGGCGATGCTTATGATCTGATCTGCCGTCATGTCTATCCCGCTGTTGGCAGGCATATTGTATATCAACACCGGCACGGTTGAGGCATCGGCTACCGCATGATAGTGAGCCCTGAGGGCATCGGTAGTCATCAGTCCCTTGTAGTATGACGGATTAAGCACCAGAACTGCATCAGCACCCGCTTTTGCAGCCTCTCCTGTCAGCAGAATGGTTTCACGGGTCGACTCGGCCCCGGTTCCCGCAAGCATTACCTTTTCACTGCCAATTGCTTTACGGGCTTCATTGTAAATCATAATCTTCTCGTCACGACTCAGCATCACAAGCTCGCCGTTCGAACCGAGTATCAGGAACCCCGCCAGCCCATACTGCGACAGATTACTGATATTAAAAGCCATACGTTCAGTCGAGACATCCTGATTATCATCGAACGATGTCGGCAGTGGCGGGAAAATGCCTTTAAGAAATACCATTTTGAGAGTAATTTGTTGAAGCCATAAAACTACTTCAAAATGGAATTAAAACCTAACTGCGGCAATATCTATTTGTTAAGCGGAGTGAAGAATAAATATTAGGAAATAGATTTAATTGGTTCAATCTTTGCGGGGTATAACCGGACCTAACAAAACGACTGATGAAACAATTTAGTAAATACACCCTGATTACTATTCTCATTTTTGCAGCAACTGCTGTTTCTTGCAAGAAGGAGTGTAAAGAGGTATTCTATGAAGTTGAAAGCCTTGAGAACCTTTACGGTTGTACCAATACAAGGTATGATATTGAAATTGATTTGTCTGATGATGCAGTGATAATCAGCTCACAGTCAAGCTACGACAGTATGATTGAGGGCCCCTGCCAACCAACAATAGATTTCGGGAAGTATGACCTGATAATAGGTAAAAAGTCAACTCCCAGCCAGGTAGACACAATCTATTATGAATACAAGCGTGACTGTCCTGATCAGGACCTGGTGCTGTCGGTTGAAATAATTCAGACACCGGCCACTGCAATTGACAATGTGGTTTTTCATGCACTCATTCCCAAGCTTGGAGACGAGGAGACCCTCATGCTCAACGTGATATCTACTTACCAGCAAAAATAAATCCTAAAAATATCGGAGAATATCATTGACACATAGCCCCGGATCTGAGATTACAGTCCGGGGTTTCTATTTTATGCAGCAGGATTATAAACTGAAGTAATCAAACTAAATTCATTCCTCTACGTAATATTTTTTGTGTAAGTTTACCGATAATGTTAACCCAAATTATAACAAAATGAAAAACTTCTTATTGACAACAGGAGCTGTTTTTCTCCTTCTGATAATCATTACAGGATGTGCCGGTACTGACCGGTTTGATGTCATTATCAGAAACGGAACAATTTACGATGGTTCAGGTTCTGCTCCTTTTACCGGTGACGTGGCAATCAGGGCCGACACCATTGCCGCCATTGGCAACCTTGGAGAAGCAGGGGGAAGACTTGAGATCGACGCAACCGGACTGGCTGTGGCTCCCGGATTTATCAATATGCTCTCATGGGCTGTTGAGTCACTTATAGAGGATGGAAAATCACAAAGTGATATCAGGCAGGGTGTTACCCTTGAGATACTCGGTGAGGGTGAATCATGGGGACCATGGAATGAAAATATGAAGGAACTGTTTAAGGCGGAACAGGGAGATGTTAAGTACGACATTGAATGGACCACTCTTGGTGAATACCTTGAATTCCTTGAGAAAAAAGGAATCTCCACCAATATAGCCTCTTTTGTGGGAACCGCAACACTGCGTATCTACGCTGTCGGGTATGAGGACCGTGAAGCGACACCTGCAGAACTCGATACAATGAGGATGCTGGTGAGGCAGGCAATGGAGGAGGGCGCAGTTGGCGTGAGTGCAGCACTCGAGTATGTGCCGGCAGCCTTTGCCAGTACCGAAGAACTGACCGAATTGTGCAGGGAAGCCGCAAAATATGACGGCATGTATATTACACATGTCAGGAACGAAGGTGACTACCTGCTTGAAAGCCTCGACGAAATGCTGGAAATTGCCAGGGAGGCTGGAATCAGATCAGAAATATATCATTTCAAGCAGGTCGGACAGTCAAACTGGTGGAAGCTTGACGAAGCGATAAGGAAGATTGACTCGGCGAGGGCAGCCGGTCTCTATATAACAGCTGATATGTATAATTATATAGCCAGTTCAACCGGTTTCGACATACTGATGCCGGATTGGGTTCAGGAGGGTGGTTTCAGTGAATGGGTCAGAAGGCTTAAGGATCCACAAGTAAGGAGTGTACTGGGTCCGGAGATAAAAAAGACTATTGCTGCCAAAACAGGTACTGCCGATAAGATACTTATTATCGGGTTTACCAACGACTCACTTAAGTACCTAACCGGGAAAACCCTTGCCGAAGTGGCAGCATTAAGGGGAAAATCGCCGGAAGAGACAGTAATGGACCTGGTTATTGATGACGGAAGCCGCATCGGCGCTGTATATTTCTCAATGTCAGAAGATAACGTGAAAAGACAGATTGCCCTGCCGTGGATGGCATTCTGCTCTGACGGACAGTCTAACGCTCCCGAGGGTGTTTTCCTGAAATCGAGTACACATCCCAGGGCGTATGGCAATTTTGCCCGCCTGCTTGGAAAATATGTCAGGGACGAACAGGTCATTCCCCTCGAGGAGGCTATTTACAAACTAACAACCTTCCCTGCAGAAAATCTCAGGATAACGCGCCGGGGAGCACTTCAGGCCGGTTACTTCGCCGACCTGGCCATATTTGACTCCGAAACGATCACTGATAATGCCACATTTGAAAATCCGCGACAATATGCAACTGGCATGGTGCACGTATTTGTTAACGGAACGCAGGTATTAAAGGACGGAGAACATACCGGTGCACTTCCCGGCCGGGTTGTAAGGGGCCCGGGCTGGATACAGGAGTAGTTCCGTAAAACCAAAAATTCACACGTAATGAATAGGGTGTTATTATTCCTTGCATTACTGCCGTTAGTGGTTGGCAGTTGCATCAGACCGGAGACAAAAGCCCCTGCAGGTAATGAGGTTATCCTTGGCATGTTCGGGGGTATGGGACCCGAGGCCACTGCTGATCTCTACAGACAGATACTAGAAATCACACCGGCAACAAAGGACCAGGAACATATTCCGGCATTAATTTTCAGTAATCCACAGGTACCAGACAGGCTGGCTTCAATTGCCGACGGAGGAGAGAATATTAAGCCCTACCTGAAGTATAGTCTTGAAAAACTGGAGGCGGCAGGGGCGTCATTTATCGCAATACCCTGCAATACAGTTCACTACTTTTACGATTACATGCAGGAGACCGTAAATATCCCGATAATCAATATGATCAGGGAGACCGCAGCCGAAGTAGCCAATAAATATCCTGAAGTCAAAAAGGTAGGTTTGCTTGCCACAACAGGCACCATAGAATCAGGATTGTACAACAAGGAGCTTGAGGCCGCAGGATACGAGGTCATCACACCCCATGATTCGATTGAGATAAATATGGTAATGAAGGCAGTCTGGGGCATCAAGGCCAAGTCAGACCCGGGAGTGAATGTGGCGCTGCTTGCTATTGCCGGCCAGCATCTTGCAGACAGGGGAGCGGAGGTAATAGTACTGGGCTGCACTGAAATACCCCTTGCATACAACCCCGAGAGGGTTGATCTGCCCGTGGTGAACGCCACCCTTGTCCTGGCTCAGAGGGCTGTTGCCATGTACCGCAGAATGACGGAGGAATCTGAGCGGAAATAGATTTTCAAAGAGACAGGAACTCAACCATCGCTTTTGATCAAAGGTCAATCCTTGATACAACGCACAGAGTAGCCATCCGCCCGGCGGAAGCTGCCCATGCTGGCATTGCCTCTGATGAAGCTCAGGCTGCGTGAAAAGATACCGCTAACCGTACTGCTCCAATAGTAGCCACTGAGGTCGACCAAATAGAGCCCACCCCACTGCCGCTTCGGAAACCGTCGATCCAAAGTTCTCATCATGCGGTGGCCGGGTTCTGAAGCTGCGAAGCTGCGGTAGCCTGCAACAGGCAATTTAAGGGGTGAGGTAAAAGCGCCGACAGCGTTGTTGCTGCTCCAGCTAAGGCGCTCTGCATTCCATTCCGCTTCAGTAGGTAACCTGTAGCCGTCCGGACACGGGTTATTCACACCGCTGACGCCTTGCCATAGATTATCGTTTTGCGGGCTGCGCCAATCATAGGGAGTTTTGGGTACCCGAATAAATTTGCCATGCCCGGGTGTATTAGTGCTGCTTAATTTAGTGGTTGTGCCGCTTGTTCTAAACTGATGTCCATCGCTGCCACGTCCCCATTGGTACAAATGGCCGTATGAATTGGCATCGGTACTGCTGGTAGCCACCTGTGTGGCGCCAAGGTTACGGTCCATCCATATTTTTCCTGTGACAGGATTTAAAACATCACCCGATAATGGTTGTGTTTTATTTGAAGGAATGTCACTTTCATAGGGTGAAATCTGACCTTCATTACCAGGTGGTACCTTTATCCAAGCTGAGCCGTTCCAGGAAAGCATCTGCTCGGCAGTGGTGTCCGCCCTGACTTTCAGTGTCCCACTATTATTGGTCATAACCATCTTGTTGACCAGCATTACTCCGGAAGTATTACCGCCAGCCGCAGTTACCGCCGTCTGTGCCTGCAGTCCTGCTATCGCGGGACATGCCAGAAGCGTTGAAGCTAATAATAGTCGCCAGTATCGCA
>JAWOIF010000122.1:0-16431 GCA_046484805.1 Bacteroidales bacterium
TATCAGGATATATATTCTATCCGGGAATTGCAGGACAGGGCACTCATCAGATTAAATATACCGTAACTGATGCTAAGGGATGTACCTCTGATTCAACAAGAACAACGGAAGTAAAAAAGGCTTCCGGTGTAATCACAGGTATTGATCCGGGCAATCAGTATTGTTATGATGGTATAACCGACACTTTGAGGTTTGAGTCCTCAGTCCCATGGATTTCCGGGCACTTCTCAGGGCCCGGAATAAGTGATCTGTCAGCCGGAACAGGAACTTTCACTCCATCACTTGCCGGTCCGGGAGATCACCGGATCGTCTTTTCCTATATTGATATGACATTCACACCATTTGAGGTTGCTCAGATTGTAAATGTTGACTCTGTTGGGCAGGTAATAGTTGAGAACCTTGATTCCGGTTCTGTATTCTGTACAGGAGATACCCCTTTTACCCTTTATACAAACAGGGAAGGGGGAGTGTTCACCGGCCCTGTTACAGGCAATAATTTTGATCCCTCAAAAGGCCCGGGTTCTGCACCGGTTATATATACATATGTTAACAGCAGGACAGGCTGTTCAAGCTCAGCCTCAGTACCGGTAATAATCAACCCCTCTCCTGATGTGGCATTTACAGTTGCCGATTTTTGTATTGAGCATTCCGATGATACAACGAGATTTCTGAACAATACCACATCAGCTGATCCGGTGTCATCATGGGCATGGGAATTTCGTGATGGAGGAGGGGTAATGATAAGTGATCATGAATCACCCGGATACCTGTATCTGACTGGTGGACTGCATCAGGTGAAACTGACAGCCATCACCATAAACAACTGTTCATCATCACTCGAAAAGACAATTGACCTGGGTGTGAAACCCGAAGCAGATTTCTACTGGTTGAATGAGTGTTTTCATGCAGATGACTCGGTATATTTATTTGACCGTACCCTGACCGGCTCTCCGGTTACCTCACGTACATGGAACTTTTTTGACGGTAACCCTCTGCTTACTTCCCTGAATCCCCGGTATCCCAAACTGGCAGAAGGGTTTCTTCCTGTAGAGTACATTGTTTATACCAATTATGCCGATTGCGGAGATACAGTCAGTAAGGAAATATTCATCAGACCAACCATAAAATTGAGTGGTGATGACTATTTTGAGAATTTTGAGTCAGGACCCGGAGGATGGATAGCTGATCAGGGAGATATCAATACCTGGAGTTTCGGAATGCCCGACAGACCAAATATCAATTCGGCAGCATCTGGCCTAAATGCATGGTATACCAGTTATGATATTGCAGCACAGACACTTCTCTCTTCATCGGTAACCAGTCCCTGCTTTGATTTCTCTGAAACCGATCGGCCAATGATTAGTATGAAACTATGGCGAAGATTTGACCGGAACCGTGACGGGGCTGCTATACAGTACAAAGTAGGAGACTATAGCGACTGGGAATACCTTGGTACATTAGGTGATGGAATAGAATGGTTCAACTCAACACTGATTAAGGGAAGACCCGGGGGTGACCAGATAGGATGGACAACCCTTTCCTCTCAGGATGCAGACTGGACTGAGGCCAGGAGAAGACTGGACGAGTTGAACGGAAAACGTGATGTTAAATTCAGAATAGCATACGGTTCTGACGGAACATCGCAGGAAAATGATGGTTTTGCATTCGACGATATCCGCATTGGAACCAGAACACGGAACGTCCTCCTTGAACACTTTACAAATAACTCGTCATCTTCCGTGGTTAATGCCAATCTGATCGTAAATGCCGTGGCATCAGCCATGAAACGCGATGTAATCAATATTAATTACCACACCAATTTCCCGGGAACAGATCTGCTCTATAACGATATACCTGCAGATATGAGCGCGAGGGTATTGTTCTATGGATTGCCCCGTGTCCCCTATTCACTGATCGACGGGGGTACAAGGAATCAGTTTGCAGGTATTTATGACTATCTGGTAGCAGACCTTGACAGTACCGAATTAAATAAAAGAAGTCTTATTGCCCCTCATTTCATGATAGAGACAGATCCGATAGTATCAGGTGGTTTGTTGCAGGTGGGTGCCAGAATCACTGCTCTGGAAGAGCTTGATGAAGAAAACCTTACTCTCTATGTTGCTGTTACGGCAAGGGAGATAACTACTGTTGTATCGCCAAATGGCGAGCTGGTTTTCCATAATACCCTGAGGAAGATGTTACCTGACGCGGGTGGCACAAAACTGCCGAAGGTATGGAGTACGGGGCAGATATATGATTCACCCGATTTTTCATGGAAGATAACCAATATCTATGACGCCAGGGATATTGAGATCATTGCCTTTATTCAGAATAACAACACACGAAAAATTTATCAGGCTACTGGTTCAGGTATCAATGACATTTCGGTGGGTGTTGAATCAGTATATGGAGACAACGCAGCCTTCTCTCTGTTCCCCAATCCAACTGCAGAAAGGCTGGTAATATCATTTAGTGAACCCCTACTGATGAGGACAGCAATTGAGATAATTGACCTTACCGGAAAGGTGGTGCATAAATTCAATGCTGAATCAGGGCAGTCGACACTTGAAATTGATAATATTGGGCTTATCAATGGCGTATATGTGGTAAGAATGATATCAGGGAATATTACCGGCGGTCAGAGAAAACTGATAATATCGGGCGTTAGCCGATAGACAATTTATCGTCCTAAAAAAGTATTACCTTTGCCCTCCCGGATTCTGCATCAGTTTTAGCAGAAACGGAGAGGGTAAAGTTTTTTTAATACAGGTTATATGGGTAAGAGTAAAGTGCTTCTGATGATCCTTGACGGATGGGGACTGGGTGATGGCTCAAAGGCTGATGTCATCAGCAGTGTGCCAACACCTGAAATGGACAGGCTTGGCAAGGAGTTTCCTTCAACCCGCCTTATGGCATCGGGTGAAGATGTTGGCCTTCCTGAAGGACAAATGGGTAATTCGGAAGTCGGACACCTGAATATCGGGGCCGGCAGGGTGGTTTACCAGGATCTCGTAAAAATCAACAAGGCTTGCAGAACGGGTGAAATAGGTAAGAATGAGGTACTGACAAGTGCTTTCTCCTATGCCCGTGACAACAAAAAACATGTTCATTTCCTGGGTCTGCTTGGCGATGGGGGAGTACACGCCTCAGATGAGCACCTCTACGCACTGTGCGATATGACCAAAGAACATGGACTGAAGAATGTTTTTGTCCATGCTTTTGGTGACGGGCGCGATACCGATCCGAAGAGCGGGAAACAATTCATGACAAATCTTCTGGGCCGTATTAAAGGTTCGAATGTAAAATTAGCCTCTTTTACCGGACGGTACTATGCGATGGACCGCGACAAGAGATGGGACAGGATAAAGGAGGCTTACGACATGATGGTTAGCGGGGTTGGAAGAAGAACAAAGGATGTTCTTACAGCAATCTCAGAATCCTATGACGGTGGAGTCACAGATGAGTTTATAAAGCCAATCGTGGTTACTGACCTTAACAACCAGCCCGTTGGTTTGATTCGTGAGGGAGATGTTGTAGTATTTATCAACTTCCGTAACGACAGGGCCAGGCAACTTACTATAGCCCTGACCCAGAAGGATATGCCTGAGTACGGCATGAAGACAGTACCCCTTCATTATTGTACAATGACACCTTATGATGCCACATTCACAGGACTTCATGTGATATTTCCCAAGGAGAATGTTGAAAACACTATTGGTGAGGTCTTATCCCGTGAAGGAAAGAGGCAACTTAGAATAGCAGAAACCGAAAAATATGCCCACGTAACATTCTTTTTCTCCGGAGGACGTGAAGAGCAGTTTGAGAATGAAGAGAGGATACTGGTTCCGTCGCCCAAGGTGGCTACCTATGATCTGAAGCCTGAGATGAGTGCCTTCGGGGTAAAGGATGCCGTTATTAAAGCTATAGACGAGGGAGATTTTGATTTTGTATGCCTCAACTTTGCCAACTGCGATATGGTTGGCCATACTGGTGTGTATTCTGCAATCGAAAAGGCAGTAATGACTGTTGATCAGTGCGTGGGTGAGGTTGTCGGGGCTGCCCGTGGAAAGGGATATGAGATCCTTATAATGGCTGATCATGGCAATGCCGATTATGCTCTCAATAATGACGGAACACCAAATACAGCACATTCACTGAATCCGGTGCCGTTTGTGATCGTTTCTGACAGGGTTGTAAGCGCTGAGGAAGGGATTCTTGCTGATGTGGCTCCTACGATTCTGAAAATGATGGAGGTAAGGATACCGTCTGAAATGACCGGCCGTCCGCTGGTTACATTCAGGAAATAATGATACGTATTGATGACACTGTCATCAGTCTGGATCTGCTGACCGAAAGGTTTCGCTGCGATCTGTCTGTATGCAAGGGCAACTGCTGCAGGTACGGCGATGCAGGTGCTCCCCTGACCGAATCTGAAGCGGCAATTCTCAAGGAAATCTATCCTGATATTAAGGGTTATCTCCGCAAGGAGGGGATAGAATCGATCGAGCATTACGGAACAAGCCTTACAGACGTTGAGGGTGAACTTGTAACACCTCTGATCGGAGATGCTGAATGTGCATATACCATACTTTCGGATGACATATTTCTTTGTGCCATTGAAAAGGCATGGCACGACGGAGTTGTATCTTTCAGGAAGCCTCTCTCCTGCCATTTGTTTCCGGTAAGGACAAAGGATTTCACTGATTTTACTGCGGTAAATTACGATAAATGGTCTATATGCCAGGGAGGCCGTGAGGCTGGCCGCATAGAGAATATTCTGGTTTATAATTTTCTTAAAGAACCTCTGATACGGGCATTCGGTTCTGACTGGTACGATGAACTCGCTACTGTGAGACGGGAGCTTGAGTCTACAGGGCTTATTGGTTCCTGATAAGGCTCATTCCTCACTTTTACAAGAAAGTTTTGATCATTTTCTTACTTTCGAAAATTAATTCTTAAAATTTTCATGTTCGTTTCATATCTTTAGCAGACTGGAAACAAACAATAAAAAACTATACTATCATGGAGAAATTTGCAAAGTACATCGATGAGAACCGCGAAAGGTTCCTCAATGAGTTATTTGATTTTATTAGAATACCATCAGTGAGCGCAAAGGCAGAGAATAAGGAGGACATGGTGAAATGTGCCACGTTTGTCAAAAAATCGCTGCTTGATGCAGGTGCCGACAGGGCAGAGGTTTTTCCCACTGCCGGACATCCAATAGTATTTGGTGAGAAGATAATTGATGACTCGCTGCCAACGGTTCTTATTTATGGTCATTATGATGTTCAGCCGGCTGAGCCTCTGGATCTTTGGAAATCACCTCCTTTTGAGCCTGAAATAAGAGATGGTAAGATATATGCCCGGGGTGCCGACGATGACAAGGGACAGCTGTTTATGCATGTGAAGGCATTCGAGATGATGAACAAAATGTCGGAACTGCCGTGCAATGTGAAATTCATGATAGAGGGCGAAGAGGAGGTTGGTTCCTCCAACCTGGAAAGTTTCTGTGCCACTAATAAGGAGATGCTGGCAGCCAATGTGATTCTGATCTCTGATACCACTATGATAGCGCAGGATACTCCGAGTGTGACATCAGGCCTGAGGGGGCTGTCATATATGCAGGTGGAGGTAACAGGCCCAGACCGCGACCTTCATTCGGGTCTTTACGGTGGAGCTGTTGTTAATCCGTGCAATGTATTGTGTGATATGATAGCATCGCTTAAGGATGAAAAGGGCAGAATAACAATACCTGGTTTTTATGATGATGTGATCGAGATAAGCACTGCTGAAAGGAAAGATATGGCAAGGCGCCCCTACAATCACGAAGATTTCATGAAGTCGATTGATGTTGATTCCCTTGGCGGAGAAGAGGGATTTTCGACACATGAAAGGCTGGGCATAAGGCCCTCACTCGATGTCAACGGCATCTGGGGAGGGTATACCGGTGAGGGAGCCAAGACAATACTTCCCGGAAAGGCATACGCCAAGGTTTCAATGAGGCTGGTTCCGAACCAGAATTCAGAGAAGATAGCTGACATCTTCGTTCGCCATTTTGAGTCGATAGCCCCTGCAGGGGTAAGGGTAAAGGCTGAGTATCTGCATGGAGGGCAGGCTTATGTCAGTCCGCTTGACACTCCGGAATATGAGGCTGCATCACTGGCTATGGAGGCAACATTTGGCAAGAAACCGATACCTGTACGCAGCGGAGGCAGTATTCCGATCGTTGCTGTATTTGAGAATGTGCTGGGAATAAAGTCAATACTTCTCGGTTTCGGCCTTGATGCCGATGCAATTCATTCTCCGAATGAGAGCTACCCGCTGTTCAACTTTTTCAAGGGGATAGAGACGATACCTTATTATTATAAGAACTACGCAGAGTTGCTTGGGAAATAGAACGGCCGGAGAATGATCAGGATCCTCCGATGGTAAGGGAGACAAGCTCGAGACGGGTGGAGGAGACTTTAATTGCCTTTATTAAACTGTTCCCAACCCTTATTACATCATTAGGTTTGGGTATGCTGCCGTGATGGTAGAAGACCAGTCCGGCCAGTGTTTCATAGTCGTCCTTTTCAGGCAGGTTAAGGTTGTACCTTTCATTGAGATAGTCAATATCGAGCCTTCCCGAGAATAAAAACTGGCCCGGGCCGGTCATCTTCTCTGTGAAATCATATGAATCGTGTTCGTCTTCTATATCACCTACAATCTCTTCCAGAACGTCCTCGATCGTTACCATTCCCGAGGTTCCGCCAAATTCATCGACAACGAGAGCCACGTTGCGCTTGTCTTCAACGAATATCTTGAGAAGTTTGTTAGCTGCCATGGTTTCGGGTACAATGGCCAGTTTTCTGAGGCATGACTGTATGTCGGGCGGATTTTTGTACAGGTCTTTTAATTCAAAATAGCCGATGATGTTGTCAATAGAGCCTTCGAAAATTGGTATTTTGGAGTACCCGGTGTCAATGAATTTTTGTTTGAGTTCTGCGACTGTGGCGTTGATGTCGAGGGCTATTATTTCTGTCCTTGGCACCATGCACTCTCTGAGTTTTACATTGGGGAACTCAAGGGCGTTGCGGAATATCTGTATGTCGCTTGTCTCAGATCCATTCATTTCATCCGGTTCTCCTGCCATGGTAACGAAATGAGTTAGTTCGGCCCGGCTGAAGACAACATCCTCATTTTCGTCCCTGAACTTCTCTTTTCCTGCAACCAGTCTGATAAGCATGTTTGATATCCACAGGCTGATTTTGGCTACGGGATAGAATATGTAATAGAAAAATATTGCCGGAACTCCGAGACTGCGAAGGAAGGAATTGGGGGAAATGATAAACAGGTTCTTTGGCAGGAATTCTGCCACGAATAGTATTATTAGTGTTGAAAGTACTGTCTGTAGTATTAAGGTAGCAGTGCCAGAGCCTGTTACTTGAAGAAGAAATGGGGCTATAGTCCGTGCAAATAAAAGTCCGAACACCACCAGTGCGATGTTATTACCGACAAGCATGGTGGAGATGAACTGCCCGGGGTTTCTCACGAATAATGAGGCAATTTTGCTTCCGAAAGCACCCTGCTTCTTGTCCAGTTCGATCATGAGGCGGTTGGAGCTGACAAACGCAATCTCCATACCGGAGAAGAAGGCTGAAAAAATTACTGCAATAAGGATTATCAGGAAGCTTTCCATAAGACAAAACTACTCTTTTTTTCTCTGATGGCGCCTGAAGAGGTACATGGAAGCAGATATAAGGGCAATAATCGAGAAGGCAATTATGTTGCGGGTGTCACCCTTAATGGCAGAGACGGTGAGGGCTGCTGCGGCCATAATAAAGACCACAATCCACGCAAACTCCATTATCATTCTGAAGTTTTTATTCATCCTTAAGATATATTATTGCATTCCCGTTTCTTATTTCCCAGCGTGAGAAGCGGGTATCTGAATCGAAACCGGTTCCTGATATTATTCTCTCTTCACCGGTTATTCTGACAAATTTGTCAGTATAAACAAGCTCTTTTTCTTCATCCCAGTAAAGGAGTTCCGTCTCGAGAAGTTCGTTCTGCTCGTTACGGGCTTTTACCTCATACCTCAGCTCCCAGAGCCTTTTACTTTCATTGTATTTCGCATATTGTGAAGTTATTGAGGCAACCTGTTCCTTTTTGCCGTCGTAGAAGATGACCTCAACCCCATCTGGAAACTCGTTGTAGGTTTCCTCCTCAATGGTGCGTCTCTCCATGAGGGGAGACCTCAATACCATCTGGACTCTGCCGGAGTCAGTCTGTACAGTCTCGAAGTTTCGTACCATTAGTAACGGTAGTGATTTAACATCGGTGCCAGGTACTATTTCGAGGCTGTTGTCGCACGATGATAAAATTATTGCAGCCCCGGCGAGCAGGACTGCAATAGTTATCTTTAAATATCTTATACTACAATATGATTCCACTGTTATTTTTTGAAACGGACTGTCGTCCTTTCATTTATCCAGCCTTTAACCGTGTAGGGAGAGCCTTCATCGTAGATGCCCACGAAGAACCCTTCTTCCTTTGTCGGGAAGTTGGCTGAACATGATGAGATGCTTTCATTTACCCTGTCGGTGAGCTGGGGGTCAAGAGTTTTGGCTTTGTTTAAATAGTCGACTGCTATCCAGAAGCGTGTCTTGTTCTCGAAGTCATCACCATTCAGAGGAGCCATCGCGTATGCCGATCCGATTATCAGGTGTGCCGTTCCGTTATTTGGATTATGGCTGATTGCCTCTTTGGCAAAGTCCCTTGCCTTAACATAGTTGTTATTGGCGAGTTCGAACGTTCCGAGCATTGAAAGGTAGCTGGCCTTGTTCATGGGGTCGGTCTCAAGTTCGACAGCCTCAAGAAAATACTTCTCTGCTCCGGAGAAATTATTTTTGCTTACATTCATCTGTGCAAGATGATATGCTGCGTTAGCCGATTTTTCAATTTTGTAAAGGTTCTCTACGCTGGTGTAATAGAGCTCTGAATCGTTACACTTTGCATTGTCAAGAAGACTGATGACTTTCTTAAGTAGTACGACATCATTCGGATTTTCCTTGACTTTTGGAGTAAACAGCGGGATAAGGTTCTGACATGTGGCGACGCCACTCTGCTTGAAGAACCCTTCAATCAGGTCCTTGGCATTCTGGAAATCTGTAATAGAAATGCCTGAACTAATCCTGTCGTCTGCTATTTCAATAAGCCTGGAATAGTTATTTATAACCTCTTCTTCATAGATTTTACCGGTAGCGTACATATTCATTGTGTTGATCATCTGGGTGATCATTATCCCATTGGTAATATCCTCAGGATTGTCAGTTAAATATGGCTGAAGAACATTGTACGACTCTTTTGTAAGTTCAGGATGATTGTTGGCAAACTGATTCATAAAACCGGCCTTTCTGAGGTCCCAGGTTGGCTTGTCTCCAAAATACTCGGCCCTTCTGTCCTGCATCATGAATATGGTGTCAAGAAATGCCCTGTCTTTTGTCTTTTCGTAAAAGTGCGTGAACATCTTTTCACCCCTGACATAGATGTTGGTTGAAGATGCCGGACATTCATTGAAGTTCTGTCGCCAGAACCCGACTGCCATATCATAATTATCCTGTTCGTAGTATCCATGGTACAACGATTGATTCTTAACACAATCCACGCTGTCGGCAGGGGTTGCTCCATATTTGCCCTTGATGCTGTTATTTTGAGCATTTACTGATACTGCTGCAAATGCTGCAAGAAAAACGATCGTAAGGATTCTGTGTAATGTTGCTTTCATATTATTATGTTTTGTTATTCATATTTTGCTTTAAGGAACCAATAATCATAGAGGTTAAGGCTTAAACCGAACGAGAAGCAATTCTCTCTGTGTAATCCGCTGTTCAAAGAACCTGCCCTTGAATTCCAGTCGGCGAAGATATTAATTTTCGACCAGGAACGTGGCATCGGGAAACCTATACCAAAAGTAATGCCAAACTCCTTAATTTGTTCTCCGTTAATGAAAAGATAATTGTCTGAAAGATGCCCTCCAAGGCGGTATTCCAGTCTTCGCAGATAATTATAGATTGATCCTCTCTCGGGTATATATTCTATTCCCGCCCTGAAACTGGTGGTTGATGCCAGCATATTGGAGGAACCATATAATTGAGCATTATCCCAGTCCGAGGCAGTAAATTCGGCAGCTGCAGTAAGCTTGTCCCTGATATTATAACTTATACCTGCACTTATTGTTTGCGGGAGCCTGATCCGTCCATCGGGAATCTCTGTTATTGTTATGGTGTCAGGAGAATAGGGAGGCTGGCCGTAATTGGAAAAACGCATGAAGAAGTCGCTGTAGCTTGACTTGTATTCACTCCCGATTGACCATGAGATTCCGGGAGTAATTGACTTACGGTCTTCCAGGTTTATAGTGTACTGAAGTCCTGTTTCAAACCCAAACCCCCGTATTATCATATTCTCTTCTTTACGGCTTATAAAGGATGTTGGGTCAGATTCGAAATAGTATTCATTTATCCGGCTCAGTTCCCCGAAGAGAACACTCATATTCACCCCGGCTGCCAGGTTCGGAATTAACGTTACGCCGGTTCCCAGAAAAGCACGGTTTAAACTTCCCATTCCCTTGTGGGTAATATTCATTACGCCAGTCAGTGGATCGTATTCCGGATCATCTTCGGTGATTTTTCGTGAGATGTAGTAATATCCATTGCTGTATGGAAGTATGCCTGCAGTAAAACCCCAGCCCTTTGCCAGTGGGAATGATATTACCAAATGGTCGAAGTTCATATCGTCACTGAAATGTTTTCCTGCTCTGTCTTTCAGGTAGGCTGCAGTGTAATCAATACCGAAATCGAATACAAAGGAGTTGGTATCAAGACTTGCGTATGAGGCCGGATTAGTCCATGATACGGAAGTATTGTCCTTAAGGGAAACAGATACTCCTCCCATTCCTGCTGACCTGAAATTATAGGCCGGTTCAAGCATCCCGAGATTGAATCTGGCATAGGGTGAGTTGACCATTTTCTGACCATATGCCGGGATTAAAATCAACATGCCTGCTATCAGTGCAACGAATCTATAGTTCTTAATGTGCATTATATTCCAGTATGAAATTCAACCCCCTGATTACAAGATCGGGATCCACTGTCATTCTGGTAGCTGTTTTAGCTGCCAGATAGTCTGAATCACCTCCGGTCATGATAACCAGTCCGTCGGGGTATATTTTTATAAAATTGCGAATATACTCATTTATTTCATAAACAATTCCATTTACCACTCCGCAGTTGATTCCGCTACTGGTACTGCGGGCAGGGAAATCGGTATCGTCATTTCTTTCAACCATTGGCAGCCTTCCCGTAAAATTGCCAAGCGCCCTGAAGCGGATTTCCACGCCCGGCGAGATGGCGCCTCCGGAATAAGTTCCGTTAATCAGCAGATCATATGTGATGGCTGTTCCTGCGTCGATTACCAGAACGTTCCTGTCTGCATATTTATTGTACGCTCCTGCGATAGCAGCCAGCCTGTCCATCCCGAGTGTCTCAGGGGTCTGGTAATCAATACTAAAAGGGAAGGAGGAGTTATGTGTGAGATGATGGAGGCAGCCTGCTACCCTTTGTATCATACTTTTAACTGAATCTGGAACATCCCTCACGGTTGATATTATAGCCTTATTGACAGGCTGTTCCAGCTCGCCGATAAACTTCTCCATTGCTGTAAAACCGGATAGTCTTAACGTGAGAACGATTTGCTCGTTCTCAATGAGTGCAATTTTCTGCGATGTGTTCCCTATATCAATAATCAGATTCATCTCCTGCTCCTGCAAAACCGACGGCACAAAAATAGAAAAAAACTAAAGGGTTTCAGACATCTCTGTCAGAATTTTGTGTGCTGCATTAACTGTGTTTATGCCTGTAACACTGAGAGTAAGCCTGGTCTCTTTCTGGCGCACTCTCATCTGACCCTGTCTTCGGTTAACATAATTCATCAGGGAGGCAAATTTGGTTGAGCGGTAGAACGGTGAATCAGGATCAGAATCGAAAGTGACAATCATAATTTTACCCTTAAGCGATATCTTCTCCATTCCCAGTTCCGATGCTATCCATTTAAGTCTTGCCACGTTTATAAGCGCATTTGCTTCGGGAGGTATCGGACCAAAACGATCCTTTAGCCTTAATTCAAACTCTTCCAGCTCCTTCTCGTTTTTTATCTCATTCAGCTCACGGTACAGTCTGATGCGCTCGGGGATATTCGATACGTAATCGTCAGGGAACATAATCTCCATGTCGGTATCAATTTGAATATCAGATATTTTAGATTCGGGCAAAAACTGTTTTTCTGCTTCGCCCTCTTCCGTGGCCATGATGCCCTCTTCTTCCCTGAGTTCGGTAGCTGCCTCCTGCAGTATCTTCTGGTAGGCCTCAAATCCAATGTCGGCAATAAAGCCGCTCTGTTCACCCCCCAGAAGATTACCTGCTCCTCGTATGTCAAGGTCTTGTAATGCAATACTGAAACCACTGCCCAGACCTGAAAACTCCTCAATTGCCAGAACCCGCCTCCGGGCATCATGAGATAGAGAGGTAAGTGGCGGAATAAGAAGATAGCAAAAGGCCTTACGATTAGACCTGCCGACCCGGCCTCTGAGTTGATGAAGTTCTGACAATCCGAAATGATGGGCCTCATTTATGAAAATGGTATTAGCATTCGGGATGTCGAGTCCTGACTCAATTATGGTCGTTGCAAGCAATACATCATAATCACCCTGTATAAACCCTGACATTATTTCCTCCGTCTGCTGTCCCGGCATTTTGCCATGTACAACGGCTGTCTTTACGCCCGGACAGATACGTTCCAGGGTACCCTGCATAACCCTGATGCTATCAACCCTGTTGTGAATGAAGAAAACCTGGCCATTGCGGTTCACCTCATATTCAATACCCTCTCTGATTATCTCCTCGTTGAAGCCATGCAGTTCTGTAACTATGGGGACTCTGTTGGGCGGGGGCGTATTTATGATTGACATGTCTCGCGCGCCGATCAGTGAAAATTGAAGGGTTCTGGGTATTGGTGTGGCCGAAAGGGTAAGGGTGTCGACATTGGTTTTCATTTTTTTGATCTTCTCCTTTACCGCTACTCCGAACCGTTGCTCTTCGTCTACAATCAGAAGTCCAAGGTTTTTAAATCTGATATCTTTGCCCACCATACGGTGTGTGCCTATTATGACATCTATCGAGCCATCAGCCAGTCCTGCAACAATTTTCTTCTGGTCAGCAGGTTTCCGGTGGCGGCTGATATAATCTACCCTGCAGGGAAACCCCTCCAGCCTGGACTGAAAGGTTCGGTAATGTTGCAATGCAAGAATTGTTGTAGGTACCAGAACCGCTGTCTGCATGCCATCTGTTGCAGCCTTAAAGGCGGCCCTCACTGCCACTTCTGTCTTTCCGAAACCAACATCACCACATACAAGCCTGTCCATAGGGTGCTTACTCTCCATATCTTTTTTGACCAATTCAGTTGCAGACAACTGGTCGGGGGTGTCTTCATATATGAATGATGCCTCCAGTTCTCTCTGAAGATATGAATCGGATGAAAATGGGTTTCCTGGCATGGTCATCCTGCTGGCATATATCCTGATCAGATCACGTGCTATGTCCTTGACCTTTCTCTTGGTCTCCTGTTTGAGCTTTTGCCACGCTCCCGATCCAAGCTTGTGTATCCTGGGTTCCTGAGCATCACGTCCCTTGTATTTTGAGATACGGTGCAGAGAATGAATGCCTACGTAAAGTGTATCGTTGTCTCTGTAAACCAGCTTAATGGCTTCCTGAATACGATTGTTGACCTCGATCTTTTCAAGGCCTCCGAAGCGACCGATACCGTGATCGGTATGTACTACATAGTCGCCTGGATTGAGACCTGTGATCTCCCTGAGCGAAATACTCTCCTTCCTGGTGAAATAACCTCTTATCCTGAACCGGTGGTACCTGTCGAATATCTGGTGGTCGGTGAAAAGTGCGGTCTTCAGGTCGTGATCAATGAAGCCACCGTGAAGGTTGAACAGAAGAGCATTAAAAACCACTGACGGATCAATTTCGCTGAAAATGTTACGTAACCGCTCTATCTGGGCCTCATTCTCTGAGACAATACAATTGCTGTAACCTTTCTCTGTGTTCTGACTCAGTCTGTCACCAAGAAGGGTGAAGTTCTTGCTGAAATTGGGTTGTGGCTCGGTATTGAATGAATAGCTCTTTGCTGCCGGCATGGAAATACTTTTCCCGATCATGAAATGACGGAAACGTAATGCTTCTTCAAACACCCGGTTCCCGGTAAGCAGAGAGGCCTGAATATCCTTGTTTTCCTCCTCCTGCCCGCCTGCAATAGCTCCAAAATAGATTTCATTTATCCTATCCCTGCAATATTCGGGTGAATGAATCCATATAACCGTGCTGTCAGGGATAAAATCAAACAGAGAATCCTTTACCTCTTCTATGGTTACATCCTGTATATTCGGTATCACGTTTATTTCGTTCACTATCTTTTCTGACAGCTGGTCGTCCGGATTGAAGATCCTTATCGATTCAACGGTGTTTCCAAAAAAATCAAGACGGAAAGGCTTGTCAGTGGAAAAGGAGAATAGATCTGTTATACTTCCCCTTACTGCATATTGACCTGGTTCAGATACGAAGTCTGTTCGGATGAAGCCATATTCCTGCAAAACTTCCTCAATGAATTCGGGAGAGAGATCATCACCTCTCTTAATCTTAAGGGTGTTTTTCTTCAGATTCCTCTTGCTTATCACCTTTTCCATGATACCCTCGGGGTAGGTGACAATGAAACTCCTTTCCTGGCCTGAGGCAAGCCTGCTAAGAACGTTTGTCCTTAATACAATATTAGCAGGGTCGGTCTGGTTATACCGTGCAGATCGCTTGTAGCCCGAAGGAAAGAAAAGCACAGATTCTTCTCCGGCCACAGAAAGAAGGTCATTATAGAAATAGGCCGCATCATCCTTCCCGGGAAGTATGGCAAGAAACCGGGAGCCGGAATCATTGAAAAGTGTCCCTGAAAGCAGGGATGCTGATGAGCCTGTAAGTCCCTGCAGGTGTATTGCCTCAGGTTGCCTGTGATCAACTTCCTTTAGTAGTGTCTCGTACAGCTGATGGTGCCTGTAGATGTCGGCCGGGTCAGTCTCCCTCTTATGATCCGATGTTGGTTGTCGGTCATTCACAATCGTTGTCCTTGCAGAGCTCGATAAACTCCTCCACCTTGTTAACCATATTTGAGGAACCTACGTAGAACGGAGCTCTTTCATGCAATGAAGTTGGCTCGAGATCAAGGATCCTCTTTTGGCCATCAGATGCCTTACCCCCTGCCTGCTCGGCGAGGAAGGAAATTGGATTGCATTCATATATCAGACGTAATTTCCCCCGGGGTGCATTCTCATATTGCGGATAGAGAAATATTCCTCCCTTGAGCAGGTTACGGTGAAAATCAGAGACCAGCGACCCTATATACCTCGATGTATGGGGTCTGTTTGTACCGCTGTCCTTTTCCTGGCAATATTTAATGTATTGCTTCACACCTGTAGGGAACTTTACATAATTACCCTCATTGACAGAATAGATATTCCCGTCGGTGGGAGTTTTAATGTCAGGATGGGAAAGGCAGAACTCTCCCATGGAAGGATCAAGGGTGAAACCGTTTACACCGTTTCCTGTTGTGTATACCAGCATTGTTGAGGAACCGTAAATTACGTATCCCGCAGCGACCTGACGCGATCCGGGTTGAAGGAAATCCTCTTTGGTGGCTTTCTCTCCCCTGGTTGAAAGCCTGCGGTATATTGAGAATATAGAACCAACTGAGACGTTTACGTCAATATTTGAAGATCCGTCCAGGGGGTCTATGCAGACAACGTATTTACCGTCCCTGCCGAAGGCATCAGTAAAGACTATCTCATTCTGATTCTCTTCTGAAGCAAGTCCGCAGCACTCTCCGCTTGAAAGAAGTGCGTCAATGAAGACTTCATCTGCGTAAATATCAAGTTTTTGCTGAGTCTCGCCCTGTATATTTATGGAACCTGATTTACCAAGTATTTCAACAAGTCCTGCTCTGCGGATCTTGGTGTTTACCATCTTGGAGGCTGTACCAATGTGATGAAGCAGTGTCGAAAGCTCTCCTTTTGCAAACGAAAAATCTCTCTGCTTCTGAATTATGAAGTCATTTAGTGTAGTGATATTGTAACTGTTCATTCAGGTTAGTTTTGGGTATGGGTTGGTACAAAAATAAGAACAAATCTTGTGAGCGCCAGGCTTGGCGTTCGCTGATACCCCAGTGTTTCACAGACGGCTTTGAGTTTGTAAGCTGAGCCTACCAGTCCTATGGCCGGCAGTAAGCAAACACCTTCGCCGTGAGCGCCGCATCGTCCCGCTCTGGCCCCATGAGCTTCGGGCGTTCATC
>JAWOIF010000166.1:0-15543 GCA_046484805.1 Bacteroidales bacterium
TGCTGGCCACCAATTATGAAGATGCTCTTAATCTTTATGAGAAGTATAAGTATAATGTGCTGGGAGTGATCTCAGATATCAGTTACAAAAGGAATAATATTGTTGACGAAAATGCGGGGGTTGAGCTTTGCAAAATGGTTTTTGCTGATGACGAGAAGGTCCCTTTCCTGCTGCAGTCGTCTAACCAGGATTACAAGGAGGTGGCCGATGAGCTTGGAGCCGGATTCATCAACAAGTACTCAAAATCACTTTCCCTTGAGCTCAGGAACTTCATTATTCAAAATCTGGCTTTCGGGCCGTTTGTCTTCCGCAACCCTGACACAATGGAGGCAATTGCAATTGCAACCGATCTTCAAAGCCTGCAGCAGAAGCTTCTTACCGTTCCTGATAAGACCCTTGAGTATCATGCTCTACGAAATCATTTTAGCAAATGGTTGAATGCCAGGGCTTTGTTTCCAGTTGCTCAAATGTTCAAGTACATAAGGAGGGAAGACTTCCCGACAACATCGGAAATGAGGAGATTCCTGTATGTTGCCATTTCAAGTTTCAGGCTGGGGAAGGGTCGGGGTGTAATTGCCAAATTCGACAAGACAAGCTACGATGAATACTCAACCTTCTCACGTATCGGGGAGGGTTCGATAGGAGGTAAGGCAAGAGGACTGGCTTTCATCAACAGTATTATCAAAAAGCAGAAGCTCTTTAACAAGTTTCCTGATGTTCTGATAACCATTCCCCGTACAGTTGTGCTTAGCACAGATGTCTTTGATGAGTTTATGGAGAAGAATAATCTCTACTCATTAGCTCTTTCAGATGCCAGTGATGATGAGATACTGCACCGCTTTATTGAGGCAGAATTGCCGGGATGGGTGTATCAGGATTTTTACGCATTTCTTACAGTATCACGTCTTTTACCCATTGCGATAAGGTCGTCGAGCAAACTTGAGGATTCACATTATCAACCGTTTGCAGGCATTTATTCAACCTACATGATTCCTCGCGTGCCCGACAACAGGCAGATGGTCAACCTGCTTTCTGAAGCCATTAAGGAGGTATATGCATCGGTATATTATAAGAGCAGCAAGGCTTATATGACGGCCACATCGAACGTTATCGATGAGGAGAAAATGGGAATTATCCTTCAGGAGGTATGCGGAAACAGGCATGGAGAGATCTATTACCCCACGCTTTCAGGTGTTGCAAGGTCTATTAACTTCTATCCGATAGGATCGGAGAAAGCAGAGGATGGTATTGCCAATGTTGCCTTCGGCCTGGGTAAACTCATAGTCGATGGCGGATTGTCTCTGAGATTTTCACCGAAACATCCGAAGAAGATACTTCAGCTCTCTTCGCCTGAGACAGCCCTGAGAGATACCCAGAAAGAGTTTTATGCTCTCGACCTCGATATTGAAAGCTTCGTTCCTTCAACCGATGATGGTGTCAACATCCTTAAACTGCCGATACAGAAGCATGCACAGGAGACTGGTCTCAGGTATGTGGCATCAACATATGATTTCAACAACAACGTTATACGTGATGGGATAAACCAGCCCGGCAGGAGGATAATTACATTTGCGAATATATTGCAGCATAAAAAGTTTCCCCTTCCTGAAATACTTGAGACGCTTCTTGATATTGGTCAACGGGAAATGAATAATCCTATTGAGATTGAATTTGCAGCTAACCTTGAGACACCGGCAGGATCGCCGAAGGTCTTTAACTTCCTTCAGATAAGGCCTGTAGTGATAAGCGACCAATCTCAGATTGTGAATAT
This sequence comes from Bacteroidales bacterium, assembly GCA_046484805.1. Taxonomy (GTDB): domain Bacteria; phylum Bacteroidota; class Bacteroidia; order Bacteroidales; family VadinHA17; genus SLNP01. The sequence continues at coordinate 1,772 of JAWOIF010000166.1, forward strand.
AGATCAAACAAAGCTTTTCGAAACAATTGTTTATTCTGAATCGGCCCTTGGAAACGGTAAGTTTCAGGGAGTGAAAGATGTTATCTATGTCAAACCTGAGTCATTCAATGCTTCATTTAACGAAAAGATTGCCGTTGATATCGAGAAACTGAACACCGAATTTATCAGGAATGCCGCCAACTATGTTCTTATTGGACCGGGGCGCTGGGGTTCTTCAGATCCCTGGCTTGGAATACCGGTTAAGTGGGCTCAGATATCGGCAGCGAGAATAATAATCGAATCGGGGTTGAAAAATTACAGGATTGATCCCAGTCAGGGAACTCATTTTTTCCAGAATCTTACATCTTTCAGGGTAGGATATTTTACCATCAATCCCTTTATGAATGACGGATTTTACGATGTTGATTATCTTGATGCCAAAGAGGTTGTTTATGAGGATCAATTCGTCAGGCATATCCGTTTTGATGAACCTCTTGAGATACTCATTGATGGAAGAAAACATACAGGAGTGATCTTCAAGCCTGTGGCTGACAGATGCAAGGGAGCTGCAAAAGGAAAGAAAAAGTGATAGTGACGCAGGGCTCAGAATTGATCAACAACAAATATTAGCGAAAACATAATCTCTTATGGAAACAGTCAGAACAAAATACCTCGGCGAATTAAGGACTGAGGCGACCCATGTCCGCTCGGGAAACAGATTAATAACCGATGCACCCGTTGATAACCGGGGAAAGGGCGAGTATTTTTCACCCACCGATCTGGTTGCCACTTCTCTCGGGAGCTGCATGATGACAATTATGGGGATCGCATCGAATGAGCATGGCTTTAGCATTGATGGGGTGAGTTGCAGAATAACCAAGATCATGGCTGATAACCCAAGACGAGTCGGAGAGATAGTCATAGAGTTGGATTTTACTATGCGTGACTATACTGACAAGCAAAAGAAGATTCTTGATTATTGTGCTAAAACCTGTCCGGTTTCACAGACTTTACACCCTTCGGTTATCCAGAATGTGAAATTCCTGTTTCGTGATTGAATCAGGCTGAAGCACCGGAGACCTCAATATCCTTATCTACCTTTTTGATAAGACCCTGAAGTACTGCCCCCGGTCCAATCTCGGTGAAAGATGTTGCACCGGCAGCTATCATGTTCTGCACCGTTTGTGTCCATCGCACCGGTGATGTCAATTGCATGGCAAGATTTGCCTTTATTATCTGCGGGTCGGTAGAGGGAGATGCATCAACATTCTGAAATATCGGGCAAACAGGTTTGCTGAAGGGGGTTGATTCGATTGCCTGCTCAAGTTCCAGTCTTGCGGGTTCCATAAGCGGAGAGTGAAACGCACCACCCACAGCCAGCTTAAGAGCTCTTTTTGCGCCTTTCTCCTTGAGCATTTCGATGGCAGCATCAATTCCTTCTATTGATCCTGAAATGACTATCTGACCCGGACTGTTATAATTTGCCGGTACTACGACTTCATCAATATTTGAGCACACCTCTTCTACAACACTGTCTTCAGTACCGATTATCGCGGCCATGGTTGACGGTCTTGCCTCACAGGCTTTCTGCATCGCCATTGCTCTTTTTGACACCAGTCTCAAACCATCAGCGAATGACAGAGTTTTATTTACGACCAGTGCTGAGAACTCTCCAAGTGAATGTCCCGCAACCATATCGGGCGTAGATGAATCTCCCATAACAGCTGCCAGTATAACCGAATGAAGAAAGATAGCAGGCTGTGTAACCCTTGTTTGTTTCAGATCTTCATCACTGCCTGTAAACATCATGCTCGTAATATCAAAACCGAGAATATGGTTTGCATCAGAGAACATCTGCCGGGCAATGCCATACTTCTCATACAGGTCGCGTCCCATTCCGCTGAACTGAGCACCCTGTCCGGGGAATACATATGCTTTCATAATCTGTGATTATAATTAGTCTTGAAGATAAACGAAGGAAAAGTTTCAGATAGAACGATTAATGCAGTTTTGTACTTATCAGATGAACAAACTCCTCCCTGGTATTGAGGTTTGTCAGAAAACACCCGGTAAATGCAGATGTGGTGGTGATTGAGTTTTGTTTCTGAACTCCCCTTATCTGCATGCACATATGTTGTGCTTCAATAACTACTGCGACCCCCATTGGCTTCAGTGTATCCTGAATGCAATCCCTAATCTGTGTGGTGAGCCTCTCCTGTACCTGCAGCCTTCTTGAATAGACTTCAACGATACGGGCCAGTTTGCTAAGCCCCGTAATATGACCATCCGGAATGTAAGCCACATGTGCCTTGCCGAAGAAAGGAAGCATATGGTGCTCACACATTGAGTAAAGGTCAATATCCTTGACAATTACCATCTGACGGTAATCTTCCTTGAACATTGCTCCCTTAAGTATCTCAACCGGGTTATGACTGTAGCCCTGGGTCAGAAACAGCAACGCTTTTGCAACCCTTGATGGTGTGTTTAAAAGACCCTCACGATCAGGATCTTCACCAAGGTGTTTCAGTATCTTATAATACATGCCTGCTATCTCTTTAACGGTTTTGTCATCCCAAGTTTCAATCTTGTTGTAACCGTCATAGAGATCACCCGAGCCATTGTTTATTGTCTCCATATTTCTGTTTATTCACCGTAATATTCAACATAATTATTCTCTGTCTCTGTGATCTTAACACAGTGCAGCTCTGATCCCCTGTTCCTTATGTGTGGCTTGAGTTCGTTCCAGATTGCAATTGCGAGGTTTTCAGTGGTAGCCACCTTCCCCCTCATGAAGTCTACCTCGAGATTAATATTTTTATGATCTAACTTATTGATTACAATTTCATTAATAATTGTTTTCAATTCGGTAAGATTCATTACAAACCCTGTTTCAGGTGATATCCTGCCCTTTACTGTGACGAATAAGATGTAGTTGTGTCCGTGCCAGTTTGGATTTGAGCATTTGCCGAAAACCTTGTAGTTCTCTTCATCGCTCCACTCTTCACGGTACATTCTGTGAGCTGCGCTGAATCTCTCTCTTCTGGTAAGGTAAATCATCTATCTCCTTCAATGCCCAGGGTTCGCAAAGTTGCTTTTTTTTACGGTTAAAAACAATACATTTGAGTTCTAAATGAACCTTGAGCCCATCAGAATTGAAAAGGAAAGTATTGATCGTAATAGCAACCGAGATTGAATCATTGGTATTCAGAAGGTTAGCATCACCCGCAAAAGATATATCCCTGGAAATTCTAATAACGGGCGTAGGAACTATTGCCACTGCCAGAAGTCTCTCCCGATATTTTGCTCTCAACGAGCATCCGGTACTGGCGGTTAATGCTGGAATTGCAGGCAGTTACAATCAAAACCTGATTGTAGGTACGGCCGGAGTCGTAAGCAGGGACTGTTTTGCTGATTTCGGGGTTGATGACCATGGAGAATTCATTCCGGCCATTAAAGCAGGTTTGGTTGATGATGAAAATCCATTTGACAGTGACGGGTGGATCGAAAGCAACAATATTTATACCCGCAAACTGGAGAAACATCATAATTTTATTACGGGAATAACTTCAGATACGGTATCAGGTTCGGAGCAGAGGATTGAAATGATTAAAAACAGGTTCAATCCTGATATCGAGAGTATGGAAGGTGCATCTTTTTGCTATATTTGTGCTCTTGAGAGAGTCCCATATGTGGCCGTTAGGGCCGTCTCGAACATGGTTGAGGAGAGAGACCGCAAGAAATGGCATATACCGCTGGCCCTCGGGACATTGAGAGAGAAGGCAGAAGAGATTTTAACACTATTGTTTACCGCTGAATGAGATTGACGCTGGGGTTTTCACCTTGTCCTAATGATACTTTTGTATTCGATGCAATGGTCCACGGCCGGATTGATACCGAGGGGATTGAGTTCGACTACATTATGGCCGATGTTGAGGAGTTAAACAGGAGGGCCATGAACAGGGATCTTGACGTTGTAAAGGTAAGTTACCATTGCTATGCCTATGTGGCCAATGACTATCTCATTCTTGATGCCGGGAGCGCGCTGGGCTACAGGAACGGCCCACTGCTGGTAGGCAGGAAGAAGATCTCTCAAAATGATATAAATTCATCTGTAATAGCTATTCCCGGAAAATATACCACCGCAAATTTGCTCTTCAGTATTGCCTGGCCTGATGCGAAGAACAAGAAAGAGTATCTCTTTTCCGATATAGAAAGAGCACTTATTGACGGTGAAGTCGATGCAGGACTTATCATCCACGAGACCCGGTTCACATATACAGAAAAAGGTCTTATCAGGATTGCTGATATGGGAGACTTCTGGGGCAGACTTACCGGGTTACCTGTTCCGTTAGGAGCTATTGTCGTTACCAGAAGCATCGATGAAGAGATCGCTTTGCGGGTAAACAGGGTTCTTAGGAGAAGCCTTGAGTATGCTTATAGTGATGCCCTTGCATCCTATCCTTTCGTTGCCGGCAATGCCAGGGAGATGGACAGTGAAGTGATGAACAGTCATATAAAGCTATATGTCAACGACTTTACTCTGAGCCTCGGGGAAGAAGGCAAAACTGCCATCACAACTCTTTTTGATATTGCCAGCGAGAAGGGAGTCATTCCTTCGCTTCCGGAAAAGATATTTATTATCTGATTTACTCCATTTATGACCAGAGGTAATGGTTCATCGTTGAACAATTGGTCTCTTGTGTTGCATATTGCCAACGGTTTGATTAACTTAGTGGTTTGATTATATGTGATTTAAGATTACCGATTTCAGATTTAAGAATTATGGAGTTTAAGGAGATTGTTCTTAAGACGCGCAGCTGCAGGCTTTTTGATGAGTCTGACAGGATTGGTCGCGAAAGACTGGTCAGGTTGGTTGACATGGCCAGGCTATCGGCATCTGCAACCAACAGGCAATCGTTGAAATACCTTGTATATGATTCTGGTGATGATTGCAATGCTATCTTTCCGGCTACAGCATGGGCAGGTTACCTGAAGGAATGGCCGGGGCCCGAACCTGGTGAAAGGCCCTCAGGGTATATAATCTTGTTGCGTGATTTGGAGATAGGAGACCCTTTCGGCATTGATCATGGCATTGCTGCACAAACAATTATGTTTGGAGCGACAACCATGGGCTACGGCGGTTGCATGATAGGTTCCATAAAGAAGGATATGCTGAGGCAGACACTCAGGATAGACGCTCGGTATGAAATACTTCTGGTTCTGGCACTTGGACGCCCGGCCGAGAATATTATACTCGACGACATCAAAGAGGGTGATTTTAAATACTGGCGTGAACCTGACGGAACGCATCATGTGCCGAAAAGATCATTGAAAGAGGTTTTGCTTAACTTTTGATTGATTCCGGAGTAAATTAGCTGTATGCCGTCTTTATCTGTTATCCCTTATAAAATATTGCTTTTATAATGTGGCTGGCCATTTTTGGATTCTCTTTAAGTCGTCGTGTTGAATAGCCAAACCATTCTCTGCCAAAGGGAATGTAGACTCTCATAACATGGCCTGCATCGACGATGCTTTTTCTTAGTCCGGGGGTCACTCCGTAAAGCATCTGGAATTCATACATATTCTTCGGAACATTGTATTTCCTTATCAGTTCATATGCCCCTTCCACCAGGTTTTTATCATGAGTGGCTATACCTGCATAAATATGGTTCCTGAACATAAATTCAAGGTCGTTGAGAAAGTTGCTGTTGATCTCTTCATATTTCTTAAACGCAATTGCCTCAGGTTCCACATAGATGCCCTTGCACAATCTGTAGTTAAGTGGTATTTCCGGATTGTTGAGATCGAGCATACTTTCAAGATCAGAAAAGGTACGCCTGAGATAAGCCTGCAGCACCAGTCCGACACTGGAGGGAAACTCAGCCTTTAGCCTTCTGAATAGTTCAATTTCAAGATCTGTGCAGGGTGAATCCTCCATATCTATTCTGACGAAGTTGTTGAAGGAAGCGGCTTTGGCTACTATTTCCCTGATATGGTTGTAGCAGGCTTCCTTATCGATAAGAAGTCCGAAGCTGGTGGGTTTGAGTGAGAAGTTGCCGTCTATGCCCTTCTCAACCAGAGCATCTATCAGTTTTAGGTATTCCTGCTTATTCTCTTCTGCCTGATCGAGGTTACTGATGAATTCGCCCAGAACATCCAGGGTTACCTTCAATCCTTTCTTGTTTAGCTCCTTCGATACCCGTAAGGCATCTTCCATGGTTTCACCTGCAATATAAGGCCTTGAAAAGATCCAGATGAATTTCTTCGGAAACCAGGGAAGAATGGCGGCGATGAATCTGTTGAACATACTCGTTGTTAATTAGCGAGTATAAAAATAATAAAAAAGAGATTGAGCAGGTAAATTTATAGAGATCATAAATAGCATTACTTAAACGCCTTCTCGGGCATACCGTCACCTGTCACTGAAAGTCGGCTGAAGTATTCAGGAACTGGTTTCCCCGAGAGTTTATCGACATATAACCTGGCAAGGTACATACCAAGCATGAACCCCTGGCCTCGCAGTCCCAGGAAGAGTCCGTGAGCAGTATCGATATACATTCGTGGTTCAACGTAGTATCCCGACCATATGGCCTGAAAGCCCACTGATGACAGTTCCGGAAGCCAGTTGACAAATACCTCTGAGGCGATATTGATGAACTCCTGTGTGTTGAGCTTAAGGTCTTTCCATGTTTCTTCGGGATCGATGGCAGGGGAAGCACACCCGATGATCTGTCCTGTCTCGGCCAGTTGCTGACCATAGACGGCTACAAACCCCTTGTATTTACGACGGTCGATCATCATGGGCAGGGGTGTGTTGCCTGCACCCAGATAGGGCAACCGTCTGGTAATGAATGCCTGGTGTCTTACCGGATAGATTCCTGTCTGTACCCCTGTCTGGCGGGCGAACTTCTCACCTTCAGGCCCGAGGGCGTTTATAAATATCTCTGTTTCGTATTCGATATACTCCTTAAGATGGTTCTTCACAAGGGCGAAGTATTTCTTCCCCTCCTTTCTGATGTCGATCAGTTCGCAATCCTCCTCAATCGTACCACCATTTTTAATTCCAATCTGTCTTATCAGGTCGATAACTCTTCCGGGAGTAGCCTGCCAGCAGTCATGAGTTATAAGGGCTGCCCTGTATGTATCGGTGAGGTTTTTGTTAATCCCCGGAGCAATCCTTGCAGCAAAATCCTTTGGTGTGATCATCTCTGCATCTGACCACTGCATTGATGTCTCCAGAGCATTGTACATCTCCTCATTGTGGGCAAAGGTCACATAATTGATCGGTTTGAAATCGATATTTCGCATAGTCTGCAGATCCTTGAATATTTGAAGGTTCTGGCGTGCTATCTCTGAAAGTTCAGGCAGGCTGAAATTGGGACGGCCGCCTGCAATATTTCTCCATGAAGCACCTCTGCCGTAATTGATAAGAACCGGATGGTACCCATCCTCTGCAAGATAACGGAACAGGGCGCTTCCTCCAATTCCTCCCCCGGCAACTAATGACCTGACCTTCACCTTTCTTACTTCAGTAGGCGGAATGATAATCTCCCGGCCGGTTCTGGGGTAGAGCTCACCCATGCCCACCTGGTTGGAGAGCGGTCCTCTCGGGGTTGCGTCACCAACCAGTTCGATGCCCTGTCCACGCAATACCTGCCCCAGCCTGCGTATACATCTTTTACCGCGGCAGGGACCCATTCCAAGCCTGGTGGTATGCTTAATTTCATCAACTGAGATGAATTTTCTCTCACCAATAACCTCAATAATCTCTTCAAGTTTTACATCATCGCAATGACAGATATATTTTTCCGACTCTACAGGCTCGGTATTGCTGAAGATAATTTCTGCGGGGTAATCTTTCTTGACTATAAATCCTCTTACACCGGTAAGTTTCTCTCCGTGCAGGTCAATAGCCCTGACACGTGCGATATTGGTCTTATTCTCCTTAATGAGGATCTTTTCGATGATGCCTGTGCCGAGTTTATTGCCGTTGTTGTTGACAAGAAAAACCTCAGCTCCCTCTTCGGCATGGTATTCTATTGGCAGAAACAGCCATCCCTTTTTAAGGTTGTAACCGAATATTGCCAGTCCGGGACACTGGTAAACGCACTTCATGCAACCAATACACTTCTCGAAGTCGATATCAGGCACGGTACTGGATGAGGTCTTCATTATAGCGCCATGGGGACAGGCGAACTGACATGGGTTACATGCGAATCCGTACAGGCAATCAATTAGTACAAATGGTTTTTCTTCCATTCTTTCCTTTGTCGGCCTGTATGGTTCATCGATTACCCTTAACGGATGCTGCTGTGAATCAATGTACTCTTTTGAAAGAGACAGATATTCATTGTAATCAGTACGGATATCGAGTTCATGAAGGGCTTCGAATGCAGCCTGCTTACCTCTCAGTACTGCGCTTGTGCCTTCGCCAATCCGTATAGCATCCCCTGCTCCGTAAACCCTGGTTCCGAAAACCTCTTTACCCTTTGTCAGAAGCTGGTCGTCCTGAATAAGGCCGGTACAGATATTTATAGCATCGATACCATCGATTATTTTTTCTGTTCCCGGTACCGGAGCGAAGTTACGGGCTTCTGCAATGACGGCACCCCTTATTCCATCTTTGTTTTCGTTGGGGATTGCCTTTACCAGGAGGTGTGACAATATCACCGGAATACCTAATCTTCTGACCCTGTTCGCCTGAACAGGAAAACCTCCTTCTTCCGGCATTGCTTCAACTATTGCCTTAACGTTTGCACCTGCCTGCATAAGCTGGTAGGAGGTCAGGTATCCGATATTGCCGGCACCTACTGTAAGTACATTCCTGCCAAGAAGTGTAAACTCCTGATTCATCATCTTCTGCACCACAGCGGCAGTGTAGACTCCAGGCAGGTCGTCATTCTCAAAAGCGGGCATGAATGGCACTGCTCCCGTTGCTACTATAAGCGATTCACAATCTATAAAAAATATCTCTTCAGTGCGGGTGTTTTTAACTGCCAGCCTCTTGTTTTCAAGCAGGTCCCAGACAACAGAGTTGAGCATAATGCCCTCATGAGAGTCACCAGCCAGCGTCTTTGCAATATCGAAACCTCTCATTCCGCCGAATTTCTGTTCCTTTTCAAAGAAGAAGAACTGGTGTGTCTGCATCAGGAACTGCCCTCCGATCTGATCGTTGTTATCGATCACTATATTGGGAATACAGTAGCTGTTTAAGACCTCCCTTGCGGCAAGTCCTGCCGGCCCGGCACCGATTATTGCAACAGTTGTCTTAAAAACCCTGAAAGGAGGATAATTCTCATAAGGTATTATATTGGGTTCGTAATCCTTCGGTATTTCATTGACCTCCTTAACATCGTCTACCCTGGTGATACAGATACGCCGTATTACACCATCTACCAGCATCTCGCATGCACCGCATTTGCCAATACCACATTCAAGGCTTCTGTTCCTTGACCTCAGACTGTGCGAGTGAACCGGGAACCCAGCCTGATGCAGTGCGGCAGCAATAGTGAATCCCTTTTCACCTGTAATTTCCATTCCATTGAACCTGAAGGTAACTTTCCCGGGTGCGGGTATTTCCAGTATTGGGTGTATCTCTATCTTCTTCATTATCTGCACTATGGTATTTCACAAAACCTACTCTCTGCTATATGCAAAAAAAGGGGATGAGATTTAATGAGTAAATGACTATTATCACAATAAAATGATGACTTACAGCAGATTTTGATAATTTTGAAGAAAATTTTCAAACCGTGCAACCATTGTACGATCAGAAATGTCATTTAATTGTCATGGGAATATGCTGAGTGACCGGGAAATAATTGAGGGATGCCTCAGGCACAGCAGGAAGGCGCAGCAGCAGCTCTATGACAAGTACTCACGTTTCTTACTGGGTATTTGCATGAGGTACTCAGCTGACAGGGCTGAGGCTGAGGATATACTCCAGGATGTATTTGTGAGGGTGTTCTTTAATATTGAAGAGTTTACCGGGGCAGGTTCATTTCCGGGATGGTTACGCAGAGTGGCAGTAAATACTGCCATTACAAACTATCACCGGAGTATGAAGCATCGTCACCATGTTGACATTGATGAGTACAGGAGCACTGAAACGGGAACGGTCAGCTTCGAAGAGGATCTGTTTTCTGCTGACGAGCTGTTTAAGGTGCTGAATGAGCTTCCGCCGGGATACAAGATGGTATTCAACCTATATGCAGTTGAAGGGTACAAGCACCGCGAAATTGCCGGTATTCTGAACATTGATGTCAATACATCAAAATCTCAATACAGCAGGGCACGGGCGATGCTAAGGGAAAAGCTCGAAAAGCTGAGAAGAATAAAGAAGGTATATCGGGTGGAGGATGAGAATGAGTGACATGGCAAATGAGTAAATAAGAAAATTGGTAAGGATAGTTTTTAATACGTATATAATTGGCAGCGAAACGCAGACATAAGGATATTGATGACCTGTTCAGGGAGAGATTCGAGGATTTTTCCATTGAACCGGGCAGCGGTGTCAGGACTGAATTAATGAGAAAAGTTGGCCGGATGGAGTTTCTCAGATTCAATCCAGTCAGGTTCAATGTCTATTATCTTACTGCAACAGCTGTCGCAGCAGGCCTTGCACTTGTTCTCACTTTCAGTGACATTTCATCTCAAAGTAAAACTGATACTGAACCAGCACCACGGGATCCCGTTATTATAGAAAAGCCAATGGGCGAAGCAGAAGCTTCAGGTCAGGGTGCCCACGAGATGATTTCCGATGTGCCGGTTGTGGCTGGCAAGGTTTCCGGAGAGACTGAGCCGCCGGTGTCTGTAGCCGAATCAGGGGAGCAGCCTGATACCAGGGCAAGGCAAAGCTATACGGTAAATATAGATCCGCCTGTTGGTTCGGGGATAACCAGAATCATCACGGTCACTGAAACTACTGATCTCAAGAGTGTTAAAAAGACTCCTCTTAGCTCTATCAGAGCCTCTGCAGTAGAGGGATGTACTCCTTTACTAATCAAGTTTCAGAGTACTCCCGAGAACTATAAGCATCTGGTATGGACATCAAGTGATGGCCGAAGATCGGAAGAGAAAGATGTTGAATGGCTATTTATTGAACCGGGAGATCATAAAATAATCCTGCAGGTGACCGATAAGAATGGAGAAGTGGATTATTCCTCAATCGAAGTGACAGTACATCCATCTCCTACCGCCCGGTTCGAGGTTGCACCAGTGAATAGTAGCATAAATGACAGGGAGATAATGATTTTCAACTACTCTGAAGGAGCTCTTGCAACAAAATGGAGCTTTGGAGATGGCGAAACATCTTTATTGAGAGAACCTGTTCACGTTTACAGCAGCTCTGACAGTTATACGATAAAACTTACTGTTACCAACGAATACGGCTGTTCCGATACGGTATCTTTACTATATAATACAGCCGTTGGAAAATACCGTATTGACTTCCCCAATGCATTTATCCCCAATAAGAACGGCCCGACTGGTGGTTTCTATTCACCCAGGAGCGATGAAGCAGCCTATGTCTTCCATCCCGAGTACGAAGGGGTTACCGAGTATTATCTTATTGTGTATAGTCGCACAGGTGCGGTGTTGTTCGAAAGCCGTAATCTGAATATTGGCTGGGACGGTTACTATAAGGGACAGATTTGTGAACCTGGCGTATATGTATGGAGAACAAGAGGCCGCTTCGAAAATGGAGAGGAATTCTCAAAATCAGGTGACATAACACTTTTAAGATTTTAATCTGCTGTCTTTTTGAATTTTCATTGGAATCTGCTGTGTAAAAATATACTTCATTGTTGATAAGATCGCTTCAATTGCCGGGGCGTACTCTAAATTTATGCTTAAAGTTGCGGTAAATTAAAACCAAATAACTATTTTCGCTATTGTTTTTTAGAAGCCCTGTTTTGCCGCTGAGGATTAAACATATTCTGGTAGTACTTTTTCTTATAAGTATTAGAAGTAACGGACAGGACCCTACTTTCTCACAGTTTTATGCCAATTCCCTCTATCTGGCACCCTCATTTGCAGGCTCAACTGAAGATTTCAGGTTCTCCATCAATTACAGGAACCAATGGCCGGCAATCCCTGGCGTATTCCACACCTACAGCATCTCCTTTGACAGATATATGCCCAATTTCAGCTCAGGGATAGGAATACTTGCTACCTACGATGTAGCCGGTTCTGGCGATCTGAGTACCACCAATGTCGGCCTCATATACTCTTATGACTTCAGAATCACCAATGAGTGGCATATCAGACCGGGCGTACAATTTAAGTTCCAGTACCTCGGATTGAATATCTACAAGTTGATCTTCAATTCATCGCTGTCACCCGGTGGGGTCACTCCTCCTATTATACCACCCCCGTTCGAAAGTGTTGCCGACTTTGATTTCACTACTTCCGTAATTGCCTACGATGACAAAACCTGGGCAGGTATTACCTTTGACCATCTCCTTAGGCCGAAGCAGTCATTTTACGGTGATGAATCTTTTGTTCCCGTAAAAATTAATATTTTCGGAGGAACCCAACTTATTGCCAGGGGAAGGCTTAGAAGAAAATATGACGAAATTCTTACAATAGCAGCAAACTTCCAGATTCAGAGCAGTTTCTATCAGTCAGATATTGGCGTCTACTATTACCGGAACCCCCTCATGTTTGGAATGTGGTACAGGGGGATACCTTTTGTTACATCACAGGCAGGAGATGCTGTTATAGGCCTGATCGGGTACAAGACCAATGACCTTCAGATAGGCTATAGCTATGACTTCACGATATCGAATCTGATTGCATCAACTGCGGGAGCTCATGAAATATCAATTATTTACAAGTTTACTACCATGTCACCCGGTCAGCGCGGAAGATTTCGTGCAATTCCTTGTCCAGACTTCTAACATCCACTCTTTCTTCTGTCACCATTTCTTTTCTGTTAATTTGTTTATATTTGCGGCAAAATATTGTTTAATCTTATTGTATTAATGATGAAGAAACTACCTGTTATTCTGAATGCTGTTCTGTTTGTTGGGCTTGCTGTCCTTTATTTATTATACTTCACCGGGGGTAAAAAGCCTGCCCAGACAGAGGCAAATGAAGAGATAAATCTTCCCGTTGAGATTGACTCTTACGGAATTGCGTACGTAAATATAGATTCAGTCATTCTTAATTTCGAGATGTATTTCGATAGGAGAGGAGACTTGATGGATAGGCAGCAAAAGTCTGAGAGTGAGCTTAATACCAAGGGACAGGCTTATGAACGCGGCGCCCGCGATTTTCAGGACAAAGTTTCAAAAGGACTCGTAACCAGAGCCACAGCAGCCGAAATGGAGCAGTCTCTTATTCAGCAGCAGCAGGCTCTGGTAGATCTCCGCGACAGACTCAGTTATGAATTGATGGAAGAGGAGCAGGTTATGAACAGACAGATACTTAACTATATTACTACATATCTTGAGGGAATGAAAGAGGAATATAACTTCCAGTATATCCTCGGAAGGAGCTTCGGGGGTCCGATCCTCTACGGCGATAATGCTCTCGATATTACATCACTGGTTCTTGACGGCCTTAACAAAAAGTATCTCGCCGAGAAGGCTGCATCTGCAAAATAATAATGGGTTTTGCTACTGCATACCTTCACAAAGGAGCATTATTCCCCTTTTTCATTGAAGAAGCACCTGCCCGTGACACGGGTATAATTGTCGTTATCCCTGCTTATGATGAACCTGGTATTGGCTTGTGCCTTTCTTCACTTGCCGCCTGCTCACCCCCTCCGGTAGATGTAGAGGTTATTGTAG